>NZ_JACNMS010000001.1:662740-994110 GCF_020595125.1 Jeotgalibacillus aurantiacus
AGCTGATTCCGTCCATTTACCTGCGCCCAGCCAGTCATACCCGGCCTGACCTGATGACGTTTCATTTGTTCTTTTGTGTAGAAAGGAAGATATTCACTTAATAAAGGGCGAGGCCCAATGAGACTCATATCTCCTTTAATGATATTAATCAGTTGAGGAAGTTCATCCAGGCTCAGACTTCTCAGCATATGTCCAAACCGGGTCATTCTTTCTTCATCAGGCAGTAAATTGCCTTCATCATCTTTTTCAGATGTCATCGTTCTGAATTTATAAAGCATAAAGGGTGTCCCGTGTAACCCTGCTCTTTCCTGAATAAAGAAAGCAGGCGCGCCAAGTTTTACAACAATAGCCGCCCATAGGATGATAAAGAACGGAAATAAAATGATGAAGGCAGCTACAGCAATCACAAGATCAATTGACCTCTTCATTATGTCATCTCCTCTCACATGATCATTAAGCTCCTGATGCTTTTTTTGTTTTCATTTTACTTTGAGGATGATAGCCAAAAGGATTGCTGCTCTGCCATCTCCAGGTATCTCTACACATATCGCTCAGCGTACGCACTGCCTTCCATTCAAGATGCTTCTCAGCTTTCTTCGGATTAGCAAAGCATTCAGCAATATCTCCCGCGCGCCTGTCGACGATCTGATATGGGATAGGAATTCCGGTCACCTGCTGGAAAACATGTATCATCTCAAGTACGCTGTACCCTTTTCCTGTGCCAAGGTTAAATGTGTGACAGCCTTCATTATTTTCTAAAAATTGAAGTGCTTTTACATGTCCCGCTGCCAGATCCATAATATGAATGTAATCTCTGACTCCCGTTCCGTCTTTTGTAGGGTAATCACAACCAAAAACGGATAAGTGAGTACGTTGACCAACTGCTACCTGAGATAAATAAGGCATCAGATTATTTGGCACTCCACCTGGATCTTCTCCAATTTTTCCACTTTCGTGTGCTCCCACAGGGTTAAAATAGCGAAGGATAACCGATTTCCACTCACGGTTTGACGCCGAGAGATCTTCAAGTATTTTTTCCGCCATCAACTTTGTCTGCCCATAAGGATTTACTGCTCCGGTGTGTGTCTCCTCTTTTAAGGGAGAGCGTCCGTTATCTCCATAAACAGTTGCTGAGGAACTGAATACAATTTGCTGAACACTGTACTGATCCATAACATCTAATATATTCAGAAGAGAAATAAGATTATTCTGATAGTAAAGCAGGGATTTTGTCACTGATTCTCCTACTGCTTTAAGAGCGGCAAAATGAATGACCGCTTGTATGTTAAATTGCTTGAAAATATCTTCAACATCTTCCCGATTTCTCAGATCCACTTCAATGACAGGAAAAATTTTACCCGTTATCTCTGAAACTCTTTTCAAAGATTCAGGCTGACTATTAGAGAAATTATCAATGACGACAATTTCATAATCTTTTTCCAAGAGCTCTACACACGTATGACTGCCAATATATCCAGCTCCCCCTGTTACTAAAACAGCCATTGTATCCCTCCTTTTATTTCCATATAATAAAAAAGCACGGCTAGCTAAGCTGTGCTTTCTCATTCCATCATTAAAAAATTAAATAGTCACTCTTATAAATGATATTGAGGCTGACCACATTTTCGTAGTAATAATAAAACAGATAGCAAATCAGGATCAGGTAATAAATCAATTTTTCATCCTTTTCCCTGAACAATTTAATAACCCATGACAGCAAAATCAGCTGATAAAGCGAAAAGTAAAGTGAGAATCTTGCAAAAATCCAGCTTTGTGTAGATACGATAAGAAATACAAGACCTAACAGTGTCATATTAATGATTACATCACTGCCAGGCATAATTTTCTTTAATTTTCCCCTTCCGAGATAAGCTATGATTAATGGCGGTAACGCAACCGCTACACGCAGCATATTCGCTCCGCCTTCATTGAATTCTTTATAATCAGCGTACTGTGTATCTTCAATCGCCGTAAATAAAATAGAGGTGAACTGTTCGAAACTAAATACAATAACCACTGCGATTAATATTAAGCCCACTGTTGCTTTTGACCATGCCCTTGCCCCAACAATAAAATATATGGGCAACATCACCAGTGCGGTCTGATGAAAAAATGAAGCGAAAACAATGATTAGTGCATAGGGTAAAAAGCGTCGCTCGATCAGAAACTTGGTTGCTGTGAACATAATGGCAGCTGCCAGTGTCTGTCTGATGCCGTTCATAGAGACAAGATAAAATCCTCCTGTTATATACACGAACAGGCTGATTTCAATCATTCTGGAATATTTGAACAGAATAAGCACGATCAGAATATTAGTGATGATTCCTGTTGTGAACAAAAGGATTTGAGGATCCTCAGATAGCAGTTTTAAATACCTTTGCAAAATACCAAATCCGTAATCCTTCTCACTGAAGATATATTCCCATGTGAAATCATTACGTTCATATATATCCTTATAATTAAATGTATCTCCAATATTTGAACGTAACCCCGATACGAGTGCTAAAATCAATGCTGCAATCGCAATCAGAAAACGATTTGGGATGACCGGAACAGGAGTATAATGAATACCTCCTGCTGGCACAGCCGCGTATCGTGCAAAAAAACCAAGGATAAAAACGGATGCCAGTGTCAGCCAAAAAATCGTCATTCTGATCTCACCCTTTCTAGCCGGTTGATAAAGTTTTTCTTCTAATGTAAATACTCAAGCCGATCCCAAAAGGTAATGCAGCTAAGGTCATACATTTTTTTGGTGTTTCTCTAAGAAACTGTTTATTACGGCTGATCATACTGCTTGATACATAATGGATGGCCTGCCTGTACTTAAATACCGGACTGGCAAATGGCAACTTCATTAATTCCTTACGATAAAAAGCGAAGCCCTGGGGATTACTCAAATACTGATGAAGCATATTGGCAGATGATCCATCCGGCATATATTCAACGACACATAATACCTCATTCATTAAAAGCATTTTGTAGTCACGGTCCAAACAATAATATTTGTATGCCAGTCCCACATAGCGTTCCCCCTTAAAAACCGGATAAGGGAATCGTTTCGTCAGTTCCGTCCGATATACAAGCTTTTTATCCCCCTTGACTTTATATTGTTCATACAGGTCAAATAATGTTGATTCTTTCAAGCTTTCAGGCATTTTCGTTCCAACGATCTCTCCATTTCTGAATGCATCTAATCCGATAAGACCACTGACTTTTTCATTACCATGTTTTCTCCAAAACGCAATGATTTTTTCGACCGCATGATCTGCCATTTCATCATCTGAATCGATACAGACATTTAATTCAGTTTTCATCAGACGGTAAGCGGTGTTATGCGCGCCATGCATACCCTGATTCTCTTGATAATGGTAGTGTATTAAGACTCTGTCTTCTTCCTTCCATCGGCTGACGAGTTCGGCTGTATGATCCGTAGATCCATCATCAATAATGAGCCAGATAAAATCCTGACTGGTCTGCTTCTTCAGGCTTTCATATACTCTTCCAAGACAGTAGGCGCGGTTATAGGTTGGTGTAAAAACAGTCAGCGTTTTCATCCTGTACCTCCCAGTTGCAAATATATCGTTGCTGTTTGTTCAGCGGTATCCCGAATGTCATATCCCTGTTTTTTGATCTGATCAAGGTCAGAATTTCTGACTCTTTCCATTTGATGAATATGAATCAATTGATCTATCCACTCTTCTGTTGTTTCTATTGAAAGAAATGAAACGAGGTTCATACCGAGATCCACTTCTGTTGAAATCCGGTTAGAAATCAGACAGGGTATCCCTGTACTTTGAGCTTCAACAAGTGTGACTGGTAAACCCTCGTGAAATGATGGAAAAACAAAGACATCCATCGCCTGCAGGAGTTCATTCACATTTGAGCGTACACCTAGAAACGTCACATTTTCTCTTACACCTGCTTCAGTAAAAAGCTGCTCTGTTGCCTGTCTGAGATCTCCATCTCCAACCAATAACAAATGAAACCTCGGATCAACCTGTATAAGATCTTTAAGAAGCTTGACCAAAAACGCATGATTTTTTTGCTTTTGAAAGCGCCCAATATGCCCAAGAACAAAGTGGTTGGGCTTCAGACCGAGGTCCTTTCTTATCGATTCCCTGGTCCATTCTGAATACTTAAAAAGGTGCGCTTCCACACCATTTTTGATGACCAGTGCCTGATGTGATGTTTTCTTGAAAAGCCATCGTGAAGCTTCACTTGAGCAGGCAAAGCGATGAGTTACACTGCGTTCAATGAAAAGTCCTGCTAATTCCTTGTAAAGCCTGGCAGCAAACCCTCCTTCACTGCTCGTATTATGGCTGTGTGCAATACGAATAGGCACTCCGTATTTTTTTGCTGCATGTAATACAAATCCACTCATTTTATCCATATGTGCATGGACAACTGAATAACAATTTTTCTGAAAAAACGCTCTTAGTTCCTTTTGATATTGAAGGTGACCTACATCGGTCATATACGGAATCCGATGAACCTTTCCTCCGAGTTTCTCTATTTCCTCATCAAATTCACCAGGCTTCGAAGTTAAAAAATCAAATTGAATCAATTTCCTGTCCATATTACGATACAAGTTCATAATGAGCGTTTCCGCGCCGCCTCTATTCATGTTGACGACGGCATGAAGAATTCTCAGCGGGCGATCCATTCAAACGCCTCCGTCTCTGTCATAAAACTTTTATAGATTTCTGTTTTTTCCTGTAAAACACGTTGAACACTATAAGTATTGATGATTTTTTCTCTGGCGTTAAACCCAAGCAGCTCTCTGCGTCCCGTTTCTTTTTCAAGGTAAATAACCTTACCTGCAAATTCTTTTACCTGATCAGATGATAGTAAAAATCCTGTTTTTCCATTTTCGATTAATTCATTATGGCCCCTGTTTTTAATGGCAATCACAGGAAGACCTGCTGCCATCATTTCCATCACATTAACCGGCAGCCCCTCTCTTAAACTTGAAGCAACGCCAACATCAGAGGCCTGGACCAGCTCTTTGATATCTTTTCTAAATCCCAGAAATGCGACACTGTCTGAAAGATTTAATTTTTCAACAAGAGCCCTGCATTCCTTTTGACCATCCCCTTCTCCGGCTAAAAGCAGCTTTGCATGTGGTACTTTTTCTTTGACGAGAGCAAAAGCATTAATTAGAAATGATTGATTTTTATTACGGTTAAATTCTGCTGCGTAAAAACACAAAAAATCGCCTGGCTTAAAACCAAACGATTTCTTTAAACTGTCCTTTTCATGTTTTGCCGGAGGATGGAAGTACGCTGTGTCTACTCCTACTCCATGCACCTTCAAAATCTTTGCTGCATGAAACTGATTTTTCGATAGCTGATAATCCTCTTTATTTATGGTAATGATGGCATCCGTTAAAAACGACATGCCCCATTCAAGAGGGTAGTAGATCAGCCAGTTCATAAAGGGAGCACCTTTACAAAAATGGTAGCCATGAGCTGTATATAAAACCTTCGTCCCTTTTTTACGTGCGTTTAAGGCTGCTATTCTTCCTAGCATTCCTCCTACAGGCGTGTGACAGTGAATCAAATCATAGTCAAATGTGTCAATCAGCTTTTTCAACTGAAAATAAGCTCTTACATTTTGTGTTGAAAAAGGAGATCGCTCAATAGGTAGAACATGCTTGTAATCTGTATACGGTAATGATCGGTCACCGGACGCAGCCACATGAACCTCCCAGCCCTGCTCTTTGAACCATTTTAAATAAGGCAAATGAAAAGCTTTAAAATGATAGTCAACGGTTGCGCAAAACAGTATCCTTTTATTCATTTCACACTCCCTCCTATTGTTTAGCAATCTGATACTCATTAACTTTCTGAACAAGATACTCCAGCAAACCATCGTGCAATTCTTCGTTTTTCAGTGCAAAGTCAATGGTCGTTTGAATAAAGCCCATTTTTTCACCCACGTCATAGCGTGTGCCCTCAAATTCGTAGGCATAGACTGCTTCAGATTTATTTAAAGCAGCAATGGCATCCGTCAATTGAATTTCATTGCCTGCCCCAGGCTTTTGCTCACTGAGCAGATCCATAATGCCCGGTGTCAGTATGTACCGGCCAAGGATCGCAAGGTTTGATGGTGCCAGGTGAATTTCAGGTTTTTCAACAAGTTCTTCGATATAAAATAACCTGTCATTCACTGGTCTTCCGTCTACTATGCCGTACCTCGAGACTTCCTGTTCCTTTACTTTCTGCACGCCTACAATAGAGGCATTGTACCTTGCGTACACATCCAGAAGTTGCTTTAAGCAAGGCGTTTGGGCCTGTACAATGTCATCTCCCAGCAAGACTGCAAATGGTTCATTTCCAATAAACTTTCTCGCACACCAGATGGCATGACCAAGCCCTTTTGGTTCCTTTTGACGAATATAATGAATATCAACGAGTCTTGAGGAATGCTGAACGACATCTAAAAGATCGAACTTACCCTTTTCATATAGATTTTGTTCAAGCTCAAATGAATGATCAAAATGATCCTCAATTGCTCTTTTACCTTTGCCTGTGACGATGATAATATCTTCAATCCCGGCTGCGATTGCCTCCTCCACAATGTACTGAATGGTTGGCTTATCAACAATTGGAAGCATTTCTTTGGGCATCGCTTTAGTTGCGGGTAAGAACCTGGTTCCCAATCCGGCTGCCGGAATAATAGCTTTTCTCACTTTCAATTCCATCCACCCCTATCCTGATATTGGCAAACTCGAAATTTTACGGTTAGAAATTTCAAGTAGTGCATGTCTGATTGCATCCGGATGCATCGTTTCATAATGCAATATCAACTGATTAATTTCTGTAAGATACAATCCTGACGTTTTCCCCGTATAGATTTTCGGGTAGACTTGATCCGGATTCACTTCATCTTCATTTAACAGTTCTTCGTAAAGCTTTTCACCCGGTCTTATTCCAATGAACTCAATTCCAATCTCTTCTATTGAATAACCGGAGAGCTTAATCATATTTCTTGCCAAATCTACAATTTTAACCGGATCGCCCATATCAAGAACAAATATTTCTCCACCTTTGGCTAATGCTCCAGATTGGATAACGAGCCTTGAGGCCTCAGGGATGGTCATAAAATATCGAATCATATCAGGGTGAGTAACTGTCACCGGCCCTCCCTGTTCAATTTGTTGCTTAAAATGCGGAATGACACTACCTCTGCTTCCAAGAACATTTCCAAAGCGGACAGCGGCAAAGATGGTTTCACTTCCCTGATTCATTTGCTGTACGATCATTTCTGCAAGTCTTTTTGAAGCACCCATTACACTTGTTGGATTCACTGCTTTATCAGTTGAAATCATAATAAATATTTCAACACCTGCCTGGTGAGCTGCCTGCGCTGTATTTTTTGTACCTATGATATTGTTTTTTACAGCTTCCTCCGGATTTTTTTCCATAAGTGGAACATGTTTGTGCGCTGCAGCATGATATACGATGTCTGGACGATAATGGTTCATGATATGCAATATCCGTTTAAAGTCCTGCACGTCTGCAATCTCAGTGTAAAGCTGAATACCCGAAACCCTTAATGAACCAATCATTTCCATTTCGATTTTGTAAATACTGTTTTCACCATGTCCAAGAAGAATGATGGTGTCTGGTTGAAACTTCGCTACCTGGCGGACAATCTCTGATCCGATTGAACCACCTGCGCCCGTAACCAATACCGTTTTTCCATTTAATTTGGAAGAAATTTTCTCCAAGTCAAGTTCCACAGGGTCTCTTCCGAGTAAATCTTCCACCTGAACATCCCGGGCCTGATAAACAGATACTTTCCCCGAAACGAGATCTTCAATCATAGGTAAAATCTTAGTTTCTGCTTCGGTTTTTGCACACTGCTCGAAGATGACGTTCAACTGCCTCTTACTCAGTGAAGGAATGGCAATAATAATATTATCGATCATATATTCTCTCACGTTTTTTTCAATATCAGCTACGCATCCTACAACCGGAATTCCCAAAATGTCTAGATTCTGTTTTCTTGGATTGTCATCAATAAAAGCAACAGGGAGCATATCTCCGTCCTGACTTTGGATAAGCTGTCTTGCGATCATTGTACCTGCTGAGCCTGCTCCGATGATTAACGTCCGTTTTTTATCATCATGTCGGCGAATGACACGATCACGAAACAATCTCCAAGCAAACCTTGAACCACCGATAAAAAACAAGTGAAGTAACAAAGTCACTGCAAGCATTCTGAAAAACATTTCCTGAAACACAAATTGCTGTATCCCCCCAGCCAAAATGACTGAAAAAAATACAGTTTTACATATCGCAGAAAGTTCACCAATACTGGCATATTCCCAAGCTTTCTTATACAAATGGTAACGAAATGAAAAGATTAAGTGACCGCTTACAAGAACCACAGCTGTTAATACGATAGGTGCCGTCAGCACTTCAATACTGGCATTCACCAAAAAACCACTGAAGAATACTGACATTAAAACAATGGTCGTATCAACTAATATAAACAGTGAAAGTCTCTGTTTATAAGACATACTATTCCTCCTTTCCCGTCCATAAAAATAGAAGGATAATGACCGGATCATCACACTATCCTTCTATTTTTATATTTATAAATTGAAATAAATCGGGCATTTAACCCACCCTCACTCCATGCCAACGACGACTTGCGTCTAAGGTGTGTTTCAACCCACAGCATGATCGAGTGCCTCCATTGATAACAGTCAGGAGACATCACTGTTATTTCTTCCGTTACAACATAATTCTTAATAAAGAACAATTTATTCAAAAAAATTCATCGCTCATTCATAATGGCACCTATCACATTTGCATGTGCCAGATTCAGAATCCTTTTGACTTCCAGCGCATCCTGAAAGATAACCTTTCCTCTTCTGACAACGAGCAGAACGCCATCTGCAAGGTTAGTTAAAATCCGGGTTTCTGTGTAATCAAGTACATTAGGGGCATCAATAATAATGGCATCATATTCTTTTGAGACTTTATCAAGCAGTTGTTTCATCTGCTCACTGCCTAACAGTTCAGCTGGATTATATTCGTCCGGTCCGCTTGTGAGAATATCCAGCCTGCTGATTTCTCCTTTATGCATTACTTCAGCTAGAGACCGCCTGGATTTTAAGACAGTGGTGAGGCCGTGATGGTTGTCCAGATGAAAATACTGGTGAATGACCGGCTTTCTCAAATTAGCATCAATGAGAAGTACTCTTTCTTTTTGTTGAGATAATAAAGTAGCCAGGTTTACCGCTGCTGTAGACTTTCCTTCCCCTTTGGTTGAAGAAGTAAGAACAAATATTTTCATTGGCTGATCGGTCATCAGAAATTTAATATTGGTCCGTATCGTATGAAATTCATCAGCAAGCGCAGAGTCAGGATGTGTATAAGTGTAAACACTTCGTTTTTTATCAGCTGTGGTCTGCTGCCTTTTTCGTAATTTCAATCTGCTCACCCCTTATTTCGACTGCTTTTTTTCTTGGTTGCTTTAACACTTTTTTCTTTCTCGCATCCGGTACATATCCTATGACCGGGACACCAAAGAATTCTTCAGCGTCCTCCTCAACTCTAATAGCGCGGTCAAGCGTATCCAGAAAGAAGGCTAAACCGATTCCAAGTGCAAGACCCGCTGCTGCAGCCAAATAAACGAATCGGTTACTCAAAGGATTAACTGGATTAAAATTTGGCATTGCTTCTGTAAGTAGTTGAACGCCTTCATACGCGAGAATGCTTCTTGCTTCTTCTTTGAAATTCAAAGCTGTTGCATTGGCAATGTCTGCAGCAATCTGAGGATCAGAATCTGCTACTGTTATACTGACAACCTGAGATTCCTCTAATCTTTCAACTGTCACCTGAGAAGCGAGTGCCTGAGGAGAACGTTCAATTCCAATATCTAGAGCAACCTGAGTCATAACTGTAGGGTCTTTTAACATCACCATTAAAGTTTCCATAGGAACATCAGGAGACGTCAAAATAACCCTCGTTGATGTTTGAAACATTGGTGAATAAGTCAAATTATTATAGTAGTAAGCCATTCCACCTAACAAAATTGTTAAGAGTAAAATGAGGATTAACCTTTTCTTAATCACTTTTACATATTCCATTAAGTTTATATCTCTGGATCCTGGCGTATAGGAACTTACTCCTTTGCCTTTCACTGTGTTCACCCTCTTCATTCATTTTATTCTTTATAAAGAACATGCAGTGTAAAAATAAGATCCCTATGCGAGGAACAGGGACTTTTGTTTTAAAAAATAATTCAAGTGTCTTCTTTATTTTAGTTCTTTATAAAGAACATGTCAACCTGTTTTTTTTGCTTTTTTAACTCCTGACCAGTGGAGAATAAATTTTTTATATTGTGTGTTTAAGGAATAAAAATAAATCTTTATAAGGTACACATTTCTTTTAGTACCGGCTACCGATCTGACAGGGAAATACACAGGAACCAGTTTTGTTGTCGGACCATCCAGGTTGATCCTGTTACCTTTAAATCTTCTCCTAGAAATCGTTTTGCACGATGAAAAAATTTGTTCTCCATTAAGCCGATATAGCCTTCCGGAAAGTATGTTTGATAGTGTTCACGGAATATCTGATAAAAATATATGTCATTTTACCTTTTCTCTGATAATCTCGTAATAGAGATAATCGATCCACTTCCCATAATGTCTCTATTTGAATATTGTCTGTTCTGTACCGCTTGGATAAGGTTTCGATTGGTATAATTGATGCAGGAGTAAATTCAACTGTGCCAATGGGCTTTTTGTATTTACGATCATATATTAAATAACGGATAGACTCTTTACGATAGGGGGCATCGAGCCAATGATTCTTATTAATTGTATGCTCCCAGATATCTTTAAATATTTTTCCTTCCTCCATTGTTGAAACGTGCTTAAACATATCAGATCACTTCTTGTTAGAAAAAGCTGAAGGAGCATACCCTTCAGCCGATTCTTGCTCATTTACATTCTATGATGACGCTCCGGATACATCATCCTCACAGTCATCATCTTTTCCACCATGATCTCCCCCACCATAATCAAAAAAGTTCATTTTCAATGAAACGTCCAAGTTCTCCAGATGCAGCGAATGCCATTTTTCTTTCATGGTAACCCTCCTCGCACTCAGGTTGTTCTTTATAAAGAACTATGTAAATTTACCATATATTTTAAAATAATGTCAAATGACATCACACTTGGAATAGCTCAAAAAAGCCAGATATTTCTACCTGACTTCTTTAAGTTGCTTATTTTACTGGATCTGATGTTTTGAGTGAAGTTTCACCAGGGCATTTTCTACTTTGACATTTTCCAATCGATACGCTGGAGCATCTGTTCCGGCATTTTTCGTATCAAGACCGGTAACTGCACTAGCATTCGCTGGATTACCTTGAATCTGAACGTTTTTCATACTGACATCAAATATTTTCGTCGGAGCTGGAGAGCCATATGGACCAAACTTCATGATTGGAGTATGTGTAACCGTATTATTTTTCGCTGAAATTACAGAATCATTGATAGATAGCTTTTTCGCTCCGAGCACGTAAAATGAAGCACCGTAACCAATGTTCTTGTTAACGTTGAATCGGCTATTTGAAATGGCTACGGAAGGTGACCCTTTAATGGATAAAACGTTGCTATCGGAAGTAAAGCTACAATCTTGAATAGAGTAGTTTCCTTCTTGACTGATTCCCACCGCACTACCATTTCCTGAAGTAAATGAACATGTTTGATATTGACCTTTTGGTAATGAGAGGTTTGTGTAATTTTCAACCTTTAAGTTTTTGTAAATATTTTGATCATTTCCTGGTCCAGTAATTGCGGATTTCTCACCTTTTAAAGTGACCTGACTGAGATTCACTGGATTACTGCCAATATATATTGGACTATTTTCTATGAATAGATTCTCCATCTTGACTGTAAAAGGCTTTTTGTTATCCAGACTGACTGGTGTATTGTAAAGTTCATTATCTTTAAACGTAATGGCTTCGCCACTGAAACCAACTCGACTGTTTTCAATTATATTTTGATAGAAATCTGCATTGTTCCCCACTACCGTTATCGTTGCATGATTAAATTCATTATTTCTAATGGTGGCGTAATCAAAAGGCTTTGAAATTGCCAACCCGATTGCTTTTGACGCCATGACATTATTTTCAACTACAGCTGTATTGCCATCAAATAATATCACGTCATAACCTGCGTTATCTGAAAAGTAATTTTCTGCAATGGTGACATCATGGTTTAGGAAATAACCACCCTCTAAATCGATTCCACTTTGTGGCGCCGTTCCCTTGACGTGATGTATATGATTGTTTCTTACGGTCACATTTTCTCCGCCAACGACACTGATTCCCTGTCTTCTGCTATAGCCGAGATCAGAGTTTTGGATGGTCACATTTGTACTTCTTTCAAGATGCATTGCATTTATATTCACCTTGGACGGATCATCTGCATCCATGACAAGGTGATAATAAGCTGCCTCTTCAGGAATTTCAAGCAATCCTGTAAAGAACTTCAGCTTCTTTTGAGAGCTGATAAATGTTCCATCTGCATTGTAGTAATAAATATCAAAATAATTTGTTCTGACTCCTTGGGGCAGCCACATAAATAATTCTGTTCCCTGATATTTACTCTGTTTTAAATCGGTCACTGAGCGATTATTTGTACGGACTTTACCATTTTGAGCTATAGGCTGGCCCTGATCATTGTAAGAGCCTTTTTCAAGCATACTCCCTTTAATGTAGTAACCTCCTACTGTATATCCACCAACTTCAATAGAGTCTCCAGCAAAATTTTTCATCTTTACATTATTGATAATGACATTTTCAGAACCCTTTAAGTTAATACCATTTCCCCACTCATGTGTGCCAAGTAACCCTTCACCTGTCACGTCATAATTGTGGGTTTCACGATCTCCTAAAAATTGTCCACCTTCAATAATGACATTTTCGATGTTGCCGACATACAGAAGGCTATAGGTCTCCCATCGATTCGTTTCTTTTTCAAGAATAACATCTTTATCAAGAGATAATTTCATATTGCCAACCATATTGATTCTGGCAACCGGATCATGCTCCCGTGTTCCCTTTGCTATTAAATAATGCCCATCTTCTACACGAAATGTAGTATACCCCTGCTCAGCGGCCCACTTTAAAGCCTTATTCCATCCGGCAGTTGTTTCAACAGGGTTAGAACGATTATCGTTGATTCCCCATCTGCTCTTTTCACGGTCCGTTAATGTGTAGACCTTCTCTTCAACTGAAGACACAAGACCTTCAGCTGATGCAGCAATTGGAAATGCAGCTGCAATCGCACAAATCATCATGGCTACAAATAATTTAATTTTCATCTTCGCTCTCCTTTTTAAAAAATGCCGTGACCGACCTGCAAACATTTATTACTATTACAGTATCGAATAAAAGAGCAGTAAAAAAGGTGACAAATACACATTTTGAAGTCTTTTAAATGGTATTTTATTATTATTAATTATACATATATATGTAATTAAAAAAGAACATGTGACTATTAATTATTCTTTTATAGTGAATTTTTCCGATTAATTATTTTGAATTCGAGATAGTTATCCAATAGAAAATTATTTTTGCCTTTAACAAAGACTTTTCAAATGATTTCTTAAATATCGTGCGTTTGAAAGAATTGAGATTATTATTGTGTACAAATAATGCCTCTTTATTCAGTTTTTCCATTTTTTATAGTCTATACACCCTTGAAAATTGAAAAATGCTCTGAGTATTGAACCAATACCCAAAGCATTTTTTTCATTATGAAATAAACCCATCAAAAAACGCCAGCACTTCCTCATACACCTTCATCTCATTCGCCTTTTTAGAGAACCCGTGTCCCTCATCCTCAAGCACCAGATATTTCACGTCTCGGCCCTTTGCCCTCAGCGCTTCTACGATCTGATCTGACTCAGCTTTTACAACGCGCGGATCTTTAGCACCCTGGATGACGAACATTGGCTTTGTCATCGTATCGAGATACTGAATTGGTGAATCCTCTGTCAGCTTTTCTTTATCCTCTACAGGATCCCCTACCCACTGCTTCATCACCGGCTTCCAGTGCTCGGGAACCGATTCAATAAAGCTGAATAAGTTGCACGGACCGAAAATATCCACAACCGCTTTAAAATAATCTGCATGACGGCCGTGTAATAGAAGTGCCATATAGCCGCCGTAGCTGCCGCCCATTAACAGTACTTTATCGCGGTCGGCCAGTCCTTCTTTAAATAAAAATTCGAGCCCTTCCATGTTATCAAGACGCGGACCATGTCCCCAGTCGCCTTCCACCATTTTAGAGAACGCCAGTCCGTAGCCTGTGGATCCACGGAAATTTGGTGTAAAAATGCTGTACCCCCTGTACACAAGGAATTGGAACAGCGAACGGAATGTTGCACGTTCTGCAGCCTGCGGACCTCCGTGCGGCCATAAAATAACGTGCCCATTGTCTTTATCAGGCTTAGCTTTAAACAGCTGCGCTTCAATTTCCAGACCATCAAACGATTTGTACGTAAATAGCTCCGGCTCCACCAGCTCCTCTTCCTTTACACCCGGAACATTATAATTCGTCAGCTGCTTCCAGCCGTTCTCATCTCTCACATAGAGATTAGGCGGTCTCACAGCCGTTCGTCCCATCAGATAAAGATTCCCTGACTCCGCTACCTTCAGGCCCGCGATCTCAGAAGTGGGAATTTCAACTTCCTTAAGCGTTTCAGTATCGAGACTGTATTGATACAGCTTGTCCCGCACACCTTTTTCAGCAGTGATGTAAAGGGAATTTGTCACTTTATCAAAAATCACCCGGTCAAAGCCTTCCTGTTCAACACCAGTCACCTTTTCAAACGTCTCATTATCAACATCAAAGCGTGCCAGATATGAAAAATCTTCATCAAAATCAGTTGTAAAATAGATTATATTATCCGATACGAACTCAATCCCTGAAACCGTATGCTGCTTATCTGTTTTCGGCGTCAGCATCACTTCCTGTTCCCCTTTTTTAATAAAAGCGAGAACGTATGTATTGGCATAATGTTTCACATAAGCAAACGTCTGTTCATCAGGGCTTTTCGCCGTTAAATGAGTAGACGCTCCCTTGCCGTGTTGAATAATCGTTTCTGTCCCGTCATTTAAATTGTATTCATATGACTTCAGATACGTTGAGTCATCTTTTGTAGAAGTGTAATACAGTTTTTCGCCATCCTTTGACAGGCGAAGCCCCATATGTCTGGCACCTTCATATTGTCTAAGCGGCTCAAGACTGCCTCCTGATGTTGGCAAAGCATACACCTGACCGTTTTCATCGCCATCCTGATCGATGACAGCAAGCAGGAATCGGCTTTTCGGATCAAAAGTGATTTCAGAGCAGCTCTGATTATGAAAGCTGAGCGGGTATGGGAAAGTGTCGGGCAGGTCCATCGCCCATAAATTATATTTACCATTCAGGTTTGTACTGAATACGAGCTGTGTTTCGTCCTTGTTGACTGCAAATGACTGAATACCGAATGTTTGAAAAAAGTTTTCTACATCCGGCTGCTTGAATTGAATCATATAATAAAAGCCTCCTCGAAGTTTGTTTCGTTCTCCGTAATATTCGACTTTTGAGTCAGAAAATCCTTTTGGCAGGTGGGTATATTTTCACTAAAATGACGAACTGTGACTGGAAGCTCACGAAAGTCATTGCTGAACTCATATACTTTCTCTTTAAACTCACGAATTCCTTCTGCACCTCACAAACCCACTAACCAAGCTCACAAACATAAATATTGAATCACCATTCATTTTACGGTATACTGAAGTCCTACTAAAATTTAATATCGTTCCATCTTCAGGGCAGGGTGTAATTCCCGACCGGCGGTAAATCTTAGATTGAGCCCGCGAGCGAATAGGGAGCTATTTGCTGACTCCGTGAAAACCGGAGGCCGACAGTATAGTCTGGATGGGAGAAGATGGAGGCAATGAATGGGACGCGTGTATAACGTGACCTTTATTTCGTGCTACATTCTCCCTGCTGACCGCGCCAGTCATGCAGGGTTTATTTGTGTACGATTCATTGCTAAAACTTCTGTAAGTGGGACGAGGACAGGAGCTACTCATGTTAAAAAACACGCAATTACTCGTAAAGCTTTCGATGTTCAGCGCCATCGCATTTGTGCTGATGCTGCTCAATTTTCCGCTTCCGTTTTTACCGGATTTCCTAAAAATTGACTTCAGCGACGTACCTGCACTTTTAGCAGCACTGTTGTTTTCGCCAATGGCAGGAGTCATCGTGGAAGCACTGAAAAACATTCTTTATTATTTATTCCGCGGCAGCGGCATCCCGATCGGGGAACTTTCTAACTTTATCGCAGGCTGTGCATTCATCCTGCCGGTAGCTTTTTTCTATCATAAACGCAAAACAAAAGGCGCACTCGCAAAAGGACTCATTTCCGGAACATTACTGATGGTTACCCTACTGGCAGTTCTGAATTATTTCTTAATTCTTCCGGCATACGCATGGTTTTTCGGCATGGACTTCATGCTTGACCCAACCGTAAAACTTTCAACAACACTTGGCGCGATTATCCCGTTTAACCTGATTAAAGCAGCATTCGTTTCTGCTTTATTTATACCAATATTCGTCAAATTAAGACCATGGATTAAGCAAAATCAGCTTCATCCTGAAATAACCTAACGTTATCAGATCCGGAACACGCGTTTAACAGGCGTATTCCGGATTTTTTGTTGGGGAGGATGAGCGCGGCGGCGGAATTCGTGAGGTTGTACGGGTAGTTTGTGAGGTTAGCTGTGGGGTTTGTGAGGTTATGAGCCGAGTTCATGAGGTTACATCACACTTTCGTGAGTTCCTGGGGAAATTCGTCAGTTTAGTGTAAATAGACCTATACATTTTTCGCCAACACTAACCGATTTCCCGCACATTCTTGCTCTAATTTAATCAACTATCAACCTGCCATCATATAAAAGCTATTTGTACAGTTTTTGCCTAATAAAGTCGTTATAAGGCTGGGCCGTATCCACAGATTCCAGCGGCAGTGAAGCGACAGCTGTGTGCAGCATAGCTGGCTCACTGCGCGGCCTCGGAAAAGCTGAGGCGACTCGTCCAGCCCCGATCAGCATAAGGCGAAGATGACAAGAGGGCTGACCTTTGCCCTCGTTCAGCTTTGACTTATGACCTCGAGGGGCTAGTCGCCGCAGCTAGACATCAAGAAAAGTTTAGGACGCGTCCCAGCCCGGTTTGTCATTCTTCTCAGTATCCCCATCTTTACTGATCCATCCCCGAAAATGATATACTAAAAATGAAGAACTCAGTACTCACTACAGGAGGAACAAATCATGAAACATGAATTAATGGACCGTTTAATTACATATGCAAAAATCGATACACAATCCAATGCCGCATCTGCCACCACACCATCAACTGAAAAGCAGTGGGATCTGCTGCGCTTACTTGAAAATGAGTTAAAGGATATTGGGATGGAGGAAGTAGAGGTTGATGAAAACGGCTATTTAATGGCAACTCTTCCTTCTAATACGGATGCGGATGTACCAACCATTGGTTTCCTGGCCCACGTGGATACGGCAACCGACTTTACAGGAACAAACGTCAATCCACAGGTCATTGAGACCTATGAAAGCGGCGATATCACGTTAAACGAAGAGCTGAATGTCGTTTTATCACCCCGTGAATTCCCTGAGATCAATAAATATAAGGGACATACCTTGATTACAACAGACGGTACCACTCTTTTAGGTGCTGATAACAAGGCTGGAATTGCTGAAATCATGACGGCCATGAATTATCTGATTCAGCATCCGGAAATTAAGCATGGAAAGATCCGCGTTGCCTTTACACCTGATGAGGAAATCGGTCGTGGTCCCCACAAGTTTGATGTTGAGCGTTTTGGTGCTCAATATGCTTATACAATTGACGGTGGCCCACTTGGAGAATTACAGTACGAGAGTTTTAACGCTGCAGGAGCAAAGGTCGTCATCAAAGGAAACAACGTACACCCGGGGACAGCAAAAAATAAAATGGTGAATTCACTAAAGATCGGAATGGAATTTAACCGTCTTCTTCCATTAGATGAAGCTCCTGAATTCACATCAGGCTATGAAGGATTCTTCCACCTCCTGCACATGTCAGGTGATGTGGAAAAAACGGAAATGGAGTACATTATCCGTGACCATAGCCGCGAGAAATTTGAAGCCCGTAAAAAGCTGCTGCAACGCGCTGCAAATGAAACAAATGCCAAACATGGAGAAGGCACTGTTACGTTACTTGTGGAAGATCAGTATTACAATATGCGTGAAAAAATTGAACCTGTGCGTTTTATTGTGGATATTGCACAGGAAACGATGAATGACCTTGGCATTGATGCCATCATTGAGCCAATTCGCGGCGGCACCGATGGGTCTCAGCTATCCTTTATGGGACTGCCAACACCCAACATCTTTACCGGCGGAGAGAATTTCCACGGTAAATTTGAGTATATCTCTGTGGACAACATGGAAAAAGCAGTTCAAGTCATCGTAGGGATTGCTAAACGTTTTCCACATGTGGATAAATAAAAGCATAACCTGACCTATTCACATGTTTATAAGTGCTGAGCTAAGAAAGCGGGGACTGTTTTGGACTTACGTAAACTAGATTTGTTTTTCAGTATTATTCTTCTGATCAATTCGTTCCGGATTTTTTATCTGATCATTAACGATCCTAACCCGGAACCCTTTAATTATATGATTCTATTTTTCTCCACTGTAGGCGCAGTGATTCTGTTCATGAATAGCCGCAGAATAAAAATGAAGAATAAGGAACAAAATGATATTTAATTAAAACAAAAAGACATCTATTTACAATAGATGTCTTTTTATTCATTTATTTATTCATTTTCTCGAGGAAACTCCCGAGCAAATCATCGAGGGTTTCTTCTTTTTCTTCTTTTTCTTCTTTTTCTTCTTTTTCTTCTTTTTCTTCTTTTTCTGCCGGTTCAGACTCTTCTGTTTTTATATCATCCCAGTTCAGATCCATGAGATCGTCATCTGAAAATGATGGCTTAGAAGGCAGTGTTGCTCTTTCTTCACGTTCATACGAATAATCCACAGCCTGTGGTTTTTCTTCTTCTTGAAGATAAAGAGCGTCATCCACAGATAAAGAGTTGCTGTTCATTGAAGCAAGAATGGCGGTAGCTCTTACCGGGTCATTCAATAGCTGATAAACAATATTTCCAAGTAAGGCTTCTGAATGTGCGTGTCTGAGCCATGAACGCTGCTCTTTGGACAGCTGCTTAGGAAGGGGAACAGTAATCGTTTCTCTTTCCTTTTGAGCGTTGCGACCAAGTCCCTCAAGCGCATACTCAGCAATTTTACTGGAGAAGTTGCGTTTTTCTGTCTCTTTCAAACGCTGCAGTTCCCTTAACAGATGGTCCGGAGTATCAGAGGGGAGGCGAAAGGTGATCGCCTGTCCCCTCTTGATTGAAGTAACGGATCCCCCACTCATCATTTACACCTTATTTAGAGACTGCTTTTGCTTCTTTTTGATCTTTAGCAGCTGCAGCTTCCTTTGCAGATGAATTTTTGCGTACAAAGTCACTGATCAGCTTGTGGTAAGCATTAGCCATCATCCAGATGCTTTCTTTCTCATCCTCAAAGAAGTCGATGTTGTAGCCATCGAGGTTGTTATTCAGCGTCTTCAGATACTCTTTTAACACCATCGCTCCGCCGCCGACAAAGTAGCAGATTTCAGTCTGAGAGTTTTTCTGCCAGACGTTGCGCAGATGACGGTATTCTTTCTTCGCAAGGTCAAGGAGAATACGGTCCGTAATGTCATGGACACTTGTACGGCTTCCCTTAACCATGATGTGATTGCGGTCATTTTTCTTTGTGATAATGTCGACTACATCACGGCGTGAATCGAGCTCAACCCCGTGTCTTGAGCGGATTTCTTCACGAATCTGTTCAAGTGATTCAGATACACCCAGGTTGAAGCCCTGCGCTTTATCGTCATCCACGTTACGGTTACGGATCACGGCGATATCCGTTGAAAGTCCACCGATATCCTGAATCAGAATCTGCTTATCAATGAGGTCGCGGTTAATAATTTTCCCGTCGTTATCCATTACGAGATTAATAAACGCCGCAAATCCTTCCGGATAAACTTTTACTTCCTCAAACTTGATGTTTACTTTTTTACCCTGGTATTTAGGTGTAACGAGGAACTCAACCTGGTGTACTGAGCCCAGTAGCTGAGAACGGAACCCTACGTCCTTACCTTCCTTCACTTCACGTAAAGGCAGGCCTGTTCCTAATGTATAAGTTGCATCAACTACATTATTTTTATCTTTAAATCCTGATTCCTCACGAACGGCATCAAGTGCGATCGTTGCGAATAGCATAACAAGAGACTGATCTTCTTCTGACTTACTACTTCCCGGATCAAGCTCAGTGGCGTTATCACTCTTTGTTGCCAGGTCGCCAACACGGTAAATGACGTTGTTGTCCTGCAGGGCAGGGGAGTGTACACGAATATGAAGGCCATCGAGCGGATCCTTCTGGTGAAGGTCCTCAATCCCGATGACAGGACGGTCTTCGCGATCACGGGCAATTACGTTTGGAATACTTACTTCATAATCTGATTTTCCAAAAAGCGCTTTTATTGAATCGTTACCTACATCAACTGCTGCAATTCTTGCGTTTGTCATTGTTACCTCCTGAATAAACTATGTATTCGAGTCTGTTAACCAAAAACAAACTCATGTTTCCACTTTAATGAAAGCTGAATAGTTCGTCAATCAATCTTAAGTACCGAACAATCTGATTTCATGTGTACAATTCCGTTTACAAGTAAACACATTTGTACACATCCAGTCAAATCAACATGTATACATATTTGTACACATGTTTACTAATTTGTATACTTCATGTTTACATTTTGTTTACATGTTTACAATAACGTACACACTCTTTCCCTCCCCTATTTTCAGGAAAAATATGAAACCTTTTATATAAGTATTACGTACCTTTTAGCAGGAAGGAGCTGGTATAATGAATCCATTTTTATCTGTCTGGTTTAAACCGAAAGCGACAACCAGTTATATGATTGAACAGAATAAGAAGAAATTATCTTTAATTATTTTGATGATTGCAGGCATTGGAGGACTGTTAAATGCGTTGCAGGAGACGGGAATCAATTCTGTTGTATCCCCTGCCCTCATAGCAATTATTGTACTGATTGGTGGTCCGATCATTGGCTTGGGAGGCTATTATATTGGCAGCTGGCTCTACACGGTGGTTGGTGGCTGGTTAGACGGTTCTGGTACTGTGCAGGAGATGAGAAAAACCTTTGGATTAACGGGGGTTACAAATCTCGTCCTAACAGTAGTAGTGGTAATATATGTGATGATCTATGGAGAGCTGTACTTTCAGCGACCGGGGTTTATGGAGATATCTGTTTTACCAGAGGGATCGGCATTACTGTTAGGCGCAATAAGCTTTATCTTAGGAATTTGGAATATGATTATCACTAGCAAAATGACCGGTGTCGTGCATCGCTTCTCAAGCTGGAAGGGGTTTCTCGTTAACATTATCCTGGGGGTAGCGATTGCCCTTATCACCATACCAGTCGTATTTTTCATTACTGCATTTTCAATCTTGTAAAAAAACGCTCCTGCATGTAAATGTAGGAGCGTTTTTATGTAGTTATTTCCATATTTTTTTATTCGAATGTTCCTTTAACAACAGCTTCACCTTTGTGTACCATCAGTTTCCCCAGTGCAAAAACAGAATCAATGCTGTAGTCATCGTGCGATAAGAGCACCACGTCGGCGTCCTTCCCGCTCACTAGCTCCCCTTTTTGAGTAAGCTTTAAGATTTTAGCAGGGTTTTGAGTAACCATACGAATGGCCGTACTTAAAGGCACCTTTTCTTCTAACACAGCATCTCGCACCTCTTTATAAAGAGAAGTCACTTTTCCGATCTGCAGGCCAATGAGTTCTCCATCCTGATCGAAATCAGGAAGGCTTGCCTGACCATCTGACGTAAAAGTAATTTGTGAAGCCTGTACGCCAGCCTCAAGCATTCTTTTTAAGGCGGTTGAGCACTTTACCTCTCCCTCTTCTAAAAACTTTGGAATGGAGCTTGTCGTGAAATCAACATAACCTCCACGCTTTGCATAAGCAATGCCTGCCTCAAATAGATGCGGATTCCGGTTGATGTGTGTTGGATAGAACTGCCTGATTGGAATGTCTGTTGTTTCAACGACCTGCTCAATGATTTTCAGATGATCATAGCTGTCTCCAACATGGACGTTTATGATACCTGCTTTACCCGATAACATGCCACCAATCCTTGCTGCAGAAGCAATCTTCGCCATTTCTTCAACGGTCGGCTGAGAGGAACGGTGATCGGCAATCGCTATCTCTCCCGCTCCAATGACTCGGTCAATCAAAATGAGGTCATCCTCGATTTTACCTGTGAGCGTTTTGACTGGCACCTGATAGGAGCCGGTGTGAACGTAACATGTAATGCCTTCCTCTTCCAGCGCTCTTGCTTTTGCAATCAGTGAAGGCATGGTGCGGGTTGTGCCGTCTGTTCCGATGACACCCACGAGCGTCGTCACACCTCCAAGCGTAGCATCTGTCAGCTGAAGTTCTGGCGTTCGGGTTTTGTAGCTGCCTTCTCCCCCGCCTCCCATGATGTGGACATGTGAATCAATGAAGCCTGGTACGGCTATTTTATGCTCAGCGTCAATGACCTTGAGACCCGGTGTCTCCTCTGGGAGATCAATTTGGTCCTCAATCGCCGCGATACGTTTATCTGCAATTAAAATATCCTTTATACCAATGGATTCAGGCGTGTACACATCTGCATTTTTTATTACCGTTAACATACTGTTCCTCCTCGACGCGTGTGGTTATCAGAAGTTTATCACAGAGGCGATGATCATAAAAATTGTAGCCATACCAATTAACAGCAGCATAAACTTCCAGATAAAACGCGCCCAAGTGCCCCAGTCAATTCTGGCTGCACCAAGCGTACCTAAAAGCGCAGCAGAGGTAGGAACAAAGATGTTTGTTAATCCATCCCCCAGCTGGAAGGCAAGGACAGCTGTCTGTCTTGTCACGCCAGCAATATCTGCAAGAGGCGCCATCAATGGCATCGTTAAGGCTGCCTGACCTGAGCCTGAAACGACGAAGAAATTAAAAACAGATTGGAATGCGTACATAAACCAGGCCGAAAGCGCTGAAGGTAAATCTCCAATCGCTTGTCCTGCTCCATATAGCATCGTATTCAGAACAGATGGTGCATCAGGACTGTCGCCGCCTAAAATGATGACAATTCCTTTAGCCATTCCAACGATTAAGGCAGCCGGCAGTAAATCTTTCGCACCTTCGATAAATCCTTCAGCAATGTCATCAACTTTCATGTTATTCAACTTAAACATGACACCAATAATCCCGGCTACGAGCCCCATCGTAAAGAATTGTGAGGCAATTTCAGGAATATAGTAAGCACGTTCAATTACACCCCAGATCACCCAGCCAATCCCGGCAATCAGCGTTAATACAACAAGTGCATGGCCAAATGTGAAATTCGCCTGCAGGTCTTTGAGATCGCCGTTTTTTCTGAAATAAGCATCCGTCTCATAGGATAAGGATTTCTTCGGATCCTTTTTAATTTTTGACGCGTAAATCCAGGTGAAAATAATCCCAACCAGTGTAAAAACAAGCCACATGGCAATTCGGAATGGTGCACCTGAAAGGACCGGTACATCCGAAACCCCCTGAGCAATCGCTACACTGAAAGGGTTCATCCATGACGTTGCAAAACCGACCTGCGTAGCTACATATGTAATCATGACACCCGTAATCGCGTCATATCCGAGTGCAACCATCAGCGGAACGAGAATAATGGCGAACGCAATCGCTTCTTCACCCATTCCGAATACAGCTCCACCCAGCGAAAACAGGAAAAACATTACCGGAATAATTAAAATTTCACGGCCCTTTGTTTTATCAATCACATTTAAGATTCCCTGCTCTATGGCACGTGTTCTTAAAATAATGCCGAAAGCTCCTCCAATAATCAGAATGAAGGCTACTACACCAACAGCTGAGCCCCATTTATCTCCCGAAACGAGTCCTTCAAATACATAGTTCAGGAAGCCGGCACCTCCGCCATCCTCAAACAGCGCTGTTCCCTGTCTGACCTGGTCCCCATTCTCGTTTGTAACGTAGCTGAAACTGTCAGGGTCCAGAACAGTTCTCGTGGACTCCTCTCCATCCTGTGTATACGTGACTTCCTCGGTTTCAAACTGCCCTGCAGGCACCACATAGGTCAGCAAAGCAGCAAGCAACACTACAAAGAAGACAATGACAAACGTATGGGGTACTTTCCATGCTTTCTTCTCTTTCACATCATTACCCTCCCTAATAGTAAGAATTTTTCAACTCTTTTATTCTATCGGGGACACTTTCAAACTTCAAGTAATTCCCTCTTTTAGAAAAGAAGCACCTGCTTTCCGGGTGAAAGCAGGTGCTAAAATTGAATGGTATTAAGATCGGGATAGCATGAGCCTACGAGAAATCATTATTGATGTGGATATCAACTTTCTAATGTCGATCACTCGATGATTTAAGTTGATAGACAAGCTATTTATGTTGATAGGCTGCTTCAGCAAGCTCAAATTGTTGATCGCACACCAATTCATGTTGATCGATGCTTCATTACTGTCGTTAGCGTTGCTGTAAATGTTGATAGCACCTTGAAATCTGTCGATAGACAACCTGTCTTCTTTGAGCACCCGGATCGTCAAAGAAATTCATTATTTTTTCGCCGGATGTACCTTCAGCTTTTTACCTTTGATTGTTTTCTCACGCAGCTCGTCTATAACGAGAGGGCCTTTGCCGTTTAAAATTTCGATAAATGAGCAAGTCGGTTCGATCGTGATAATTCCTATATCTTCAGCATTAACGCCGTCAATCGATGTAATCGTGCCGACAAAATCAACGGCTCTCAGCTTTTTCTTTTTGCCGCCATTCACGTAGATCTTCTGAATATCTGTGCTGACTTTTTCAATGGCTGCTGTTTTCCGCTCCTGCTCTTCTTCCATTTTCTGATGAAACGCTTCAGGATCAGGGGTGAAATTTGTCAGACTGACTTCTTCAATCGGTGCATTTCTATATTCAATGATGCCTTGAAGCCTCTCCTGTTCTCTTGCTTCCACCAGGGAGATGACTTTACCTGTGTTTCCTGCACGACCTGTTCTACCACTGCGGTGCACGTAAGCAGGCATTTCAAGCGGAATATCATAGTTAAGAACGAGCGACACATTGTCAACGTCAATGCCTCTCGCTGCCACATCTGTTGCCACGAGATAACGGAATTCACCCCGCTTAAATTCGTTCATGACATCAAAACGCTCTTCCTGCACCATGCCACCGTGGATTTTGTCACATGGATAGCCTGCCTGATCGAGCTGTTTAGTCAGAATATCCGTGCGCTCCTGTGTGCGGCAGAAAATCATACAAGTATCGGGATTTTCCGACATGGTAATCTGCTTGAGGGCAGACAGTTTGTCTTCATCATTCACCATTACATACTGATGGGTGATCAAATCCTCGACCTTCACACGTGAAGCAATTTCGAAGCGCTCAGGAGACGTTAACCACTTTTTGCTTACCTGTTCCACCTCTTCTGAAAAAGTCGCTGAGAAGAGCGCTGTGACGCGTTTAGAGGGCATGAACTTCATAATGGCCTCCACCTGCTCAATAAATCCGCGATTAAACAGTTCATCCGCTTCATCAATGACGACGTATCGTAAATGGGAAGGGTCAAACGTTCCCTTCTCTAAATGGTCGAGTAAACGGCCCGGCGTTCCTGCTACAATATGTGTTTTCTGCTTTAATTCAAGCTTCTGTTTCGCAAAAGACTGTCTGCCGAAAAGTGCAACCGCCTTGATCCGCTTAAAGCGTCCAATGGCTGAAGCATCAAGCCGCACCTGATCAGCCAGTTCTCTTGTTGGTGTGATGATTAGCGCCTGTGGTTTGTTTTCTTCCCACTCAACCGCTTCACATAATGGGATCGCATAGGCCGCAGTTTTCCCGCTGCCAGTCTGTGCTTTTGCCATCACATCTTTTTTGCGTTGAAGGGCAGGAATAACCTGCTGCTGGACCTCTGTCGGGGATGTAAAAGTGAGTTTTTCAAGTGCCTCAGTAATCGGTGCACTAAGATGATAGTCTTTCCAAGTTGTCATATCCGTTCTCCTTAAGTTTGCTGTTGTTAGTATACCAGTCACAGTCAGTTTTAAATAGGTAACAGCGGAGAAAAGTAACCTTTTACTTAACAAAAAACCTGAACAGGACGCGAGTATCAGCGCCTGTTCAGGTTTTATCATGTCTCTTACATCACATCGCGATCCCAGTGTCGATGTGCCGTTACAGCTTCAATATAAGCATCTGCAAATATTGCCGTATCGTCCGCATAAATGACACCGGCACTCTCTGCAATATCATTCGCCTCAAGCCACTTCTTCCCTTCATGCGTGGCACCAATCGGTTTGAAATGCTGGTAGGCTTCGTTTAAGAAATAAGATGTATTCTGTACAAATTTACGGCTTGGATCCTTTGCTCCTGCTAAATACAATCCATCGAAAATGACGGAATCGGCCGTCAGGAAGGTATGATCTACCTCCAGACTTGAACCATCCGCTCCCGTCACATTGCCAAACGTTTCGCTGACGACCTCTGTGGTAATCCCTTTTGCCTTCAGCTCTTTCAGCACGGCATTGACGTCTCCCGCAAAGCCTTCACCGGCAATGACCGCCACTTTTCGGGTAGCGGGTGTTTTGACTGTGTTTTCCTGACTTAATGCAGGAGATGATTTTGTCACGCCGGATTCTTTACCCTGCGGCACATCCACCCCAATATTTTTGGCAACCTCAGTAGCAAGCTCCAGACTGACATTCGCAAACATCTCAACGACCTGCCTGCGAATCGACATCGTGTCACATTTACCAAGCTCAAAGCTGAAAGCCTGTATGATATGTTCTTTTTCAGGCTGGCTCATGCTATTCCAGAAAAGAGTCGCCTGTGAGAAATGATCCTTGAAGCTGTCACTTCTCGCCCGTACTTTGCGACCCTCCATTTTCTCCTGATAATGAGCAAAACCGCCCTCTTCTTCTGTAGAGGTTTCAGGTGTATTTTGCGCAAGGGAATTTTTATGGTAGCTGACCTGTCCCTTATTGATGGTCTGGCGTCCGTAACCGTCACGCTGGTTATTATGGAATGGACACACCGGACGGTTGATCGGAAGCTCATGAAAATTCGGTCCGCCAAGACGGATTAACTGTGTATCCGTGTAAGAGAACAGTCTCCCCTGTAATAGCGGATCATTGGTAAAATCAATACCTGGTACTAAGTGACCCGGATGGAACGCGACCTGTTCTGTTTCAGCAAAAACGTTATCTACATTTCGATTCAGCGTCATTTTACCGAGAATTTTAACCGGTACGTCTTCCTCCGGCCAGAGCTTCGTGGCATCGAGCACATCGAAGTCGAATTTAAACTCATCTTCTTCAGAAATCAGCTGTAAACCGAGTTCATACTCAGGAAAATCTCCATTTTCAATCGCTTCATACAGATCACGGCGGTGAAAATCCGGATCTTTTCCGTTCAGCTTTTGTGCTTCATCCCAGACAACTGAATGCGTCCCAAGAATCGGCTTCCAGTGAAATTTCACGAAATGAGCCTTACCTTCGTTATTAATAAAGCGGAATGTGTGGACACCGAAGCCTTCCATCATCCGGTAGCTTCGCGGAATCGCTCTGTCAGACATCGTCCACATGACCATATGGGCTGACTCCTGGTTATTTGCAACAAAGTCCCAGAACGTATCATGGGCAGAAGCAGCCTGAGGAATCTCATTGTGCGGCTCCGGCTTTACAGCATGCACAAGGTCAGGGAATTTTATGGCGTCCTGGATAAAAAACACCGGAATGTTGTTTCCGACCAGATCATAGTTCCCTTCGTCCGTATAAAATTTCACAGCAAAACCACGTGCATCACGGGCCACATCCGCTGACCCTTTAGAGCCGGCAACCGTTGAAAAACGCACGAAAACAGGGGTCTTTTTTGACGTGTCAGTAAGGAAACCCGCTCGTGTATAAGCTTCTGCTGATTCATATAATTCAAACTCGCCATGCGCACCGTATCCGCGTGCATGAACAATCCTTTCCGGGATCCGCTCATGATCAAAATGCGTCATTTTCTCCCTGAATTGAAAATCCTCAAGAAGAGTCGGTCCTCTAACACCTGCTTTTAGTGAAAATTCATCTTCTGATACCTTAAGACCCTGATTGGTCGTCATCTTTTTACCGGAGTCGTCTGTGCGGAACGTATCTAGCTGCTCGTGCTTTTTGTTCGATTTGCCTTCGTTGCTCACTTCCATTCCTCCTCAAAATATGTAATGAACTTCCTTATGAGTGTTTCCCTATCGAAGGTTGGAACAAACTTGATCAGCTGATTTTTCCTGGAAAATAAGAGGGTGTTTAAAGGCACACACCATTAGGAGGAGAGGGCTTTTGGGCAAACTGCGCATGAATGCCGCGGAGAGGTTTGGAGGTGGTGGTGGTGGATAGAACTTCGCGTGAAGCAGTGAGTCAATACAATCATCACGTGGAACGATACAACCGCTTTCTAGCCCCCTTAATACCTTGGACACGAATTGATGTTGGATTTACACTGATATCAAACAATTCCACAGGAAAGGGGGCACTTTTATGCGAAAGAAGGTTCAGGCGTTTGAGGAGATCAAAAAGAAATATGTCCGAATGGCACTTGAGACAAACAAGATTGTCACAACCGCCAAGACAGCAGGCGTCCATCGTAGTACATTGACTGCTTGGATTAATGAGTATGGAGATGAGATCCGAGAAGAGATGGAGATGGAGGCGGAATCAGGGGAGGTTCTTCCTCTTGAAAAATCTGGTGACTATTACAAGCAGCAGTACGAACGAGCCATGCGCCTGCTCGGTGAGAAAGAGTTGGAGATCGCGGTCTTAAAAGACCTCGTAAAAAAAAGACCTTTCTAATATCAGAATTGCACGAGATCGCAAACCAATGGATTGGTCAGGGATTCCAGGCCAAGAGAATCCTCTCTATACTCGGTCTTGGACGCTCGACCTACTACTATCAAGCGATGATGGGAGGGAACATCCAGATGAAGAAGAGAGGCCGCCCCTTTCCGGGAGTCTCATACACCATAGATGGCACGCCAGTCTCTGATGAAGAGATTAAAGAGTTTCTCTGTGAGTTCAGTGAAGACGATCTCATTGGAGGTCTGGGCTATCGAAAGTGGTGTATCCTCTTGAGGACAGAGATGAAGTTAGTAATCAATGCCAAGAAAGTCTATCGACTCTGTAAGGAGCTCGGAGTATTAAAAACACGAGGTAAAATGAACCGTCCTAAGCGTCAACTCGCGAGAAACCGGAGCGTGACAGCCGTTAACCAACTTTGGCAGATGGACATCAAATATGTACCCTTAAAAGAAGCTGGGTTCTTTCTGATGACGTGCAACGTCATTGATGTCTACGACCGACAGATCGTCGGGTACTATTGTGGTAGGACCTGCAGGTCTGAAGACGTGATACGGACGGTGATGAAGGCCATCTTACGACGCAAGGTGCATCTGAAGCCAGGGAGTGGTGAGCAGAAATTGATCATCCGCACAGACAATGGACCACAGTTTATTAGCCACAGTTTTGCGAAATACTGTGCGTTTCATGGTCTTTTCCATGAGCGCATACCGAACGCGTCTCCTAATCTTAACGCCTTTATCGAGTCATATCACAGCCAGTTCCAGCGTGAGTGTATCGTTCGTCACGAGGTTGAGATGGAGACGTTCGACCATGCGATTTACTATATCAACGACTATGTGAAATTTTACAACGAACGCAGGCCACACGGCAGCCTTGGCAATCTGTCACCGAAGAAATTCTTCGAAGCAGTAAAAAATGATTGTTCCAGCTTCTCGATCACTCTCTAGAAGGTGATTGTATCTGATCAAGCAATGATAATGGCTGATCACTGTGAGGTCAGCCTTAAAAGCCTTCTCTGATAACCTATGCATGAAGACAAAGCAGCCAGAGTTTTAGTATCAAGTTTTATCATCAATTTGGAATGTGCTAAAATCTTTTCAACAACACAACAGACCGTGTCCTAAATTAGGGGGCCGAATCCGAATCAGTGCTATAACAGTACATATATTTGCTGAAACAAGACAAATAACCGCGTCTGTAGAGGCAACGTTACATTTAATTTGTGGAACAGTACATATATTTTTTGAAACGATACAAAAATCTTTTTAAACAACACATAAATGCCCACGAACGATACAAATCCATTCACATCCAACCCTCAGCCGCCTGCATACATTTAAAAAAACCGGAACTGCACCAAGCAGTCCCGGCTTTCATTCATCCTATGGTAATACAGTTGAGCCCATCAGGTAGCGGTCGCATTCTCTTGCGGCTTCGCGCCCTTCGTTGATGGCCCAGACGATGAGGCTTTGTCCGCGGCGCATATCGCCTGCAGAGAAGATGCCTTCTACGTTTGTGCGGTAGTCACCGTATTCTGCTTTGACAGTTGAACGGTCTGTTGTTTCAACGCCAAGCTTTTGAATCAGGCTTTGTTCAGGACCGCTGAATCCGATCGCCAGAAGAACAAGGTCTGCTTTCCAGACTTTTTCTGATCCCGGGATCGTTTCACGGATCTTTTTGCCGTTTTCAATACGCAGCTTTACATTAACGGTGTGCACTTCTTTTACATGGCCATTTTCGTCACCGACAAACTTAGTTGTCTGCACGGCATAGGCTCTTGGATCGTCTCCGTATTTGCTTGCAGCTTCCTTTTGGCCGTATTCGATACGGTGGATAATTGGATATTGTGGCCACGGGTTACCAAGTGCGTCACGGATGGAACCTTTTTTATCGTAAATATCGAACTGAGTCAGGCTCTTACAGTTATGACGTAATGAAGTGGCAAGACAGTCTGTACCTGTGTCTCCGCCTCCGATCACGATAACGTCTTTACCCTCAGCTGAAATGTAGTTACCATCCTCATGGTTAGAGTCCAAAAGACTCTTCGTGTTGCTGTGAAGGAAATCCATTGCGTAATGGATCCCTTTCAGGTCGCGCCCTTCCACATCAATATTGCGGTGAACCTGTGCGCCTCCACATAAAATGATGGAATCGAATTCTTCACGCAGCTGTTCAACAGGCACGTTGCCCCCGATTTCTGCGTTTGTAATGAACGTGATGCCTTCTGCTTCAAGAATTTTCACACGGCGTTCCACCATGTAGTATGGGAGCTTCATTTCAGGAATGCCGTATGTCAGCAGTCCGCCAATGCGGTCGTTTTTCTCGTAAACCGTTACTAGATGGCCCGCTTTGTTCAGCTGGGCTGCTGCAGCAAGACCAGCAGGGCCTGAACCGACAACCGCCACTTTTTTCCCTGTACGCTTTTCAGGTGGTTCCGGCACGACCCAGCCCTCATCAAATCCGCGTTCAATAATCGCGCGTTCGACGGTACGGATCGCGACAGGATCTTCGTTAATACCTAGGACACAGGCGCCTTCACATGGTGCCGGGCAGGCTGTTCCTGTGAACTCAGGGAAGTTGTTGCGCTCGTGCTCACGCTCAAGCGCCTCCTTCCATTTCCCCTGATAAACAAGATCGTTCCATTCCGGGATGAGATGGTAGACCGGACATCCTGTTGTCTGGCCGTTGATCTCTGTCCCCGTGTGACAGGTTGGCACGCCGCAATCCATACAGCGCGCTCCCTCTAATTTGATTTCCTGTTCCGACATTGGCTTCGTATAGTCTTTCCAGTCGTTGATCCGCTCTTTCGGATCGCGTTCACGCTGCGAATGGCGTTGATACTCCATAAATCCAGTCGGCTTCCCCATCAAATCCCTCCTTTAGACGTTTATTGAGTAACAAGCGGACGTTTGCTCTCTTCAAATGCTGCCATTTCAGCTTCTTCTTTAGAGGCACCGCTTTGAATCAGTTCGTTAATACGCGTATTGATCTTGAGATAGGCTTTCGGAATAACGCGGACGAAGTTTTCAGAGTAAGTTTCCCAGTAAGTCAGAATTCGTTTTCCGTGACCGCTGTCTGTATAATCCACATGTTTTTGGATCATGTTGAATACGTCCTTCATTTCCGCTTCATCTGTCAGTTTTTCTACGAGAACCAGCTCTTCATTGCAGCGCTCTCTGAATGTGCCACTCTCGTCAAAGACGTAAGCAACTCCACCCGACATACCGGCTGCAAAGTTCCGGCCAGTCTCGCCAAGCACGACAACCGTACCGCCAGTCATATATTCGCAGGCATGATCGCCTACTCCTTCTACTACGACATCTACACCACTGTTACGAACACAGAAGCGTTCACCCGCAACACCGTGAATATAGGCTTCACCATCTGACGCGCCATAAAAGGCAACGTTTCCGATGATGATATTCTTTTCAGGCGGGAAGGTGACAACTGGATCCGGGTGCACAATAATCTTACCGCCGGATAGTCCTTTTCCGACGAAATCGTTGGCATCCCCGACGAGTCGGAGTGTCATTCCCTTCGGAATAAATGCGCCAAAGCTCTGACCGGCAGATCCTTTGAACGTCAGGTTTACGGTATCTTCAGGCAGCCCCTCTGCACCGTAACGGCGCGTGATTTCACTGCCAAGCATCGAACCGGTTACGCGGTTAATGTTACGGATGGCCGTAGTGAAGGATACCTTTTCCCCTTTTTCAATCGCTTTACGTGCAACAGGAATAAGCTCCTGATAATCAAGTGTTTTTTCAAGTCCGTGATCCTGATCCTGCTGGTGATAGCGGCCTACTTTTTCCGGAAGGTCCGGTGAATAAAGCAGTGCTGAGAAGTCAATATCAGCCGCTTTCCAGTGATCAATATCAGGGTTGCGCTCAAGGAAATCAGTACGGCCAATCATTTCATTGATCGTTCTGAAGCCAAGCTCAGCCATGATTTCACGTGTTTCCATGGCGATAAAGCGCATGAAGTTCGCTACGTGTTCAGCATCTCCCGTGAATTTCTTACGGAGCTCAGGGTTTTGTGTCGCAACCCCAACCGGACACGTATCCAGATGACACACGCGCATCATAATACAGCCAAGAACAACAAGTGGTGCAGTTGAGAAGCCGTATTCTTCAGCACCAAGCAGCGCTGCCATCACAACATCGCGGCCCGTCATCATTTTGCCATCTGTCTCAACGACGATACGGTCGCGTAATCCGTTTAACAATAGTGTCTGGTGAGTTTCTGCAAGTCCGATTTCCCACGGAAGGCCCGCGTGCTTCAGACTCGTACGTGGAGCTGCACCTGTACCGCCATCGTAACCACTGATGAGGATCAGGTCTGCGCGCCCTTTCGCAACACCTGCAGCGATCGTTCCGACCCCTACTGCTGAAACGAGCTTTACGCTGATTCTTGCACTTGGATTGGCGTTTTTCAGATTGTGGATCAGTTCAGCCAGATCCTCAATAGAATAAATATCATGGTGAGGCGGTGGTGAAATCAGTTCTACACCTGTTGTAGATCCACGCACTTCCGCAATCCATGGATATACCTTCTTACCAGGAAGGTGTCCACCTTCACCCGGCTTCGCTCCCTGTGCAACCTTAATTTGAATTTCATCTGCATTCACCAGGTAGTGACTCGTTACGCCAAAACGGCCGGATGCCACCTGCTTGATGGAACTGCGGCGGGAATCCCCATTTGAGTCAGGCGTAAAACGGTCCGGTGATTCTCCACCTTCACCTGAGTTGCTTCGTCCGCCAATACGGTTCATCGCAATCGCAAGCGCTTCGTGCGCCTCCTGAGAGATGGCACCATAAGACATGGCACCCGTTTTAAAACGGCGGCAGATCGATTCAATAGATTCTACTTCATCTAGAGGAATCGAGTGACCCTTCTTAAAGCGCAGCAATCCTTTTAATGACTGCAGGTTCGCTTTTTCGTCTGTTAAAAGCTTTGAGTATTTCTTAAAAACATCATAGTCATTTGAACGGCATGCGTGCTGAAGCGTGTGAATCGTGCTCGGGTTATACGTATGGTCCTCCCCTTTAGCACGGTACTGATATTCATCACCCGTCTCAAGCGCACGGCTGCCCCCGCGATTCTCGCGATAAGCCTGCTCATGACGCATTAACACTTCTTTTTCAATCGTATCCATCTTGATTCCGCCAATACGGGATGGTGTACGTGTAAAGTATTTATCCACAACTTCAGGGTGGATGCCGAACGCCTCAAAAATCTGGGCTCCGCGGTAACTCTGAATCGTGGAAATACCAATCTTCGAAAGTACCTTAATGACACCGTCTGTTGCAGCGTTGATGTAGCATTCCACTGCTTCATCAAATGTCTTATCTGTTATCTCATCACGTGCAATCAGATCCCGAATCGTTTCAAACGCAAGGTAAGGGTTGATTGCTTCTGCACCGTATCCTAATAACGCAGCAAAATGGTGCACTTCACGTGGTTCTCCTGATTCGATCAGGATGCTGACCTTCGTACGCGTTCCCTGACGGATCAAGTGGTGATGCAGTCCCGAAACCGCAAGCAGGGCAGGAATCGCCGCCTGCGTGCCGGATACGCCGCGGTCTGAGAGAATGATCAGAACTTTCCCTTCAGCTACAGCCTGATCTGCTTTTTCAAAAATCGCCTCAAGAGCAGGCTCCAGACTGCCTTCCTTCGCATCAAACAGCGTAGAAAGCGTGACTGGTGCAAAACCTTGAACATTTTGCTGACGCAGTGTTTCAAGCTGTGTATTATTTAAAATCGGCTTTTCAATCCGGATCTTACGGCAGCTTTCAGGACCTGGATCCACCAGGTTGCCTTCTGCTCCAATCGTTGTCTCCACCATCGTGATCAATTCCTCACGGATAGCATCGAGGGCAGGGTTTGTGACCTGTGCAAACAGCTGCTTGAAATAGTTATATAAAAGCTGCGGCTTTTTAGATAAAACCGCAATGGGTGAATCATATCCCATTGAACCGACCGGATCTTTTCCTTCTGACACGAGCGGCTTAATGATTTTATTTAATTCTTCGCGCGTATAACCAAACGCCAGCTGCTGATCCACGAGCTCTTCTCCTGAAATCGCAGGTGCATGCTCGGTTGGTACAGGAAGGTCCTCCAGGTTTTGCAGATTGGTCAGCCACTCTTTATATGGCTGCTCGGCGGCAATCTGAAGCTTCACTTCCTCGTCCGGAATAATCGTTCCCTTTTCAAGGTCGACAAGCAGAATTTTTCCTGGTGCCAGACGCTCCTTGTATTCGATATCATCCGCAAAAATATCAAGTGCGCCAACCTCTGATCCAAGCACAATCATGCCACTCTTCGTGACATAGTAACGCGCAGGACGCAGTCCATTTCTATCAAGACACGCACCGATCTGCGTACCATTTGTGAACACTAATGCCGCAGGGCCATCCCATGGTTCCATTAAGGTACTGTGGTACTGATAAAAATCACGCTTTTCCTCCCGGATCGTCTTATCATTAGACCACGGCTCCGGTACCATCATCATCGCAGTATGAGCCAGTGAGCGCCCTGATAAATGAAGGAATTCAAAGGCATTATCAAACATCGAAGAATCACTGCCATCATCATCAATAACCGGCAGAATCTTCTCAATATCTTTCTCATCAAAATATTCAGACTTACACAGCTTCTCGCGTGCCCTCATCCAGTTCACGTTTCCGCGGAGTGTATTAAATTCTCCGTTATGAATGGTGTAACGGTTCGGGTGGGATCGCTTCCAGCTTGGGAAGGTATTGGTACTAAAGCGAGAGTGTACAAGTGCTAATGCGGATTTGAAATCGGGATGATTTAAGTCAATGTAGAAGGAATCCAGCTGTTCGGGGACAAGCATACCTTTGTAGACGATCGTTTGTGTTGATAAGCTGCACACGTAGATGTCTTCAAAGCCTTCCATGATCGTAAGCTCACGTTCGATTCTTCGTCTGATAACAAACAGCTTACGCTCAAAATCCATCCTGTCCTTCAGCGACTCGTCACCTTTAATAAATACCTGTCTGATCGCCGGTTTTGTTTTCGTTGCCACTTTACCGACAAAAGAGTCATTCAGCGGTACCGGTCTCCAGCCAAGAAACTCCTGACCTTCTTCGGCAATAATCTGCTCAATCAATTCTTTACTTTTCATACGCGTTTCATGTTCTTTAGGTAAAAAAACCATCCCGACGCCGTATTCGCCTTCATTCGGGAGGAATATGTTCTCTTTTTCACATTGTTTTTGAAAAAAGCGATGCGGGATTTGAGTCAGGATTCCGGCTCCGTCACCGGTACTTGTATCAGCTGACTGTCCTCCACGGTGCTCGAGGTTACAGAGGATATTAATGGCATTCTGGACAATATTGTGTGTTTTTTCCCCGTTGATATTGGCGATCATGCCAATACCACAAGCTTCATGTTCCTGCTCAGGGTTATATAAACCCTGCGGAACAGGATAACCAGTCTTCTTCATCAAAACGTCCCCTCTCTTTTTTAAAATGTGAAAGTCGTTCTTCAACATCGTGAAGAGGGTCATACGCCCGTACATACTTTCATTTTCGAACTAGTATATCATGAAAATTGCATTCACATAAAATTCTGATAACAAATTTTCTTGCATTTTTATTTATTTTTATGAATGAAAACGCTATCATTTAAGGCTTTTTATCTCCCATGACGGCGTTACATTCATTGATTTTATAAGGTTTTTATTAAATAGGATAAGAAATTCAGAAAAAAGTAGAATTTTTTATAAAAAATCATTTTCCAGAACAAAAAACAGCTCCCCTCCACAAAGACTTCTACCTTAATGTGGAAAGGAACTGGTTGATCCTGTTATTCTGCAGCCTGCAGATAGGACAGTGAAACTTTCAAATTGGCATTTTTTTCTCTCAGCTGATCAAGCAATTCCTGATCCTTCGTTTCCTCTTTACTGCGAATGGAAAAAGTATACTGAATCATCGTTCCAAGATTCGTTGTCTCAATCTGCCTCAGCTCATAACGGTGCGTATATTTTGCAAGAATGTCATTGAACATCTCTTCATGATTCAGGTTTTCAGGAACGGTTACTTTGAGAATCTGAGTATCCTTCCCTTTACCGTAATCAAATTTATATAAAAGATAGAAAATAATACTCGCAAATACCGTCAGCATAAGGGCTAGTCCGATCTGGTATAGGCCGCACGTCATCCCGACGCAGAGCCCAAAAAAGATGTACGCAATATCCTTCGCGTTTGTCACAGCACTTCTGAAACGAATCAAAGAAAATACCGCAAACAGTCCAAACGCAACACCTGCATTCCCACTTACCACATTCATCACAACAGAAACGACCACACTCATCATGATGATCGTATGCACAAACGCCTGTGAATAACGCTCTCCCGTGAACGTAATCTGATATACCTGCGTTATGACAAAGCTTAACGCTGCAGCTGATGCCATTGCACCAAATGTCATCCAGAAGGAAGCATTGTCTGCCGGTCCAAATGTAAATAGCTGATTAATCTGATCCATCATGATGAAACCCCTCCAATTTGTGTCGTTTCTCTCGTCCAATACCCCGGAATCCGGTCTCCTTTTAACAGCTCAAGGCTCGTACAGAATTTTGAAGCGCTGCGCTGTTCACACTCAAGCTCCTGTAATAGTCTCGTCAGCCAAAGAGGCACACTGTGCGTGACCTTCACTTCGAGCACGACGAGGTCAGAATCGATAAAGTGAGCACCGTGAGGACCATGTTCAATTCGCAAATCATCATTCCTGCAGCGCAGATTCAAATCAAATGTCACCCGGAGGTCCGCATCCCACGTACAGTGAAAAGCATGCCGGTCGTAACTTACAACCATTTCCGGACGCAGCCTGTAAAGCTTCTTAAAATGGTCAATCTCCTTAAAAACCTGCCAGTTCGACGTTTGAACGTCGCTTAATGATTGGAGACTTCTTCTCTCCAGATACCGGTAAGCATCTTTTAGCGGCAGTACCATCCTCCGTTTATTCACCACATTATTGTGCTTTTGCTTCACTTCAAAAAACGATGTTCCATCAATATCCGTATCATCGTAAATACGCAGACGCAGCTTCTGTCTGAAACGGAGTTTATTTTTTGTCTCAAAATATATCCGCTGCTCAGGCGTATCAAAATAAAGACTTGTCACAGTATAACGCCCATCAATCCCATTTTTGTCTGCCCTCATATATGGCGACATTTTTTCCACTAAAGATAAGTACTGCTGCTTTGTAATTAAGTATTTTTGCTCACGCCTGCTGAAGATCTCAATGGACATACTCTTCTCCTCCTTCTCTCCGGAACCCCATCCGAAATCGATCTGATCGCTTTTAGCGATTAAACACATCATAATTGACTAATCTGAAAGCTTCCTGAGAGAATTATTAGAAAAGGATGAGAATTCCTTTATCGAATCAAAGCACTTAAAAAGCGATCTGCGCTGAAACATGGTACGATAAAAAGAAAACGGAGGGACTACATATGAATACGGTATATGATTTCGCAGTACGAAAAACAAATGGAGACCTGATTTCCCTGGACGCCTACGCGGGAAAACCTCTGCTGATTGTCAACACAGCAAGCAAATGCGGATATACACCGCAATTTAAAGGACTTCAGGAGTTGCACCAAAAATATTCCGCTGAAGGACTAACTGTGCTCGGTTTCCCATGCAGCCAGTTTGCCAATCAGGAATTCGAGGATATTCAGGAAACAACTGAATTCTGTGAAGTAAACTATGGGGTAACCTTCCCGCTCATGGCAAAAGTGGACGTGAATGGGGAACATGCCGAACCACTGTTCAACTTCCTGAAGGATGAAAAAGGCGGGGAAATCAAATGGAATTTCACAAAATTCCTGATCAACCGCGACGGACACGTTGAAGCGCGATATGAACCTGCGGTTGAGCCGGCGGAGATCGGCGGAGATATTGAGAAAGTACTTGGGTAAATGAAAACAGCTGAGAGCGTGCTCTCAGCTGTTTTTGTTTTGGGTAGAGATTGGGTTTTTGTATTGAATTAACGTTTACAAGTCAGTCCGCGGACCATACATGCGGGGGATGCGGAGGTAGCTGGCTACTAAGTTCCCGCGCGAGTTATAGTCCAAATGTCACTGAACTCACGAACTTTCGTACAAGCTCACGAACTCCGATCCTAAACTCACAAACTCTCCTCGCAAACTCACGAATTCCATCTCTAACCTGACAAACTCCATGCCTAACCTCACATCCAGTCCGCGGACCATACATGCGAGGTAGCCGGCTACTAAGTTCCCGCGCGAGATAGTCCATATGTCACTGAACTTACGAACTTTCGTGCAAGCTCACGAACTCTTCTCCTAAACTCACAAATTCACCTCCCAACCTCACGAATTCCACCTTTAACCTCACAAACTCCACGCCTAACCTCACATTACTCCTCCGCTACCTGAATCTCAGGCTCGAACGGCCATCTTGAAAAATCTGTAATAATACCATCCACTTCATAAAACACAGCTTTTTGAATCAGTCTCTTATCCTTTTTCGACCAGACAAGCACTTTTCCGTCACGTTCATGCACTTCATTGACCGTGCGGCGTGAGACAAATGAAATATTGAAATTTATATAGTCAGCAAATGACGTCAGTTCATCCAGTTTCCCAGGTGATATTGGGACAAATGAGGCTTTCATGAGGACAGCAATCTGTAGATCCGGGTCCAGTTCATGGATACGTTTCATCGTGTCAATATCGAAGGATTGGACGATGATGCTTTCTGTAGAGGGATATTGGGAGAGGAGTTCCACAACCTTCTCATCAATGCCTGGATAAAGCGAGGGATGTTTGATCTCAATCACCAGACCGATTTTTCCATAAAAGGCTTCCAATAGTTCATCCAGCGTCATGACAGGCTCTCCAAAAAAGTCAGGGTGAAAATGTGAGCCTGCTTCTAGCTCTTTAATCTGTTCGAGCGTCAAGTCTCTGATTAAGCCGCTGCCGTTGGTTGTTCGATCAACGGATTCATCATGCATAATGATCAGTTCACCGTCTTTTGACATGTGAACATCCGCTTCCAGAAAATCCGCTCCAAACTCCAGGCCTTTTTGGAAAGCAGCCATGGTATTTTCAGGTGCATAACTGGCCGCTCCTCTGTGAGCTACTGCCACCATGCCATCCAGATCAATATCGACAGCAGGCTGATGTTGGTAACCTGCTGTAAACATTAAACCTAAAGTCAAAAGCCACGCTAATAAAAATCGCCTTCGTTTCCAATGAGGTTTCATCTATCATCACCGTCCACCCTTTCTATTATTCAGAATTTTCTTTCTATATAGTATTCTACCACAATCCAGGATGGTACTGGGGGTATATTGCCTGTGAAAGGTAGAATGGGTTGAGCGCGGGAAGGTAAGACAATGTTCACAATTCTGCGAAAGGAGCGGGATATCTTACGAACCGTGCATAAAATTCTATGAAACACTTTGCACATTTTGTGAAAGGATCCCAAAATCCTGCGAAACACCCGCAAAATTTTACGAACCACCCCCTCCACATAAAAAAGAACCCGGCACCCAGGCCGGATTCTCATCTTATTCAATCGTAAATGCAATTTTCCCAAGCTGCTCCGCTTTATCAATGCGCTCAAATGCGGCTTTGAACTCATTTAGCGAATACACTTGATCCATAACCGGCTTGATGCCGTGCTCCTCAATAAACGCAATCATCTGGTCCAGTTCTTCTGCGCTTCCCATAGTTGAGCCTAACAGATTTTGCTGACCGTAGAACAGCTCGCGCAGGTTGATGGTGACTTCATCCCCTGCTGATGCACCAAATGTCACGATAGTCCCACCTTTTTTCAGCTGTTTAAGTGACTTGTTGAAGGTTGCAGCTCCGACGCATTCAATGACCAGATCCATTTTCAGGCCACCAAGCTCCCCATCCCAGTCAGATCCGCTGTCGAGTGTATGATCTGCTCCAAGCTCAAGTGCTTTTTGGCGCTTTTCCTGAGAACGTGACGTGACATACACGGTTGCCCCGGCAGCTTTAGCGAATTGCAGAAGGAAAGTTGCGACACCGCTTCCGATTCCGGGAATCAGTACATTCATGCCCTCCTTCAGTTGTCCTCTCGTAAACAGGGCGCGATAGGCTGTTAAACCGGCCAATGCAAGAACGCCTGCTTCCTCCCAGGATAAATGAGCAGGTTTTTTTACTGCATTTTCAGCCGGGACGACGATGGATTCTGCAAAAGTTCCGTGGAATGGCAAACCAACAATTTCAAAACCCTCAGGAGGTGCAGCGCTGTTATCTTTCCAGCCAAGACCCGGATTAATGATGACTTCATCCCCTGTCTGCACATCTGTTACGCCTTCTCCGACCTCTTCTATGACGCCCGCTCCATCGGATCCGACTACAAGTGGCGGGTCGGATGGGCTATGGCGATGTAGGACAAATAAGTCGCGGTGATTCAGTCCTGCTGTTTTCAGTTTCACGCGCACCTCTCCTGCTTTTAGTGGTGGCGCTTCAAGTTCACCGTATGTAAGTCCTTCCATTCCTGCTTTTCCTTCGTGATAGACAGCTTTCATGCTCATTCCCCTTTCATCTGTTTTAAAAAAGCTTACAGGTCTTCTGCTTCAATCGTCAAACATTCCTTCCCCCGCCGGATGACTGACTTACCATTTGAGAACTGGTAAGGACCTCCTTTTCCATCAACGGTCATCACGAGCAGCTGACCCGTCCCATGATTCAGTTCAATTAAATCAAACTCAGGCTCAAGCGGCGGCACCGTTTCTTCTCTAACGCGGGTGGCGAAGCTTTCCACATCCAGGTTTTCAGGTACTCCCAATATGGTTTTACCATGCCCCCTGACACGATCCGCTATACCAAACACAACGCTTCCTCCGCCTCCGTTTGCCATGCAGATCGCATATTCCACCATTTTTCGGATATTGTCTTCAGTCTTCTGCCCCCACTGCTTAAAGTCCAGATCCTGACCTTCAAAATCATCCGCTATATGTGTATCAAGCCGTCCAATCATCTGCATAATCTGGTGAATTGATTTCATTCTGACCACCCTCGACTGATTATAAATATTAGATTTTAGAAACAAAAAATTAAATTGACAACTTATACAACCACGGTTGGGTTAAGAAAATGTCCCACTGTTTAAATATTGAGTACTGCTTTTAATCAGTGTAGCAGAAAATTCTGTCAGTTTCTTCTGCCAAATAAGGTATCATAGTAAAAAAGGGTAAAGGAGTGAAAGTGGGATGAATAATCATGAGATTGATTACAAGCTGTATGGGGATGATATGCAATTTGTTGAGGTGGAACTTGATCCGAATGAAACCGTCATTGCTGAAGCCGGGAGCTTAATGATGATGGACGATGGGATTACGATGGAAACGATTTTTGGTGATGGATCCAATTTCGGTGGTGGCGGCCTGATGGGCAAGCTGATTGGAGCCGGTAAACGCGTACTGACCGGCGAAAGCCTCTTTATGACCGCTTTTACAAACGAAGGAATGGGGAAAAAGCACGTCAGCTTTGCTTCTCCTTACCCGGGGAAAATTGTGCCGATGGATTTAAGTGAAATCAACGGCAAGCTGATTTGTCAAAAGGATGCCTTCTTGGCAGCAGCAAAGGGCGTTTCAGTTGGTGTTGAATTTCAGAGAAGAATTGGCACCGGCTTTTTCGGAGGCGAAGGCTTCATTATGCAAAAGCTTGAAGGAGACGGTATGACTTTTATTCATGCAGGTGGAACCATTCACAAAAAAGTGCTGGCTCCGGGAGAACGCGTCCGCCTGGATACCGGGTGTCTTGTTGCCATGACCGGGGATGTGGATTATAGCATTGAGATGGTTAAAGGCGTAAAGACTGCACTGTTTGGAGGGGAAGGTATATTTCTTGCCACACTTCAGGGACCGGGCACCGTATGGGTACAATCCCTGCCATTCAGCCGCCTGGCAAGCCGCGTATTCTCTGCAATGCCGCATAATGGCGGTTCAAAGGGTGAAGGCAGTGCTGCGGGTGGATTGTTTGATATTCTTGGCGGGAAGTAATCGCCTAGCCTGAAAATGCTACAAATTAAACATAATAATAACCGGAGCTGGTCGGCTCCGGTTATTCTCCGTAAATCTCTTTATACATCAACACTTTCAAGGCCTTTAATTCTTCTTCAGAAAGATTCTCCTCAAGCTTTTGAATCACTTCCTGCTCTGACAGGTTTCCCGATTGAGCATTCTCCTGAATGCTGCGCATCTCAGAAATACCTACCTTCTGGATCAGCACTCTCGTTGCCTCAGCACGGGTCGTGAAAGCAAGCTCATCATTTTGTGCCGCTTTCGCTTCTTCAACATACGTTGATAAAACCGGATCTGCTTCGATGTACTCACGCACCTGACTCATTTCACCTGAGACTTCCATGTCTGCTGTAACGGACTCTACGACCTGATCTGCCGCCATTTCTGTTCCGAAGTAATAGATCGCGTAGCCGCCTGCGCCTAAAAAGACCGTCAGCAGCAATAAACCGGTTAAAAACTTTTTCATCTTTTCACCTCACACAGCCATTATACAAAATCAGGATATCATATGCGATGTTTTCGATGGTCCGTCAGCGTGAATACATACGGTAGATAAAAAGAAAGGATGATGTTTGTGCAGTCTTTACAAGGTAAAAAGGTGCTGATCACCGGTGGCAGCAGAGGAATTGGAAAAGCGACGGCGCTCGCACTTGCTAAAGAAGGGGCAGAACTCGGCATTATTTCGCGCTCAGAAAGCAGCCTTGAAGCCATTAGAAAAGACCTCAATGAAATAGGCGCAACTGTGGTAACAGCTGCAGCGGATGTCAGCCAGGAGCAGGATATCACACGGGCTGTCAAAGAAGTGGAAGATAAGCTTGGTCAGATTGACGTGTTAATTAATAATGCCGGGGTCGGAGCTTACGGGAACTTCCTGGACTTAACAAATGAAGATTGGAATAAAGTGCTTCAGACAAATGTAATGGGAATCGTGTACACAACAAAAGCTCTTTTACCCGGCATGATTGATAGAAACAAAGGGGATATTATCAATATTTCCTCTATGTCAGGTCTCAAAGGCACAAAAGGATCAAGTGCTTACAGCGCTTCTAAATTTGCCGTCAATGGACTAACAGAATCACTGATGCAGGAAGTAAGGCCTCACAACATACGTGTATTTGCAATAAATCCAAGCCTCGTCGAAACAGACCTGACAAGAGGCGAAGACGGGGAACGAAACCCCGAAAAGTACACGCAGGCAGAGGATCTTGCGGAGTATATCACAAGTCTGCTCAAGCTTGAACAGCGCACGTTCATTAAAACATCACAGGTTTGGGCAACTAATCCGTTTTAATCCGGTCAAATATAAAGGCGAAGGGATCTAATAAAGAGTCCTTCGCCTTTAATCACTTATGGGGTGATAATCGTAAATCATAAACCGTTCGTGCTCATTTTGCTCTGAAAGAATGGGTATTTTGAGTTCCTTCTTAAGCTGAAATGGCGTCTGATCCCCGAGGAAATCCAGGTATTCCATCGTTGGGTAGTACAAAATGATGCTCACTTTTCGCGGTGACTGACTGACAGATGCCATAATCCGGCTCACAACCGAAGAAAAAAGCTGGACCGAGAAAGGGTTAAAGAAATAAAACAGGGACTGATCATTTCTCACTTCATAATCCTCTGCCAACCCGCGCTCAAACTGAATACTTCCTCTACGTTTTCCAAATTTCCGAAGATAAGAAGCCTGATTCTCAAGCGCCATCTGATACAGTCTCGGGTTAAGTTCTATGCCCGTCACGTTGACACCGAATCGATGGTGAAGGTAAAACGAAACCCTCCCTTTCCCGCAGCCGTAATCAACGATGCCTGCTGCATCATGCAGGTCCATTTCCTCAGCAAGTGCTTCAAGCGCTTCATAAGGAGTCGCTTCATAACGGTTGTGATGCGATGAGGAACTGACAAGCTCCAGAAGATCACCTGTTTTGATTCTGAGTTTGTAGTCATTCATGCTGTGGGCCTCCTCTGTATCCTGCATCTCACCTTATTATAAATCGTGCACATGTTCCGCAGCAGCTTCAAATTGAAGTCTTCTGAACACTTCCCGCTGAATTTCTTTTTTTGTTGACGGATGACTGGCAATGTAAGAGCTGATGATTAAATACCGGTCTGCATCAAGCAGTCCTCCTCCTTCCAGACGATCAAGTGACGGCAGTCTGAATCCCTTAATCGGTAAATAAGCAAGAACATAAGGCGCAAACGCTTCATGTTCCACCATCACTTTCACCCCTTTAAAACGGGGGAAGAAGAGGGAATGATAATCAAGCTTCAGTTTTACCTGATCCATTCCGGCTTCCTTAAGCTGAGGCAGATGACTCGGAAGGGCTGTAAAAAAAACCATTTGCTCATAAGAATACGTCAAACTCGGTAAATCCAATCCTAACTTCTTTGCTTCTCTGCCAGCTTTTACTTTCAAAGAGTATAAATAAAGCGGCCGGGTAGTAAAAAGAAAGAAAAATACAAATAAAATAATTTGAACTAACAAGGAAAAGGAATTCATCTCAAGCCTCCTGCCATACTGCTACACAGTTTTTACCTGAATTTTTCGCCTGATATAAAGCCTGATCTGCGAGTTCCACGATCTCCATCGGGTCAACTGTTCCATCTGAACGGGCTACGCCAATGCTGACAGTCAGACATCCCCCAGGCTGATTTTCGCCGCATGGAAAAATCTCTTTTTCCACATTGCTTCTCAAACGTTCAGCTGCGGCTATTGCCTTTTGTTCATTCGCTGTCGGCAGAATAATGACAAATTCCTCTCCGCCGAAACGAAAAGCAAGATCATTGGAACGAATGGTTGACCGGATGAGGTCTGCGAGTTGAACGAGCACATCATTCCCCAGCATATGGCCATTTGTATCGTTGTAATGTTTAAAGTGGTCGATATCCAATAGAACAATTGAACATGGGCGATGAGCGAAATCCACGTCAAGTGCCTGCTGAAATGCACGCTGGTTCAGGAGGTTCGTCAAACCATCCTTCAGAGCCATCTGTTCAATATTTTCATACCTCGATGCCTGTTGCAGGGCAATGGCGGCCTGCGTAGCCAGAGGTGTAATGATATCTATATCGTTCATGGTTAACGGCTTTTTATTAACGAGATTGTCTACTAAAACAAGACCTGATTTCACTCGCTGATTTATCAGTGGAATCGCCGCAAATTCTTCTACGTTCAGCTCTGCACTTAATAGAGCCATAACCGGATCATTAAAATTAATTTTATGTATGAGTTCTGGTTGTCCTGATTTTATTACCCTTGATAACACATTATCCTGATCCAGTGGCAGATCCAGCGTTTGAACATAATCATTCAGTTGACGGTCTGATGCCTTATCTTCCACTGTCTGTTCAATTAAGTCGGTGAATTCAAAGCGCTTTTCCGTCATATCCTGCCAAATATCGTATCCTTCTTCTGCGGTAATTGGACCGGTTCCCATAATTCCTTTGAGCCTTTTTCCATCTTCACTCAACAAAAAGATCATGGCGCGGTTATAGCCGAGTCCATGTCCCGCTGTCATAGACGTAATGATCGTCTCAAGCAGCCGTTTGACCTCGAAGGTCTGCTGCATAGCCTGACTGACTTCCTTTGTGACATTTAACTGCTTTGAATTAACAGTCAGCATATCCAGCCACTGATCACGCTGCAGTCTAAGCCTCCTGACATACAATCTGATTGAATAAATACCTAAGCCAAATAAAAGATAGCTTGAGTATAAAACAGGATTAAAATCATTTGTCATCGTCCACAGGACCATTGAGCACAAAACAACACTCATCCATGCACCCGTCAAATGAAAACTGACAACAGAGGCTGCAATGATTAACATCATCAACCATGAAGTGGATGGCTCATTCATCAGAATCCGATCCATCACAGCAATCCACACCGTTGACAAGATAAATAACCACCTGTTCATGTACCCGCTTACATAAAAACGAACAACGTTTAATACCACTGCTGTAAGTACCACCGAGACTGATAATAGCAACAACTCCACTTCCACACCCCCATATAGGTATAATGTCACAATTATATTATACAGCACTTTAGAATCACTTTACAAACAAAAAGAAAAAACTGGAGAAAACGCTCCAGTTTTTGTCTTTACACAGCTGATTTTTTGATTTGTTTGCTTCGCAGCTGACCGCAGGCTGCATCAATATCTGTCCCGTGTTCCTGACGCACAACACAGTTGATACCGCCTTTTTTCAGCGTATCGTAAAACTTCATAATATCATCCTGCGTACTGCGCTCATACTGAATGTGCTCATCAACCGGGTTGTAAGGAATCAGGTTGACGTAGGCAAGATGACGCTTGTTGTACAGCATTTTTGCAAGCTGCTGCGCTTCTTCCACGTGATCATTCACATCTTTTAGAAGGATGTATTCAAACGTGATACGGCGATTTGTTTTCTCAAGGTAATAATCAATCGCCTTCATAAGCGGTTCAATCGGGTACGCACGGTTGATCTTCATAATGCGTGTACGAAGCTCATCATTTGGCGCGTGAAGAGAAAGCGCAAGGTTCACCTGCAGATCTTCATCAGCGAAGTCGTAAATACGGTTTGCAAGACCACTTGTTGAAACCGTAATGTGACGTGCTCCGATACCGAGACCTTTTGCTGAGTTCACAACACGTAGGAAGCTCATCAGGTTGTCATAGTTATCGAACGGTTCTCCGATTCCCATCACAACGATATGACTGACGCGGTCTCCCTCGCCTTTTTCATCCATATACTTCTGAACGCGCATGATCTGCTCAACGATTTCTCCGCTGTCAAGGTCACGGCTCTTCTTCAGCAAACCACTTGCGCAGAACGTACAGCCGATGTTACAGCCGACCTGTGTCGTGACACAGACAGACTGACCGTATTTCTGACGCATAAGGACCGTTTCAATCAGGTTACCGTCCTGCAGCTTAAACAGAAACTTAACGGTTCCGTCTTTAGAGTCCTGACGAATCTGCAGATCCAGCGTTTCGATCACAAAGTTTTCTGCGAGAATGTCGCGGCACTCCTTATTAATGTTCTTCATATCATCAAAGCTTGTGACTCTCTTTCGATAAAGCCAGTCCCAAATCTGTTCTGCACGAAACTTCTTTTGACCATGTTCCAAAAGCCAGGCAACAAGTTGCTCCAACGTTAATCCATAAATGGAAGTTTTCATGATTACCCTCATTTCAAAAATGACATTCATCCTTCATTGTACGAGAGGTTGGAGGGTAAATGCAAGGGAAGAATCCCTTTTAGATAATAAATTTCTTAATTTGTCAAGCGAAATCCCGCCACGCCAGACTAAATCATCATTAATTGGAATATATTTCTTTTCTATATATACAATTTGTTCAATTAAACACTCATGTTTTCTGAAAATTTGACCATTTTGATTATTCATCTCTTTTGTTTAAGACTATAAAATAGCCTTTATGAAGGAGGGATATCGTTGAAGATTGTCATTGCACCTGATTCGTTCAAAGGAAGTTTGACGGCTATCGAAGCAGCAAGAGCGGTACAGGAAGGTTTTTCAACCATATTTGAAAGCGCTTCCTTTTCTCTAATTCCCATGTCGGATGGTGGAGAGGGAACACTCTCTTCTTTTAAATATGTGCTGGATCGTCCATTAACTACAATCCGCGTGAAAAATGCATACGGCTATCAAAAAGAGGCTGCCCTCCTGATTAATGATGAGGATGCTTTCATCGAATCTGCGTCCGCAGTCGGTATCACTGATTTTACGGCAGATCAATTAAATCCGCTTTATTCAACAAGCTATGGCGTCGGAGAATTAATCAAAGCTGCGCTGGATGCAGGCTGCTCCAGGATCACAATCGGGCTTGGAGGCAGCGCAGTAAATGATGGAGGCGCAGGTATGCTCGAAGCCTTAGGCGCAACCTTTAAAGTAGATGGACATTTTCACGGACCCGTTCGTCTGAAGGATCTTCCATTGCTCCAGGCTGTTGAATTAGCAACGCTTGACAACCGGATCGCAAGTACGGAGATCGTGATTGCGTCCGATGTTAATAATCCTCTAACGGGAAGTCAAGGGGCAACAGCTGTGTTCGGACCTCAAAAGGGTGTATCTTCTGAGGATATTCAGGTGATTGATACATGGATGCAGCATTATGCCTCTTTGGTTTCCAGAGACCGTATCCATACTCCAGGAAGCGGAGCAGCAGGCGGCCTTGGATTTGCACTTCTATCGATCGGGGCAAAGTTTGAACAGGGAGCAAAAGTAATTGGTCAGGCCCTGAATCTGCCTGAAGCCATTAAACAGGCTGACCTGGTGATCACCGGAGAAGGAAAAAGTGATAATCAGACCCTTTATGGCAAGGTTCCTCATTATGTGGCAGAGCTTGCAGCAGCTGCAAAGAAGCCAGTCATTCTTATTTCCGGAGGGCTCGACCCTGACGCTGAAAAACTGACTGAATGTTTTACTGCCAGTTTTTCGATCACGCATTCTCCATCCACGCTCGATTATGCAATAGAGCATGCATTCGAATTAACTGTTAAACGCTCAAGAGAAATTGCTAAACTAATTAATTTGAGATTGTAAGGAGGAGCTATTTATGCTGGAAGGTCCATTATTAATTGCTGTACTCATTTTATCCGTTCTGTTTATTATTTTTGCCACAGCAAAGCTTAAGCTTCATCCATTTTTAGCCCTGATGTTCGCTTCATTTATTGCAGGGTTCTTATCTCTTATGCCATTTGAATTGATTGTTGAATCAATCAACGGAGGATTTGGCAGCCTGATGGGCGGGATCGGGATTGTCATCGTTGCGGGGACCATCATTGGGACTGTTCTTGAAAAATCCGGTGCCGCACTGAAAATGGCTGAGGTGATTATACGCAGAATCGGGGAAAAGCGGCCTCAGCTTGCTATGTCACTGGTCGGCGCCATTGTCAGTATCCCTGTTTTTTGTGATTCAGGCTATGTCATCTTATCCAGCCTGAAAAAAGCCATGGCACGCCGGGCAAATGTAGCGCTCGCATCAATGGCTGTCGCGCTTTCAACTGGTCTCTTTGCAACCCATACCCTTGTTCCACCGACACCGGGACCGATTGCAGCAGCAGGAAACCTTGGGGCTGAAGGATTCTTAGGCACCATTATTTTATTTGGGGTTATCGTTTCCATTCCAACAATTGCGGTAGGCTATCTCTGGGCAACCCGTGTGGCCGTCAACATTAAAATTGAGGGTGAGGAACATAACCTTTCCTATGATGATGTCTTAAAGGAATTCGGCGATCTTCCCCCTGCCTGGAAGGCATTCGCTCCTCTGCTTGTACCAATTATCTTAATTGCTATCTCTTCTGTTCTGAGCATTTTGCAGTATGATGGCTTCGGCAGCTCATTTGCGGCATTCCTTGGTTCACCAATGGTTGCATTATTTGTAGGTGTTTTATTCAGCTTTTTACTTATGCCAAAGTTTGATGAAACAACGCTAAATGACTGGATTGGAGAAGGCTTAAAAACAGCAGCACCGATCCTGCTGATTACAGCAGCAGGGGGTGCGTTCGGACGTGTTTTAACGAATACACCACTGTCTGACTTTATTGAAGGATTCGTGACAGACAGTGCTTTCAGCGGTGCATTTGTCTTAATTTTGCCTTTCCTGATTGCAGCTGCATTAAAAACTGCACAAGGATCATCAACAGCAGCGCTCGTCGTTACCTCAGCACTTATTGCACCGCTCCTCCCTTCCCTGGGAATTGAAACATCTGTCCAGCTTGCTCTGACGGTTATGGCGATTGGTGCCGGAGCGATGACGGTTTCTCATGTGAATGACAGTTATTTCTGGGTTGTTGCGCAGTTTAGTGGAATGAAGGTTACTGACGCTTACAAAGCACAAACCATGGCTACACTGTTGCAGGGTTTGACAGCGTTTACAATGACGTTTATCCTTTACTTGATATTCGGATAAGTAAAGGATGCGGTGGGAATGCTTTACACGAAAGAAATCGCTCAAAAAATTGTTTCAGATACAATGAAGGTTATTCCCTACAATATTAATATTTTCGATCACAATGGCCGCATTCTTGCCAGCGGTGATCCTAAGCGCCTTGATCAGTTGCATCAAGGCGCTCTTCTCGTGCTTCATGAAAATAAAACAATTGAAATTACTGATCAAACCATGCCGGGGACTCTAAAAGGAATTAATATGCCCCTTGTTGTAAACGGTGAGTGTATTGGCGTGATTGGCATCACAGGGGAAGTGGCAGAGGTTCGCCCATTTGCCTCCATGGTTAAGTCTCACATAGAGCTGCTTATTCAACAGCAGGCTCTGCAGACTGAGCTTGAGAGACAAAAACGGATACTTGATTACTTTTTTATTGATCTCTTTAGCGGCAGAATGACGGAAAGTGAAGCTGCTGATAAAGCCAGACTCCTGTCTATTCCAGTTGATCAGGAAACTTTTCTAATCGTTTTCAGGTGCTCTCAGGCAAGTGAATTTCCCAAAGTGCGTCAGGCTCTTGATCATTCTCCTTTTTGCCTGTTAACTGCGCAAATCCGTTCAGAAGAGGGTATTGCGCTTGTTACCCGCACTGAGCCTTTTATTGCAATGGCTAAAGATATGAACTGTCCCTTCTCCACAACACTGGAGAAGGCTTCCCTTCATGATTATCGTACCCATTATTCCATTGCAAGAAAGCTTCTGGATCACAGAGTCGATGCAGCGAACCTGTTCTGCACCCCGAAGGATCTGACACTGCAAACACTGTTACGCCAGGCTGAGCCTGATATGCTTCAGCTGTTCACCGAGAATACGGCAAAAACATTAAGGGACTACCCTGATCTGATTGAGACATTTATGGCGTATATTCATCATGACTTTATCATTTCAAAGACCGCACATACCCTTCAGATTCAGCGGGCAACCGTGATGGCACGCCTGCAGAAGATTGATTCCATGACAGGACTCAACTCAAAAAATGCACTCGACTGTTTCAGATTGTATAGTGCCCTGATACTTCTGAATGAGCACAATAACTGAATTGACCAGCACATCATGCCATAATAAAAGGAGCAAAACATCAGGAGGCAGATGTGTATGAAGCTTGGAATACTGGATCAGGTTCCGATGCCGAACGGATCCGATCCATCACAGGTTCTAAAGCAAACAGTTGAGCTCGCACAGTTTGCTGAAAAGCTTGGTTACGAGAGATACTGGTTAGCTGAACATCATAATACAAACGGTTTGCTGAGTGCCGCTCCTGAGATTTTAATGACCAGGATTGCATCCGCAACTGACCATATTAGAGTGGGTTCTGGCGGTATTCTGCTCCCTCAGTACAGCCCGCTTAAAGTAGCTGAAACCTTTAAAACAATGGAGTCATTATTTCCCGGCCGTGTGGACCTGGGCGTAGGCCGTTCTCCCGGCGGAACAGAGCGGACGAGGGCAGCCTTAACGGATGGACGGGAAAGCATGCTGAGTGAGTTTCCGAGACATTTGGATGAGCTGAATGGCTTTATGAGAAATGAGCTTCCGAAAAATCACCCTTATCGAATGGTTAAAGTGACTCCCCGCGGTGGCGAGTCCCCTCCCATCTGGCTGCTCGGCCTTTCACCACGCAGTGGACGGTTGGCTGCGGAACGCGGAATCGGCTTAACATTTGGCCATTTCATTAACCCCGATAAATGGGAATCCACTCTCCGCACATACCGGGAAAACTTTAAACCAGGTGTGTTACCGGAGCCCGCTGTGACAGTGTGCGTTTTTGTCGTGTGTGCAGAGACGCAGGAAGAAGCTGAGAAGCTGGCACTGAGTCAGGATCGATGGCTGTTAAGTATTGAAAAAGGAGACTCTCAGCTACATGATCCCGATTCAATTAAACTTCCTTCCGATCAACTGGATCAAATCAGGCACAACCGCCGTCGGACACTCATTGGAACACCGGAGAAAATCCGAGATGGTCTGATGGAGCTGAGCCGAAGGTATGAAACGGATGATTTCCTATTGATTACGAACATTTACTCACATGAGGCGAAAAAGCGTTCATACGAGCTGATTGCAGAGGCATTTCGATGAAGAAACAGGGCACTTGGTGTCCTGTTTTTGTTTTGAAGGTTGCTACATTTAAGATTTTATAAGTAATCAATTAGTAGTTGGAGCCTTTGGGAATGTGCAGGACTAAACTGCAAATCCGGCTTGTCTGAATAATTCCATCATTGTCGTGACTATTTCAATCGTGTGAGAATTTTATTCCCTCTTTTAAAAAACCATTTCCTTCTTTCTGGAAATTAATTCATTCACTTGGTCATCCGCCAAACATATTTCCATCAATTGATCCTCATAATTCCTTCACTGCAGCTCTGAATTCATTCACTTTCATAGATAATTCCTTCATTCCCCCTCCACAATATTAACCACCCGCTCAACACATCAAAAAACCACGCCAAAGCATCTGCTTCAGCGTGGTTTTTCATAATCAGGAAGCTTTCTTGCCCTTCCCTTTGCCTTTACTAGGCTTTTCGTTACCTAACTCAATCTCATTGCCCTCGGAATCAAACAGCTGTGGTTCAGCGTGTTTGGCTGTTCCGCGAAGCTCGAGTTTTTGAATGTTCTCTGCCCCATTGATAACAGAAACATTCTTATGCTGGACGATGACTTTTTCAACTTCATTTCCTTCAAAGTCATACTCTCCACCAGCTTCTTTTGCATGAAGTGTGACTTCAAGATCTTTAAGTCCTTCACCTTCGAAGCTTACATTTGTTCCGCGTACCATCACTTGATCAACCTTCGCGCCTTTTTCAGCGACGATGCGAACGTTGTCTTCAAAGATATTTACTTTCTTCTGATCAAAGTCAGCAAGATTTACAACAGTTTCTTCCGGCTGAGGCTCTTCTTCTGCAGCCGCAAGGTTAATTTGCGCTAAAAGCGGATCGTGGTCAGATGCACGTCCATGAACTTCCATGAAGTCAGAGTTGATGTGTACGATATCAAATACGGAACGCTCTGCAAGGTTGTTTGTCACAAGAATGTGGTCAAGAACCTGCGCATTGCCTTCATAGTTGTATGTGTAACGTTCCGGCTTGTCTACACCATCGACAAGGTTCGTCAGCTCTTCCCCTTTTAATGCTTCAAGTGGAGCTGAGAATTCAAAGTCATTCATGTCTCCAAGAACGACGATATTTGCATCAGGTGTCTGTTCTTTTACATTTTTGATAAAATCATTGATCATTGTTGCGAGTTCAACTCGTTCTGCCTCACTGCCAAGGAATGGCGGCTGATTCTGACCGAATAACGGCTGGTCTCCACCCTTTGAATTCAGATGATTAGCAATCACGATCACTTCTTCACCTTTAAATTCAAATTCCGCAACCAGTGATTTACGTGTATTCGGGAAGTTTTCCGGCTGAATACGACCAGGATTAAGTGTTAATTCTCCATCCACATAATCAATTGCTTCTGTTGAACCACCAGCTGTTCCTTCGGTTAGCTGAACACGCTCAGGATTGTAAAGGAAACCGTTCCGGATGTTCCCTCCAGGCTGGCCGCCGTCCTGCTTATCTTCCGGAGCAACTTCAGTATAAGCATACGCTGGTCCACCAAGTGCAACAATGGCATCAATTAGACGCTGGTAGCTTTCGTCAGCTGTCACTGTACCATCATCTGTAGGGCCATTGCTATCCTGCACTTCAGTTAAACCAATAATATCAGGTGATCCAAGATCGTTGATAAATGAATCAGCGATGCGATTTACCTTTTCATCGCTTGTTGCAGAAGGATTTGCTGAGAAGTTCTCGACATTGTAAGAAGCAATCGTCAGCTCATCTTCTTTATTTTCAATCGTTGTTGATTCAGGCTGAAGACCGCCATCTTCAAAGACCGGCTTTTGTCCTTTGCCGACAAGTACTTTATATTTTCCAAATCCGTAACTCATGACACCGACTGCTGCGGATGTCATCTTGTCGCCTGTTTTAACAACAAAGCTTTCATCATCTACATCGATAAATACACGCTCAGGGTTAAAGTCACCTGGCTTCACAATTGCGCCGCCAGCCTGAGAATACACTTCGTCCCCGTAGTTTGTAATAACAGCAACTTCACCGTATTTCTGCGGGCCGCTCGCCGTTCCTTCTGCTACTTCAACCAGCATTCCTTCAATGCTTTCGTAGAAGTCAATACCGTCTTCTTCAGGGTCAAATGAAGCCAGATTGTCGTTATCAATCACTTCAGTAGGTACTTCGATTCCTTCCGGTCCACCAATCACAACAGGTGCCGGCAGTTCAAGCCCTGTCGCTTCAGTTGCGATAGATGTTGCTTCAATTTGTGTAATCGGCAGATCTGTTTCAGCGCGTTCCGCGTAGCCTTCTACGTAAAACTCCAGTACTGTTCCGCTTACTTTCACGTGATCTCCAACAGATTTACCATGGTTACGTGAATACACAAGAATTCCTTCAGATGTACCCGGGTTGTCATCCGCAGTCAGTGACTGCATGTAGAAGCTGCTGCCGTTCACTACATACGTAATGACACCTTCTACATTCGGTACTGATAAGCCCTCATATGGTGAGAACTGGTCTTCTGACTGAATATCATGAATCTTAATATCTTCTTTTTGAAGTACGTAAGTAAATGCTGCAACGTCACTTGTTGTCATTCCATCTTTTACAGCAATCGCTTTAAGATCTGTGTTAGATGTAATCGTTACGCCGCCTTCATAAAGCGTGCTTTCCACTGTCGGTTCAGAACCATCTGTTGTGTAGTAAATAGATGCTCCCTCTGTTTCTGTTGTTAGCTCAACCGTGCCGCCTTCTTCAATAAAGCCGCCAGCAGGATTTGCTTTCACCGGACGGACCTGATTTGAATCAAAAATCACATCGTCTGCTGAGCGAGGTGTCAGCTGATACGTGCCGCGGAATTCTCCTACAACACCATTAATGACTTCATACGTACGACCTGTTTCGATCGCCAGATCTGTCGCTGGGCGAATGACGATTTCATTCCCGTTTTCATCTGTCCCGTAGAAATTACCGCTTCCTGAAGACGTGATATTTACATTGGAAGCTTGTACAAGTGTACCTTCCTGAGCTTCTGTTAATCCCCCAGCTGGAATCGCCTGAGGAGCCGGTACTTCCTCCTGACCAAGCACTTCTACATTAGAAGCATCTGCTTCAATTTGTGCAAGGCCGTTAAAATCACCAAGTGTACCGAAAACTGAAATGCGGTCTCCAGGTGCTACATCGGCTGTCGTACGAACCACGATCCCTGCTCCGTTTTCCTGGATATAGACATTGTTTGCCCCACCCTGGAAAAAGACAGCTGAAGCCACTCCGGAAGTTGATACAAGAGAGCCCACAGGCTGCATGCGAACGTCCGAAATATCCTGTTCCGAGATCACACTGTAATCATATGTTCTGACATCACTGTCTTCCAGACCGTCAGCTGTTGCATAGACGCTGAAAGAAGTGTTCTCTGTCAAAGTAAAAGGTGCGGAATACGTTTCATAGGCACCGCCATTCACAGCAACTAAAATCTCTGCATCAGGTGTAGAAGTAGTGAAAGCAACTTCTGTTCCTTCCGTCACCTGTCCAGCCGGAACGCTTGCCTGCACAGAAGATACCTTTGTCGGATCTTCAAATGAAGTCCATGTAATGTTATCAACTGTTAATTGGCTGTTTGAACCAACCTTCTTCAATTCAAGTACAAACGGTCCTTCAACATCCAACCCTTCAACTGTAAACGTTTCTTTGCTGCCGCCAGCGACAACATTTACAGTCGTACCCACAAGCTCACCGTTTACATACACTTCAAGCTGACGCGGGTTCGTTGTGGTGAAATCTGCCTTCGTATCAAGAGTTAAAGAAGAAATTCCCCCATCAATTTCAGAAGAGGTTAAGGTACTGCCCGCATCGCGGAACATCATCCCTTTTCCATCAATCGATGTAGATGCTCTCCCTCCTGTGTATGTCCAAGTGACGCCGTTATCCCCTTCAAATGAACCATCCAGATAAGACGTGCCGGTTTGTGTCCAGTTGTTAAACGTTTCCGTAAAGCTTTCTGCTGCTTTCGTCACGCTTGCAAATGGTGCCACAAGACTGAAAATCAAGACTAATACAACAAGTCTTGACACCTGCTTCATGAATGTTTGCATGAACGTATTCCCTCCTGTTTATGTAATCAAGCACTTTTTATGTTAAAAGAATTGTCAAGAAACTGCTACAACATTTTGAATATTTACAAATAATTAATAAGATGGTCCCTGAAAGCGGATTCAATATTAACCAATAGTCCTTTTTAATTTAATAAATTATCCATTTACCACTCCTAAAAGTTTAAAAAAGTATTTACAGTAAATTTTTCGTGAAAAATAGTACTTATAACAGGTTCCGAAGGTTGATTCCATTTTCAGGGGGTAAATGAGGGGTTTCTTTGCTTAGAGCATAAAATCACTTAATCCTGCTCATTCTATTGAAAAAAGAGGTGTCAGTATGGACTTACAAAGCGGGCGTTTTTATTGGGATACAACATTAACTGACGCACCTGAATATCCTCCATTAACAGAGGATATTCAATGCGATGTTTTGATTATTGGTGCAGGGAGTTCAGGTGCTCAAGTGGCATATGACCTGAAAGATACCGGATTGAATGTTGCTGTAATTGACAAGCGGAAAGCAGGAATGGGGAGTACAAGAACAAATACTGCACTTATTCAATATTTAGGGGATAAAATGGTGCATGAGCTGGTCAATTCCTTTGGTGAGGAAGCAGCGATGATGCACACGACACTATGTCGTGATGCGATCGACAACATTGAAAAAGCCTGCAAGGAAATGAAAATTGATGCGGACTTCAGAAGAAAAGATACGTTATATCGGGCTAGCACCATTGAAGATGTGGACAAATTAAAGAAGGATTTTGAATTCTTGTCCAGATATAAATTTGATGCGGACTTCATTGCACAGAGTAAGATAGAAAAACGTTACCCATTTACGAGTCCTGCCGCCATTTACAGCAAAAATGATGCTGATCTGAATCCGTTTAAACATACTCATGGACTTCTTGATCTGGCTTGCGAATCAGGCGTACGCATATACGAACAGACTGAACTCAGTGGCAAAAAAGCAGGACAGGACCGGTGTACTTATTACACAAAAGGCGGATCCGTCATTGAAGCAAGAAATGTTATTGTCGCTGCAGGATATGAATCACTGGAATTTCAAAAGAATAAAAATGCCGTTCTTGAAAGCTCCTATTGTATTGTGACTGCACCAGTGAACGATCTCTCTGACTGGTACCGGGAAACACTGCTATGGGAAACAGCAAGACCCTATATTTACATGAGGACTACGGTTGATGGAAGAATTCTTGTGGGTGGACTTGATGAGACAACACCATATGCTGATCGTCGTGACAGTATGCTGCTCAGTAAGCGCGATCATCTGGTTAAGGAATTTAATATGTTGTTTCCTGACATCTCCATCGAAGCTGAGTATTTTTACGGGGCTTTCTATGGAGGAACACATGACGGACTCCCTACATTATATGAACATAAGGATTTTCCGCATCATTTGTTTCTGCTTGCATACGGAGACAATGGACTTGTTTACAGCAATGTACTCTCGAGCGTAATCAAGGAAAAACTGACCGGCGGAAAACATCCGGCAGAGGATCTGTACAACCGATCGACATCTTTACGTGTATAAACCCGCTCATGGCATGGTCGCGGAATGAAATGAACAGCTTCAAACACTTAAAAGAGACGCCCTATTCAACGGACGTCTCTTTCTTTGCAGCTTTATTTCCCATGATCCCGTAAAAAAATATATTCGCAATATCCTCTGCCAATGGCAGCACCTTTTGCTGAACCTCGTCCCGACCCATATAATCCTTCAGCATCTGGATATAAAACAAGATTGCATGGTCAGATAAGTCAGGGTTCACATAGCCCTCTTTCTTCCCGATCTGGAACAGTTTAATGAAGTATGGAAGTGCTTTTTCAGCATACACCTGCTCTATATAATTTTCTTCTTCTGTATACTCCTTCATTAAATACTGATAAAACTCTGGGTGAATATTCGTGGACACTTCCTTTTTATTAAAGATAATCTGTTTCACCTTTTCCGGGAAAGGATCATCGCTGTTGACGATTTTCTCAAAATGATCCGAAGCCTGGTTCACGTAATAAATGAAAACCTCATGAATCAGATTATGTTTGCTCTCAAAATAATTATAGATGGTTACCTGAGATACTTGTGCTTTCTTTGCAATATCCGCAATAGAAACCTTTTGGATCCCCATTTCACTGAACAATTGCATGGAAGCCTCTAATATATGCTGTTTTTTTCTTTCTTTACGTCGTTCAAAACCGTTCATCCATCTCACCTCAATCTTATTTTAATAAAATTTATGAAATAAAACAAATAAAAAATTTCATAAGTATGTTGTATTTTATGTAAAACGGGTATATTATGAAATATATAAGGTGTTTCACTTTAAAACTTTCATAAAAGGAGGAGTCGAACATGACGATTCTTCGGGTAAAAGGAGTAACAAAGAGATTTGGCAATTTCAAAGCACTAAGCGGTGTCGATTTTCACATTAATAAAGGTGAAGTATTCGGGTTCATAGGTCCAAACGGTGCAGGAAAATCAACGACCATAAAAATTCTATTGGGCATTTTAAAGCCGACTTCCGGAAGTGCCACGATATTCGGATTGGATGCGTGGAAAAACTCAGTGGAGATTCATAAGAAGATCGCCTACGTTCCCGGAGATGCTAACCTTTGGCCAAATCTGACCGGCGGTGAAGTGATCGATTTATTCCTTAAGCTGAGAGGCAGCTTTGATCCAGTTAAACGCGATCAGCTCATTAAACGATTCCAGCTGGATCCAACCAAGAAATGCCGGACCTATTCCAAAGGTAACAGACAAAAGGTAGCACTAGTATCTGCATTTGCATCTGATGCTGAACTGTTTATTCTGGATGAACCTACATCCGGTCTTGACCCTTTAATGGAAAAAGTGTTTCAGGACTGTGTAGCAGAAGCAAAACAGGAAGGGAAAAGTGTTCTTTTATCCAGTCATATTCTTTCAGAGGTGGAACGCCTGTGTGACCGTGTAGGGATTATCCGGCAGGGAACGATCATTGAGACAGGTTCTCTGACAGAGCTGAGACATCTTACACGCACGAATCTGATTGCAGAAACAAAGAAACCGATGCCAGCTCTTGCCAATATGCCTGGCGTTCATAACCTGCAGTCTGTTGACAACGGAGTGTCTTTCCAGGTGGATACAGAAGCGATGGATGCTGTGATGAAATTAATCAGCAGCGCCGGTGTTATCCGGCTTGAGAGCACGCCGCCGACATTAGAGGATCTGTTCATGCGTCATTATGAAACGAAAGGAAGCGATGCCGTATGAACAAACAGTCCTTTAGCGGAACAGGACAACTGATCCGCTTTTATCTCAAGGCTGACCGTATTCGTATCGCAGCCTGGATTTTATCCTTAATGGCCTTAACTTCTGTAACCGCATGGTCGCTTGACGGTTTGTACAGCTCAGATGCAGAACGACAGGCGATGGCAACAACCATGGAAAACCCTGCAATGACAGCCATGGTGGGTCCTGCCTATGGCATTGAAAACTATCATACAGGGGCAATGACCGCTCACCAGATGCTTTTGTTTACAGCGATTCTCGTGGCTGTCATGGCTATTTTGCATGTGTCCCGTCATACACGGGGAGATGAAGAGGATGGAAAGATGGAGATGCTCGGTTCACTTCCGGTTGGACGATTAGCTTCCCTGACTGCATCAATGAGCGTCATGGTGATGTCTCAGGTGATCCTTGCTTTAGGTATTGCAGTGAGTCTGGCTGTTCTGTCGATTCCTTCTTTACCGGTGTCGTCCTCTATTCTTTACGGTGCAGCTCTCGGCGCAACCGGCATCTTTTTCGGCACCCTGACTGCTGTTTTTGCTCAATTAGCGGATAGCGCCAGAGGAACAACAGGGCTTGCCTTTCTCGTGCTTGGCGCCGCCTATATGATACGCGCAGCAGGTGATGTGAATAATGACACACTATCCTGGTTTTCACCACTTGGATGGCCGCTTAAAACGCAGGTTTTTGTGGATGATACGTGGGTGCCGCTCATTCCTCTTTTGGCAGGTGCCGTCGTATTAACGCTGATCGCGTTTAGCGTAATGGCCTCAAGGGATATCGGAACAGGGTTGATTCCTTCACGGCCTGGAAGAAACCATGCCCGTAAAGCATTGCTGAGTCCGTTTGGCTTAACCATGCATCTCCAAAAAACAAGTATCATTACCTGGGGTGTCGCTTTACTCGCAATTGGTCTCTCCTACGGTTCAGTAATAGGGGACCTGGAAACCTTTTTTTCAAGCAGCGAATTGTTAAGTGGCGCTGTAGATCAAAGCAGCGGATTCAGTCTGACTGAACAATTCATTTCCATGCTCATGTCTATCATGTCAATGATTGCAGCAGTGCCAGCCCTTCTCTTTTTATTTAAACTTAAGGGTGAAGAGAAAAAAGGGCGGACTGAAACGGTTTATGCCCGCGCCGTATCGCGTTATGCGTTATTCGGCAGCTATTTTCTCGTGGCTCTGATATTTGGAACAGTGATGATGTTGCTTGCGATTTTCGGATTATGGTCTGCCGCGGCTGCCACAATGGAAGATCCGATCTCTTTCGGTTCACTCGCAAAAGCCGGGCTTGTTTATGTACCGGCTATCTGGGTTATGATCGGATTCGGTGCTCTTCTATTCGGATTCAAACCTGGATTAACAGGACTTGCCTGGGTTTATCTTGGATATGCATTTTTCGCCGTGTACCTTGGTGGACTCCTTCAATTTCCTGAATGGGTCAACCGTTTATCACCATTCGGTTTTATTCCGGAAGTGCCTATGGAGGAAATTAATGTGCTGACACTTGTCCTCCTCGTATTGACAGCTGGTTTATTAGCTGCTGTGGGATTCACCACGTACCGAAATCGTGATCTTGCCGGTTAACATTCTATTAAAAAAGACTGAGATCAGTTCATCTGATTCAGTCTTTTTTACTTATGTGTTACTTACTTTTTTCAGCATACAACCGCATAGGATCTTCCATTCCATCAGCGAGCTTCATTTGACTCATGACAACCTGACGCTCTTCGTTTGGCTTTTTCAGATCTTTATATATCTCACCTGACAGTCCCAGCCCGGCAGCTCCAGCTTCCTCAACGGATTGGCAGTAATAAATATCATCCATTCCGGCAAATCTCATCGCTGTATAGCACATTGGACACGGCTCTCCACTCGCATACATCGTGTAACCTGATAAATCATCTGTCTTAAGCTCTTTTTGCAGACGTCTAATGGCGAGCAACTCCGCATGACCACTCACATCGAACGTATGGTGCATTTCATTAACACCTTCAGCAACAATCTTTCCATCCTTCACAATTACCGCACCAAACGGGTGCCCACCGTCTCTCACGTTATCGACAGACAGTTGGACTGCTCTTTTCATAAATTCATTCATCTTTATCACTCTCCCTCTTTTTCAGTACCCGATTCACCGATTATCAACCCTTTATGAATCATGTGATAAAAGGATTATTATTTTCTATTCTTTTACATCAAATCACGATATACTTATTTCAATTCTAACTCAAATGGAGTGACTCGGTTGAAAAAAATACTCTTGATTCTCGCCGGCGTTTTGCTGATCATTGCTGCACCCGTCATTGTCTGGCACATTCAAAAGAAAGAAGCACTCGCCATTCAAATTATCGACTACACCGTCCCATCTGAAAATTACCGGGAGCACCAGAGTCTGACATGGCTTTTGAACCATAACCGCTTTACGACTCCTGATCAGACTTCCTTTAATAAAGAGGAACATTATATTGGTATGAAGCCTGATGAATCAGAAGAAGTCATCGATTTATACAGTTATCCTGAGTCATTTGATGATCAATCTCTTATTTACGTAGCTGATACGTATGGCGTCTACGAATCTGACCTCCCGTGGTCAACTGCTGGAGAAGCAGAGCCTGGCAGCAGTGACCTGATTGAAGGCGGTTTAAAGCAGGAGCATTGGAACATGATTAAAAATCAGGTGCTCGAGCAGGACACTGATCTCGTGATGGAGTTCAATACATTTGCTTCTCCAACGGAAGAATTAGTCAGAAAAGACGTCATGGATTTCCTTCAGGTGGAATGGACAGGCTGGATCGGCCGTTATTTCCCTGAACTGGACCGGGGATCCGAAGAACTGCCACAATGGGTTGTGTCCCAATATGAAGAACAAAACAGTGAATGGACGTTCTCAGGAGAAGGCTTTATTCTTCTCAACGAAGTGTCCTCTGAAGTGGTTGTTCTGACTGAAGAGGATCTGAAAGAGACCGCAATCAGACTCAGCTTTACTGAAAGCGGACAGGAATTGTTTGACCTTGAGACGAGTCCTGCTTACCGTTACTGGTTTGATATTCTTGTGCCGGAAAATGAAACAGAAGTAGCGGCCTGGTATGACTGGTCATTAACTGATACAGGAACCTCGAAGCTTTCAGCAGCAGGAATTCCTGAAACCTTTCCGGCAGTCATGCACCATAAGAAAAAAGCAGCGAATATTTACTATTTCGCCGGCGATTATGCAGATGCTGCTGATATGCCCGCCTTTTATCAGGTAGCCGGAATGTCAGCTGTACAATCCTTGCTATCGTTTGAATCAGTATTCCCTGATAAAAGTTTTTTCTGGCGAACCGTTTCTCCATTAATGGAAACCGTCTTTAACAGAGCTTCAGAAGAAGATACAGTGATAGCCGCAGATATCGAGCAGGCAGAACACGAAGGTCTCTCATATCCTGCACGTATCAATGAGCAGGCTTACGAGGTATACCGTGACGGAGATTGGGAACCAATCACGATTAAAGGGGTCAACATGGGAATGGGCAAACCCGGCGCTTTCCCGGGAGAAGCTGCCATTACGTACGAAGAATATTACCGCTGGTTTGAGCAGATTGATGAAATGAACGCCAATACAATACGGGTTTATACCCTTCATCCACCCGCTTTTTATGATGCATTAGCTGATTATAATGCTGAGGCTGAGGAGCCATTGTATGTATTCCATGGTGTTTGGGCAGATGAGGAGCCACTCGAAGAATCTCTGGATGCCTACAATGAAGAAAGTGTTGCCCGCTTTCAAATGGAAATGACACGACTCGTTGATGTCATTCATGGTAATGCCACAGTAGAGCCGGAGCCTGGTCACGCATCAGGTGTTTACCGCTCGGACGTTTCACCGTATATCATAGGCTGGGTGCTCGGAATTGAATGGTATCCGTATATGGTCGACGAGATGAAGAAAAAATATCCTGATCTGAGTGATTACGAGGGGCAATACGTATCTTCAGAAAAAGCAGAACCAATGGAGGTCTGGCTGGCTGAACAAATGGATCTGATTGCCACTTATGAAGCTGAAGAATACCAAAGTATGAGACCGCTCAGCTTTACGAACTGGGTCACAACAGACCATCTCGAACAGCCTGCTGAACCTCTCGAGCAGGAGGACTTAGCTTCTATTAATCCGAACCACATAAAGCCAAACGGTTCTGCCATTGAAGCTGGCATGTTTGCTTCTTATCATGTGTACCCTTACTATCCTGATTTTCTCTATCTGGAGGAAAAATACACTGAATTTATTGATCATCGCGGTGAGAAAAATCATTATGCCGGCTATCTGGCTGACCTTCAAGCTGCCAATGAGATGCCTGTCCTGATCGCAGAGTTCGGGATTCCTGCTTCCCGGGGAATGACGCACCGGAATCAATTTGGGCTTAATCAGGGTTTTATGTCAGAAACTGAACAGGGTGAAGCACTCACACGGCTGTATGAAGATATTATCGAAGCAGACATGCTTGGAGGCCTCGTCTTCTCCTGGCAGGATGAATGGTTTAAAAGGACCTGGAATACAGCGGATTACGACAATTCAGACCGCCGCCCATACTGGTCCAATGCTCAAACAAATGAGCAGCAGTTTGGCCTGTTAAGCTTTGATCGTCATACCGTCCGGATAAATGGAGAACCCGATGAAGGATTAACATCACTTTATAAAGGCGATGGAGCACTAAAATCGCTGGATATATCTCATGACGAGCGATATGTCTACCTGCAAATGTCTGTAGACAATTTGAGTGGAGATTTCTGGGACAATCACAGTCTTAACATTTATGCTGATGTCCACCCCGAACTCGGCATTTCCCAGGGCGGAATGAATGCGGACTTCAAGCTTGAAATGAAAGGACAGGAAGCCGCACTTCAAGTTGCTGGCGATTATGATTCGTTCTATCTTGATTACGCAAAAAAATTAAAGCTGATCCCGGATAATGAATCAATGGACGAATTTCACCCGATCCGACTTGCGCTGAATAAAGGAATCGTGCGTCCTGACACTGGTGAAGAAATTCCTTTTGACGCATATGATACAGGACAGCTACGTTTCGGCATTGGAGATCCGGAACACCCTGACTATGATTCACTTGCAGATTACATCTACAATCCGGATAACGGACTGATCGAAATCCGGATCCCGTGGATGCTGCTAAATGCAAAGGATCCGAGCAATCATGAATTTATGGGGAATATTCAAAAGGATGATATTACTTCTGTGGTTGAGGTCGAGGATATCAAATGGTCGGCTGAGTTACTTGAAGGATCAGAGCAAGTAGACGAGCTCGGTTTTAATGACCCTCAGGGCTACACGTGGGAAAAATGGAATTTACCTGAGACGGAAGAACGCCTGAAGCAGTCTTATGATATGCTGAAAGATCTGTTCGGAAATACGAATTAAATGCACACAACAAAAGCCCTTTTGCAGCTATGCACAAGGGCTTTTGTTGTGATTTACTAAAAAATCGTGCCAGGTGTTCGCTCCTTTGTCTAGCTCCAACACTACGCCTGCTCATCTGTCACGTCTCTAATACAGGGAGTCTACGGAATGACCCGGCACTTTGTGAGTATAACCCGGTAAATATCACTCAACTGGTTTACAAATATCTTGAGCACCTGTTATGCAAAAATCTTATAGAACTATGGTTATCATTTTTTAAGCGGCTTCTTTCTCTGCAGAAATTCCTTTTCTCTGCATATTGCCCCACGATCCCTTTTGCAGAATAGCGGCAATAAGCCCTTCGCACCTCCAGATGACCGTCATGGGACGATACCAGAATGCTTCTGTCAGTGCCCAGAAAAACAGTACCAGAAGACTTTTAACATCCGGGTATTTGTGATAAGTCCATTCCTCCAGCAAAACAGCCAGAGAGGAAAGTAATGAGCCATAAAGCACAGTGGCCATAAACATGATCAATGCAATTTCCCAGGAAATAAACGCGAATAAAATGCCTCCTACAATAATGACATAGCCGACTAATTCAAAGATAGCACTGATAAGCTCGACCAGAATGTAATATGGCAGAGCAAATAGACCAATGCCGCGGTATTTTGGATTCAAGATCATTTTCCGGTGGGTCCAGAGTGTTTCAGCCAGTCCCCTTTGCCATCTCCTGCGCTGTGAACGAAGAGAAGAAAGCGTAGAAGGGGCTTCGGTCCAGCAAACCGGATCCTGAATGTATTCGATACGCTGATCAGATTTTTCATCTTTTAAAGAGCGGTGAATTCTGACGATCAGCTCCATGTCTTCTCCAACGGTATTGACTTTATACCCGCCAGCTTTAATAACACGGTTTTTTTCAAATACGCCGAAGGCTCCGGAAATAATTAGCAATACATTTAACCGGCTTAATCCAAGACGTCCGATCAGAAAGGCCCTAAAATACTCAATGATTTGCATCAGTACAATAGGCGTCTCGGGAAGGGCTATTTTCTCTACTTCACTTCGAATAATTCTTGAACCATTGGCAATTCTGACTGTGCCACCAGTAGCCGTTACGCGTCCATTGGAATCAATAATAGGCTTCATTGTTTTCAGGAGGGCATCCCGGTCAAGAAGTGAATCACCATCAATCGCTGCAAAATACGGATATTTGGAAAAGTTAATCCCTGCGTTTAAGGCATCCGCCTTTCCTCCATTTAGTTTACGGATTAAGAATAAATTCGGAAATAAAGTGGATTGATACGCTTTTTCTACAGGCTGTGTCGGAAAATAAGTCCGGATGGCCAAATCAATCTCTTTCATTCGAAACTCTGTAATGACCCGGCTGCTTGTTTCATCAACAGAGCCATCATCGATGATAATAACCTCAAACTGAGGATAATTCAGCGCTAACATGGATCTTACTGTACTGGAAACTCCCACTTCCTCATTATAAGCAGGAACCAGGACAGAAACGGGAAAGGTATCTTTGTTCATTGCAATTTCCTCAATATGTGCTTCCCGGTTTAACTTTCTTTCTTTACGGATCCGGGGGCCCGCTATAAAAAACATCCCAAGATATAACAGCGATACTGAACCCATGTAAATAATGATCACAATCGCCGCTGCTTCGACTGCTGCATTAATCCACCCTGTCATGCCGACACCCCCGTCCTTAACGTCCGAAGCTGCTTTGCCATATCGCGAGCATAAGGATCCTGATGCTCTTCTGCAGCAAACTCAAGCAGAATTTCTCCATCAGGCAACCGCTTTAATGCTTCACACGCAGCAAAACGGACCCACCAATTACCATCTCCTGCAAGTTCCATCAATTGGGGAGAATACCGGGACAAATTTAGAAGCCCGACGAGTCTTGCTCCATACATTCTTTCCTCCCATAAAGAAGAAGTGATAAAGCGTTCAAGATTGTCATGGTCTGAATAATATCGATACTGTGTTAAAGCGGCCAGAGCCTTCAACCTTATTTCTTTATCTTCAGAATTCAAATTTGCCTCTACGAATGGGAGATGCTCATAAAAACCTGTTTCACCAAAATAAGATAACATTGCAGTCAGTACCCCTGAAGGCAGATTTTCTGTTGTTTTCAAACTGTCAATAAAAGCAGCCGGAAATCTTCTCAGCAGCTCTTTCGTAAACCCTATAGATAAACTTTGATCATGAAGCATAAATGGAAGCACACGTTCATCCCCAAAAGATGCAAGCACTCTCATAGATTGACGATACTCTTCATCACGTTCCGGCACTGCCTGAATATGTTCCCACACCTGATCTTTTAAAGAAGTCATCATGAAATCCTCCATGAAATACAGGACATTGACCCGTTCAGACCAGCTTCCTTTCTTTAATACCTGCGTATAGTGATCCTGCAGATGTTCATCAGCTGTTTTTTTCATTCGTGCTTTTTCAGCTTCACTATTGACATTTTGCGAATAGCCCGATAACAGTTTTTCAATGACATATATTTTTATTTCTTTTTCCTTAGGCAGTCTCGGTTGTACATCAGACTCACCTGACAGATAAACAATATAAGGTCCAAGCGCCTGACGATAAGCCCTTAATTTTCTGTTATTTAAGCGGATTGAACGGTTTTTATTGATAGCAATGGCTGTTAAAAGAATGAGCTGCAACATGAAAAACGCACCAGAAACCCATAAAACAGCGGTAACCATTAAGCAAACACCCTTTCCATCATTCTATCGATCCGCGAGGCAACCTCCCTGACATTAAATGGCTTAATCATATAATCGTCAGCACCGAGACTCAGCGCACGTTCGACCTCATTATCCCCCTGCCTTGCTGTCAGCATAGAGATCAGCAGATTTTTATTTCCATACTTCTCACGCAAAAGGACGAGCACTTCAATTCCATCCATTTTGGGCATCATCCCGTCAAGCAGAACCATATATTTTCTTCCCGGTTCATACCATCCACCTTCGAGAAAATCGACACCATTACTAAAAGTGTGGACTTTTATTGATCGGCTGCCAAGCTTACCGCGCTTTTCAAAATGGTCTTTCAGCATCTCTCTCACAAGCTCATCATCATCCACAACGATTAATACAAGCTGTTCCTCATTCAGCTTCATTCGGACAACCTCATCGTATCGTATTGAACAATTTCGCCCCTGCTCTTTTGCATAATAGAGTGCCTTATCTGCAGACTCCAGCATTTCTTTGGGATGTATGGCTCCATGCCATTCCAAAAGCCCAGCTGAAAATGTTACGCGGAAGCTGCCCTTATCTGAAGCAAATTCATAGCTGCTGAAAGCTTCCCTGAACGCCTGTATCCTCTCTTCTGCTTCCTTATAAGAGGTATTAGGAAAAATCACTGCGAATTCTTCACCCCCGTAACGAATCAGCTTATCCTCAGGACGTTTCTGCGCTAAAAACATTTTGGCAAACAGTTGAAGAACCTCATCTCCCTTTGGGTGGCCATACGTGTCGTTAATGTTTTTAAAATGATCCAAATCAAGCATCGATAATACAGAAGATTTCTTCTCTATCTCACCAGAACCCCGGGTAGCTTTTTGAAGCTCATGATCCAGGCAATCACGTTTTAAAGCCCCCGTCAGGAAATCATTTCTGATCTGGCTGAGGATCGTATTTCGCTGAAATATACGATTTTTGATAAATGGCACAATCACATTCTCGTTAATTGGTTTACCAATAAAATCGAGGACGCCTAAATTGTATGCCGCAATTCTTTTTTCATCAGTGATCTGGCTGCTGACTAAAATGATAGGCGTCAAATCCTTCCTTGCTTTTTTCATCATTTGATTAATAACGGTTAAACCGTCCATATCCGGAATATCCATACTGACAATTAACAAATCCGGAGACATATCATAATAAAGCTCTAAACCCTTGGCAGCCGTTACAGCTGTCAGCACCTGAAACTGGTGCTCCTCAAGAAAGGTCTTCATTTTAGTTATAAAATCAGTATCCTGTTCAATAATCAAAATGAAGGGCACATCCGTGGCGACGGCTGTTGCCGTAACCGCCGTTTCATCTTCACTCCGGATCGCCGCATCATGGATTTCAACTTTGCTCTTTTTTTCCAAACCTTCTGGCTCTTCAAATGAAGGCAAAAGCGATTTCCATTCACTTTCCCGGAAAACTTTACTGCCGTTTTCCTCAAGACGGTTCAACGAATCTTCTGCCTGTTCAGAAACAGCAGTCATTCCAACGGTTCCAGCCGTCCCCTTCAGACCATGTAAAAACCGGTAAAGTTCATTTTCAGTTACGGTTCCTGCTATTTTCCATTCCTGTGTCGTCTGTTTTATTTTTGATATCAGCATCTTCTGATATTTCCCTGACATTTTCTCCACATCCCACTTTTATCATTCTTTTATCTTATAACGGATAATTTCTCTCATTCTTTATTCCCTATTATGAATCAATTTTAACAACGAAAAAGAACTTTCCCCTTACTTTTGGAAAAGTTCTTTTTCTCTCATACACTCCCTGGGTATTAGAACAACCACTTAAGGAGCAAGACGCATCCAGCTGTCCGTATGATGAATGGCAAAACCTGAGAAGCTTTTATATCCACTTACTTTACCCTGCACTTTTTCAAGCTCCTGATTTAAATATATTTCTCCTTCTTCATGGAAGGTAATATAATTTCCTTCGTAAGAATGACCCGTTTCAACACCAATCGTGACGGGCTTCCCAAGAGATTGACCTGTCTTTAATTCATGCTCTGAGAATGCAGCAATCAAATCCGCCGTGTCACGGTAAGCCATGATGGTCACACCATCTGTATGTTTTTGCACCCAGTCAGACAGCTTCCCACTGCCAAACGTATTATTGTATTTAATTTCATCAAACCAGAAAGGCAGATCCGCCTCGAGAGGAATACCGAGCTGAGTTGTCTGTTTCCCCGCTCTGATATAAAGGTTCTGATAGGCTTTTACAACCGCCCCTCGTTTTGAATTCCATCCTGAATAAAGGTAAGGCTCCACATCTAAATGAACACCCTTGAATCGCTGGATTGGCAGAGAAGAGGTCTGATACTTCGTCAGCCAGCTGAATAGGCGGTCCTGTGCCAGATATCCTTTAGGAGCTGCCCAGTCCGGCGCCCCGTCTAATGCGTACACAGCAATTCCCAGTGAACTAGCCTTAGCGATAAATGATTGATAAACCGCTGGCGATAATTCCTGATCTATCTGCAAATACACTTTATTAACCTGTCTGTCCTGAAAGAACTGAAGAATTTCATCCTGCTGATCCACAAGTGACCACGGATTCCACAGCCACGTCGCCTTCGAATACGTCTGGGCTTTTGCTTCATTTGTCATTCCGCTCAACATCCCCATCATCAACACCAGCACTAAGACTTTGATGATTGAACCTTTTATCATATTGTCCTCCATTCTATAAGGTCTGGGCCTCATAGAATGAGGAACCCGGCAGCCAGACAGCCATATGCAATAGTTGCACACAGGCTCACGGTTTTGCGTCCTTTCCTTTCGGATAAGTTTGCCCTTATCAGATTCATTTTTATCAGTATACTCCTGTGATTAAAGACCGTCTATGCAAAATTTTTTTGCTTTTTTGGAAGGATTTAAGAGTGACGCGTGAAGAGGGTGTTATTGATAAAAAGAGGCAGTACATCTCTTCTTGGGTGCAATGTTGGCGAGTGATGGAATGAAGCGCTTGAATGATGAAAAAGCGTTGAATTGTGATGGAATCCGGGTCTCAGAAAGAAGGAAAAAAGTCCAGGTGAAGCCGCTTTGAAGGAATTAAATGCTGAAACGATTGAATCCTTTTCCAGAAAGCCTGAATAAAAATCTGAAACGATTGAAAAAGTCGGGTTAGTGAAGGAATTCCGCGGTGCAGTCCCATCACGACTAACTTCCCAACCTCGCGTCATACCAAAAAACCGGAATCCCTCACTCGAGAGACCCCGGCACACAACATTATTTCTTCTCCGGCAAAACAAGCTGCATCCGCTCATTAAACAAGGTTGGATAGGATAGAAACCCTAACATCACACTCGTTACAACAGCGGTTGTCAGTAATAGAAAAATAATTAACAGCTGGAACATGACAGCCTGAAGTGGATCGGCTCCGGCAATAATCTGCCCGCTCATCATACCCGGCAGTTGAACAAGACCAATCGTTTTCTGACTTTCAATCGTCGGGATCGTGCTTGCCTGAATGGAAGCGATCAGAGGCCGGTGAATCGCCTGCTTCGGTGTCCCGCCCAGTGACAGGATCAATTCTGTTTCATCCTCACGCGAATCGAGCTCTGATGTAAAACGGTTTAAAAACAAAATCGACAGCACCATCGAGTTTCCGATCACCATGCCGCTGATCGGGATGATATACTGAGCGGTTGCAGGCGTAATATTAAGCCCGAGTAGAATCCCCTGCGTCAACACCTCAATAAACACAAACGTCACAATGAGCTTCCATGTAATTCCCTGAATCGACACACCTTTTTTACGGGCATTTTGAACGGCAGCGCCAATCATCAGCGCGATCATTAAAAAGATGTAAAAATAGTTCTCAGCGTCAAATACAAACTGAAGGATGTAACCAACAGTCAGTAATTGAATAATGGATCGGATCGTTGCGATCACTGAATCCTTTTCAAGACCGAGGTTCAGCGTTTTTGATAGGACGAGCGGAATGATGACAAAGATTAAGGATAAAGCCAGTAAGACAAAATTCATTCCGTTTCCCCCTTTACAAACGTCTGAACGCGGGGATTTTGCGGATTCTTGAGCAGACTGCTTTCACCTGTTTCCACGAGTTCCCCGTCCATCATTACCCACGTGTAATCTCCAATGGATAAGGCCTGACGAAGATTATGGGTAATCCACATAATGGTCGTTCCATACTTTTCATTGATTCTGACAATCAGTTCTTCTATTTCCTGCTGTGACACGCGATCGAGTGATGATGTGATTTCATCCAGCAGTAAAATCTCCGGCTGATTGACAAGCGTACGGGCAATCGACAGCTTCTGACGCTGACCCCCGGACAGATCCTTGGCTTTTCTCTCTAAAAAGGATTCATCCATCCCGACTACGGTAATTAACTCTTTCGCCCGTTCATCAGACAGCTCTTTTCCCTGAAGCTCCATTGGAAGGGCCAGGTTATAACGGACTGTGCCTGGTACCATTGTGGCACTTTGCAACGCGATTCCTACTTTCCGACGTAACTGAACCGGATCATAGGATTCGATTTTCTGATCGTCAATATAGATATCACCGCTCGTTGGTGAAATCAATCCGTTACAGAGTCTGAAAAGCGTGGTTTTTCCCGCGCCTGATGGACCAACAAGTGTTGTGATCCGGTTGCGCGGAAACCAGCCGGTAATATCGTGCAGGATTTCCTGCTCTCCACTTGTAAATGTAACATGACTGAATTGAATGGCAGCCTGAGTATCTTTCGTCATCATAAACGCCCATTTCTTTATTTAGAATAATTATCATGTAGTAATTATATTTAAAAAAGAACATAAAGGCAACTGATTCAATCGGCGTCAGCCGTCCATTTAGAAAGAAAATGATCCAGGTCGTCGATTCGGATGAATCTGGCTTCACGGTACAATTCCCTGCCTTCTGAAAACGCCAAGATTGCCGGAATTGAAAAAATCGTCAGCTGTCCAGCTGCCTCTTCCACATCATCTGCTGAAAGGTGACCAAAACGGACTGAAGAATAGTCCTCCATCAGCTCCTGCACTTTCGGAAGCAGCGCATGACAGACGCTGCAGTTCTCTCTTGATACATAAACCAGCGTCTGTGCCCCCTGCTTCCACTGCTCCAATTCTTCAACCGAATGAATCTCTTCATATTCCCTCATCATTACTCCCCCTTATTTAACAGAAAGGTTTTTACCGGTTAAACCAAGAAGAATCTGCATGACAGCCATTAACATGACCACGACTGCCATTGCATATAACGCCGGGGTAAAGCTGTTAAATTGATCGTATACTGCCCCGACACCAAGCGGACCGAGTGCAGCAAGAATATATCCACCACCCTGTGACATGGCCGACAGCGCGCTTGCCTGCTGATGCGTCTCCGTTTCGATAATCGGCATCATTAACGCAAGCGGGAACAAACCACCCGCTCCAAGACCGATTGCCACAACCGCTAAAAGTGGTGGCCCATCAAAAATCAGCGTGAAGACACCAATCAGTTCAAGCGTACTGCAAACGAGTAAAGCAGGGACAAGATAGCCATATTTCGCGACCAGACCTGGTAAGAATAGTGACACGGGAATCTGAATCAAGGCAAACACCGTCAGCATGGATCCAGCCGTGACAGAGCTGTAGCCCATGCCCTGAATAATTGGCGCAACCCAGGCCGTTACGGTATAAAACATACTCGACATCAAGCCGAAAAACACGGTCAGCAGCCAGGCCCGTCCACTTTTAAAAGGAAGAGGGGCACGCTCTGACACCTGATCTGTTTTCTCTTTACCCGCAAATCTGCTCCAGACAACCAGTGCCAAAACTCCGAGAACACTCCATACTGCCAGCGCAAACATCAGGCTCTGACCCGCCGACTCATAAATCGGCACAGAAAGTCCTGCTGCTCCACCGGCACCGAGCGCCATCGAAACCGTGTAAATACTGACAACACCAGGGCGCGTAGGAAAATACTGCTTAATAAATCCTGATACTAGAGGTCCCGCCACACCGATACCGACACCCACTAAAAAAGCTGTCACAACAAGGGTTCCTGTGTTTCCAAAAACACCACGGAATGCTGTAGCTGCTGTAATAAGTATTAAAGAATAAAAAATCCCGCGCTCAAGCCCTGTCCGCTCACTGATTTTCACCGCAAACGGCGCAAATAATCCCATACATAACACAGGTAGCGTCGTTAACAGACTCGCCGTCGTTCCGCTCATGCCAAGCGTATTCTGCATCGTTTCAAGCAGTGGCGCGACGGATGTAATCGAAGGACGAAGATTGATCGAAACTAAAAATAATGCCAGTAATAAAAACCAGACTCTCACATTCATGCGCTTCCTTTCATTGTACCCACAAAAAAGCCTTGCTAATGAAATCAGCAAAGCTTACGCAGGCATTTCTTGAATACTACCCATCATACTCCTTTAAAAATGAATCCTCCACTTTTTAGGCTGAGCGTCTGAGGGCTATAGATAATTTCTTGCCAGGCTCTCTTTTGAACACCACAATCCCCGCAGCCAGAAGGAACAATCCTGCCGCCTGATTCCATGTAAAAGGAACCTGACTAAACCCGAATAACCCGAATGCATCGATCATTACCGCTACGGCGAGCTGTGATACAAGCACAATCGAGATCGCCGCAGCCGGCCCCAGATGATGAACAGACTTCATGATAAAAAAGATCAGCCCAACCCCGAGCACCCCGCTGATCAGATAAAATGGATTCATGCCATTCAGCTGAAACAATGAACCTTGATCCAAAAGAAAAAACAAAGGTAAAGATGAAATAAAGCCAAGCCCCATCACAAATGATGTCGTAGCCCATGAACCCGCCTCTATGCTGACACGGGCATTAAACACGGTCTGCACACTGATTAACAATCCAGCAAACACAGCAAGCATCATCCCCATTTTCACCACTCCTATTCATATATATTTCCTTCAGCACGCAGACGCAATGCCTCTATATCCAGGATCGTCAACTTTCCGCGCTTCCTCTCAATCACACCATCCTCGCACAACTGTTTAATCACACGGTTTAAATGCCGATAGCTTGTGCCTAACACTTCAGCCACTTCAGTCAAATGTGCCGCCTGCATCTCATCATGATACTGCGAACCCTGGCCATCCTCTGACAATGACAGCAAATAACTTGATAAACGGACATCGAGCGGATACAGACGATTAAAACTGGTCACCTGGGACTCTGTATAAAATTTCTGAGCGATCGTCTGAAGTAAAAAGCGGAGGAAGGCCGGCTCATCTCCTTGCATGTCGTGCAGGTCTTCAAATGAAATGCCAAGACAAAACCCGTCAGAGACAGCTTCAACAGTATTAATCACTGGCGTATGTTGCACAAACTCGACATCCCCAATTAATGCTAAAGGCTTTTTGAAACGGACAATCAGCCTTTTACCATCAGGTGAAGTCGTAAAGATCTTCACTTTCCCTTCAGTCAGAAAATACAGGTGGTCAATATGCTCCCCGTCCTCACATAACACATCTCCCTTTGAAAAAGAGAAGATCGACAGCTTAGAAGCGTTCTTTAAAATATCATTCAGTCCATAATCATTCAGCCACTTCTTTACTTGTTCATGATCCGGCTGTTTTCTCATCCCCATCACTCCTAAAGCTGGAATAGCACAACGCCTGCGAGCATCATCACGAGTCCGGCTACATGCTTTTTATGAATGGTGCGCTTTTCTGTCCCGAAAAGACCAAGCGCATCGATCAGAAATGCACAAACAATCTGCGCCACAAGCAGCAGTGTAATCGATAACGACATCCCAAGCATTTCGATAGAAGCCATCTGAGCCGGTAAAACGATCAAGCCAAATGTTCCGCCAAGCAGATAAACCGGTGGAACCCTCGAAAACCTTGCTGATTCTCCGGACGATTTCCGAACAGACAAAAAAATGATAAACGCTAAAACGAATCCAATGAAATGGACAAGTACAACGGTGTGCCACATACTGACCGACTCACCCATTTTCGTATTAAACGCGCCGTGCAGTGCAATGAATACTCCTGCAAGAACCGCAAATAAAATCCCTTTCATACAACACCGCTCCCTGTTCTTTCTCTTTTACCAAAAGAATAACAGAGTATTCAAAGGACATATGTCTCTTTTAAAAGCCGTCCGTTTTGTATACTAAAAGAAATTAAACAAAGAGAGGAATTTCCTTATGATCATTATTGGCATTGATTTATCCGGTCCATCCAACCATAAAGATACAGTCGCTGCTGCCTTTCAAGAAGAAAATGGGCGGCTGCAGCTGATGGATTTTATAAAAGGGGCTTCAGACGACATGATCCGTTCACTTGTAACGGAATGCCTGGAGAAAGATGAGGTTACGATCGGTCTGGATGCACCGCTATCGTATCAGGACGGCGGTGGGGATCGGGCGCAAGATAAAGCGATTAGGAATTTTATTAAAGAGAACGGATTATCAGGGAGCTCGATTATGACCCCGACCATGACCCGAATGGTGTATCTGACACTGAGGGGCGTTGCGCTTTCACGAAGTCTTGCTGCACTTGATACGAGTGATCGCTTGACCATCCTTGAGGTGCATCCCGGCGCTGCGATCGGCTTGCGTCTTGATGAGGATAAAAAGGAGCTTGCCCTGCGCTATAAAAGGGAGCCTGACGTGCGGACTGATATTGTTGATGCGTTGAGGCAATGGGGTTTAGGTGGGCTTTTAGAAATGACTGAAACACATGAAATTGATGCCTGCGGCGCAGCACTTGCCGCGTGGAAATACACACAGGGAGAAGCTGTTTGGTGCTGGGACAAAAAATCAGCAGCACATCCGTTTAGGTTGTGCTGCTGAGGGTGTTTGATTGAGATAGGATTGCTCATCTGGTTAGCTGGGAGTGGTGGGCTGAGTTCTGGAGGCGGGGAGTGGGGCTGGGAACGAGGTGGGCGAGTGAGTGAGGCGAGGGTCGGCTATCGACAGAAATTACTCCTCTATCAACAAAAACAGGCGCGCTTACAACAGAATTCATGTCTCTAACAACAACAATCCGTCTGCTAGCAACAGTTCTGCCTTTGCGGAGAAGGCTATCGACAGAAATCGCCTCCCTATCGACAGAAATAAGCTTGCTATCGACATTATCTTACGGTCCTTCTCCGACTTTTTAAGGGGATCAGATGTGCTGCTGACTATTCCAGCGACTCCATTTTATCATCGCTTAATTTTCCGATTATTTTATACACAATCAGCAGTACCAGAAATAAAACCGCTGTTCCATACCACGGAAGTTCATGAATCGCGCCTCCGAATGCTGTATAAATAACCGCCGGCGCAATAACACCAAGCATGGAGTAGATCATATACTCTTTTCTGTTCTCGGTCATCTCCATCAAATAAAATGACAGCAGATGAAAATGTACAAATGGCATAATCCGAAGCACCATAATCTGTCCCACAGACAAATGGCGGTTTGGCAGAACTTTTTCCTTCAGCTGAGACAGCTTATTTTTAAATGTAGGGAATTTATTAATCAGAACATACGAAACAAAACTCATCAGCGTTAATCCGATAAACGATAAAATCGCACCCTCCACAAAGCCAAATAAAAGTCCTCCTGCCACACATACAAGAATGACAGGCAAAAAGACAAGAGGCCGGATTAGGTGAAGCAGCACAAATAAAACCGGCCCAAGCCAGCCAGTCTGCTCAATAAAAATCTGCCACTCCCTCAGCTCATCCATCCGGGTTCCTCCTTTTTCTGCTTAGAATATTGAAATCTATTCATAGTGTATCAAGATGTACTGATAAATGGGGAGTTTTTGAGCATTTGAGTGATAGGAAAATCTGAATCGATTCATTTTCCATATATTAGTTTCAAGATAGGTCGTGTATGGTAAAATAGGATGGAAAATAAAGGAGGGTGTTGAATGCCATTAGAACAGGAAATTCCCCACATGTTATCCATTGGGTTTATCACTGTCATGTCAATCATGATAATCACAACGCTTATCTTATGGACGAAAAATAAGCACCAAGGCAGGGCCTACAGTATGATATGCCTCCACCTGATGCTATTATCAACAGCATTTTATTTTTTTATGAATGCTGTTACCTATGATTACAGTCTGCCAATGTCCTCAGAAGAGAATTCGTTACAGATCGTTATAGCAGGCATCTGCTGGAGTTTAAGCATGGTCTTTCTTTTGTTGTCGATTATTTATTTTTCAGGGAAAAAGCGGAAACAGGCGCAGCGATTGACTTAAAGATTAGACAAAACCGGAACCACTCCAAAGAGTCAGTTCCGGCTGCAGATCCATCCTTAATTTTTTCGCCCTTCGAATGAAACAAGATCTCCGTCCCCAAGTTTCGCAAGTGATTGCTCACGAAGAACATACTTTTGAATTTTGCCTGATGCGGTCATCGGGTAGGTGTCTGTGAACTCGATGTAGCGCGGGATTTTGTGGTGGGAGATCTTTCCGCGACAGTAGTCTCTGAGCGCTTGTTCTTCGAGTTGTTCTCCCTCTTTCAAAATGACCCAAGCCATGAGTTCTTCGCCGTATTTTTCATCCGGGACGCCGACGACCTGTACGTCCTGGATGGCGGGATGCTGGTACAGAAATTCTTCAATTTCCCGTGGGTAAATGTTTTCTCCGCCGCGAATGATCATGTCTTTGATGCGGCCGGTAATCGCCAGGTAGCCGTCTTCATCCATGACCGCAATATCTCCAGTATGCAGCCAGCCTTCTGCGTCAATCGCTGCACGGGTTGCTTCTTCGTTTTTATAATAGCCCTTCATAATCAGGTAGCCCCGCGTGCAAAGCTCGCCCGGTTCTCCGGTTGGAACCTCTTTGCCTGTCACAGGATCAATGACTTTCACTTCTACTCCCGGGTGCGGTTTGCCGACGGTTGCGACCCGTTTTTCAATCGCATCGTCCGGTTTTGTTTGCGTAATCACCGGAGAGGATTCGGTTTGGCCGTAGCAAATCGTAATTTCACTGGCACCCATATCATGGATGACCTTTTTCATCACTTCAATCGGACACGGAGAACCTGCCATAATACCCGTCCGCAACGAGGAAGTATCATAGTTTTTATAGTTTGGATGATTCAACTCCGCGATGAACATCGTTGGCACGCCATGGAGAACCGTGCAGCGCTCCTGTTCAACAGCCTGCAATACCTTTTCCGGCTCAAACTGCTCAAGCAGGATCATCGTGGAACCGTGGGTAACCGCCGCAAGCGTTCCAAGCACACAGCCGAAGCAGTGGAAAAACGGCACAGGAATGCATACCCGGTCCTCTGTCGTCAGCTTCATAAAATCCCCGATCAGCTGCGCGTTATTGACGATGTTATGGTGAGTGAGCATAACTCCCTTAGGAAAGCCGGTCGTACCTGACGTATATTGAATATTGATCACGTCTTCAGGGTCCAGTGCGGCAAGGCTTGACTCAAGTTCCTCGTCCGTCACCTGCTGTGCAAATTGCTGGAATTCACGCCATGTGTAAATGCCCGGATAATCGTTGTCGCTCATCACAATGACACGTTTCAGTTCAGGAAGCTTCGGACTATTGAGGTTTCCTTTTTCAGATCCGGAAAGCTCTGGGCAGACAGCGTTGATAATGTCTATGTATGAGGACCCTTTAAATTCTTCTCCTAATATCAGTGTTGTCGCATCTGACTGCTCCAGCAGATACGTCAGTTCAGCCTGCTGATAATTCGTGTTAACCGTTACGAGAACAGCTCCCATTTTACCGGTGGCGTACTGACTCAACAGCCACTCTCTCTTGTTATCTGACCAGATGGCCACGTGCTCCCCTTTTTTGATACCCGCACCAAGAAACGCTTTTGCCAGTTCATCTGTTTCCTGATCAAATTCCTGATACGTTTTTCTGATCTTGTGCTCAGGATACACATACGCCTCCACATCCCCATATGAATGCGCCATTTCCTTTACGATTTGTCCAACCGTTTTATTCAGCATCACCCGTGCTCCTTTCTCCCATTCATTCCCTTTTATATTATCACAACATTCAGACAAAATAGATAGCGCTTTCATAAAATAGGAAAAAGGGGTCAGGCTTTATATCGCCTGATCCCCCATGATGATGCCGAACTTTTCTACACAAAGCATACTGCCATCAAATTCATCCTGATGCTACAGCCAGTCACGATAAATGTCTGCAACAGCTAAGCTTCTTTCATCATCCGCACGTTCATAGGCATGCACGACAAACAGCAGATCCGCCATCCTGCTGGCTACTTTGCGGGCATAATACGTCTGATGATTCTCACTTAAAGCCGTCAGTCGAATTAAGATCGACTCCAGCTCCTCTATTTTCACATCGATCATCCGCATCTTTTTTGATCCTAGCCTGCGTTTCAGATCCCGGATAAACACTTCATGAACATTGAACTTTTTAACGAGCCTTAATACTTCAAGCGCCAGGATATTTTCTGTTCCTTCCCACACCGTCAACACCTGTGCATCTCTTAACAGGCGAGGCGTCACAAAATCCTCTATATAACCGTTGCCGCCGTGCATTTCGATGGCAGCGTGTGCAAAATCAATGGATTCCTTCGCCGTTCTCGATTTGATCAGGGCAATATACAGCCTGTTTAGCGCGATATCATCAAGCGTGACGTGCACATCATCCCTGACCACCCGCTCAAACAGCTCAATGCTTTCAAATAAAGCAGACAGTTGTACTTCATGACGCACCTGCAGCTGTACCACGGTTTCCTGCATCATCGGAAAATCAATCAGCTTCTGGCCAAAAGCATCCCGTTCAGATACGTAAGCAAACCCCTCTTTAAGCGCACGCTTCATAATGCCAAGTGACGCAACACTGTTACAGATCCGCGACAGGTTCAATGCTTCCATCATGTAGTAAAATCCGCGGTCCGCTTCCCCAATCGGATACGCTTCTGATCCATTGAACTCCACTTCGCCGGATGGGACTGCGCGTACGCCAAGTTTATCCTTAAGCCTTCTGATCGTGATTTGATTCAGCTCACCATCCTGATTGCGCCATGGTACTAAAAACAGACTCAGTCCCCGTGTCCCTTCAGGTGCACCTTCCATTCTCGCCAACACTGTTGCAACTCCTGCCTGCCCTGCGTTCGAGGCAAAGTATTTCTCACCAAACAGCCGGTATACGCCGTCCTCTTTCACCGCTTTAACTACATTTGCTCCTACATCAGAGCCACCCTGCCTCTCCGTTAGAAAGGTGGCACCTTCATAAAGCTCCACCTCTCCAGTAGACAAAACGTGCGGGAGAAAATGGTCCTTCAACTCCTGATCCGCATAGTGATCCAGCAGATAAGCGGTTGCCATCGTCAGCGTCACTGGGCAATAAAAGCCCGCCTCCGTCTGAGATAATAAATAGCCCTGTGCAAAGCTGTAGACGTAATTACCCTTCTGCTTTAATTCAGGAATTTCTTTATGCGGATAAGCGGCAATGCCTGTGTCGTATGCTTCCTTCACAGTTTGCTTATACCCTTCATTCACCCACACCTTTGACACGTCATTTCCCATTTTGTCATAACGGATCAGCCTCGGCTGGCCTTCACGATCCGTATAGGCTGCCCGCTCATCCCAGGCACCATAGCATTTATCATAAAAATCCTTTAAATGCGTAATAGCATACTCATAAAATTCCGGAGACAGCTTCTTTTTTAAAATGTCCGTAAGAAGCTGTTCATTCTCGACAAATGATGACATCATCTCGCCCCTTTCCCCACATTATTTCCCGGGTAATTTATTGTTATTTTATCATGAAGAGACTGTGAATGAATGGCGATTCATTCTTTTCGCAAGAAAAAACTGCGGACCATTTCGCAGTTTTTCTTTTCACTCTACCGGACCTTTCCCATTCAAATCCGCTTCTATGTTATCTACATATTTTTTCGCTTCCACAAGCCCGAGCCCCGAATGTTCTCTCACAAACTTCACAATAGCCACCTTATCCTGACCAGCCTTTAAGCGGTCAATAATCATCCGCTCAAGCTTCTGATCCTGCACGAGGTTATCGGCAACCTGCTGCTGCAGTTTTTTATTGCTGTTAAATAAAACTCCGATAATTAAAGCTGCTGCTATGAGCACAATGATTAATGATAAATCTCCCAACTGTCGTCACCCCTTATTAGAAAATGTGTCAGAACCCTTTTTCATAATCGTCACAATGACAAAAATAATCGCCACGATATTCAACGCAAGCATGACCGTATAATAGATGGACCCGCTGCCACCTGCTAAATATGTGCCATAACTGATTGCATTCAAAAACAGTATTGTTAGTAAAATCCATCTCCACTTACGTTTCATTTTTTCACCACCACATTGATCTTTCTATTTTAACATACGGGGTATCGCTTAAATGGTTTCATTGCAAACATGAGCCGCCGTTTTTGATCCAATGCTTCATTTCAATCGTTTACTTTTTAAATTGATAGAGGAGGAATCACAATGAAGAAAATAGGATGGTTATTGTTGCTGATGTTTATGCTTTTGCTCACAGCGTGTTCCAGTGAAGATACCTCAACACCCGCGGATACCGAAGAAGATACGGCCACAGAGGAACAGGTGGAAATGGAGGATGAAGCATCTTCTGATGAAGGTATGATGGAGGATGAAGAGGCTTCTGAAGATGGTGAGATGACCGAGGAAGAACCTGCTGAAGAAGAAATGACGACTGAAGCTGAAGTTGTATCAGGCGATGTGGCTTCCCCATTACTTGCACAAGGCGAAACAACAGCTTTTCAATTTGATACGGTCGGCACATATGGGATCCACTGCGATCCACACCCGGTGATGAAAATGACTGTAACGGTTGAAGAAGGTGCCGAGCTAAGCGGAACCGTAGAAGCGCAAATTGCTGATTATGAATTTAGTGAAGATCTTGTTGTAGCACCTGGTACCGTGATTATCTGGACAAATGAAGATCCGGTGAGACATAACGTGGCGGTTACGCCGGAAGGTTAATGTATGAGCGCATCAGAGATTGTGTGGTGCGCTTTTTTGTGTGGTTGCGTGTTTGCGTGGAACCGGTTTGTCAGGTTAACGAGAAAGTTTGTGAGGTTAGAAGGAGAGTTCGTGAGGTTAGACGCGGAGTTTGTGAGGTTCCATAACGAATTCGTCAGCTTGCGCGGGAATTTGTGAGTTTAGTATCTTTTGGACTATGTTGGAAGGGTACTTTTTCAAACAGGATTGTTCAATCTGACAGCACTTTTGCGTGGAACCGGTTCGTCAGGTTAGCGGGCAAATTTGTGAGGTTAGGGCATGAGTTCGTGAGGTTAGACGCGGAGTTTGTGAGGTTCGGCGGCGAGTTCGGCAGCTTCCGCGAAAGTTTGTGAGGTTGGTGTCTTATGGACTATGTTTGAGGGACACTTTTACAAGCCAGGTTGTTCAATCTGAGAGCACTTTTGCGTGGAACCGGTTCGTCAGGTTAGACGCGAAGTTCGTGAGGTTAGAGCATGAGTTCGTGAGGTTAGACGCGGAGTTTGTGAGGTTCGGCGGCGAGTTCGGCAGCTTCCGCGAGAATTTGTGAGGTTAGTGTCTTATGGACTATGTTTGAGGGACACTTTTACAAGCCAGGTTGTTCAATCTGAGAGCACTTTTGCGTGGAACCGGTTCGTCAGGTTAGCCGACAAATTTGTGAGGTTAGGTCATGAGTTCGTGAGGTTAGACGCGACTTTCGTGAGGTTCCATAGCGAGTTCGTCAGCTTCCGCGAAATTTTGTGAGTTTAGTGTAATTTGGACTACTCTATAAAAACATTATTCTCTTAAAAATTACAAAAGAAAGCGGCCAGCTTCATCAGCCGGCCGCCTTTTAAAGCAGACTCATTCCTGCGTTTAGGTATTTAAAGAACTAAATCTCAACCGTCCACTCAAAAACATCCTCCACTTTACCAGTCTGGATCCCGGTAATGGTATCGTACAGCTTCTGGGACAGTTCTCCGATTTCGTGATTGTTGAATACCATCTTTTTACCCTGCCAGTTCAGCTCGCCAACAGGTGAAATGACGGCTGCGGTTCCGGTGCCGAATGCTTCCTCGACAAGCCCCTGCTCGTAGGCTTCGTATAGCTCGTCAATCGCGATGCGGCGCTCTGAAACCGGCACATTCCAGCTGTTTAGCAGTTCAAGAATGGACATTCGGGTGATACCTTTTAGGATACTGCCGCTTAGAGCTGGTGTCACAACTTCCCCGTTGATTTTAAAGAAGATATTCATGCTGCCGACTTCCTCTATATAACGCTTTTCGATGCCATCAAGCCACAGGACATCTGCATTACCGGATTTACGTGCATTGGCCTGTGCCTGATAACCGGAGGAATAGTTTCCGGCCGTTTTTGCCATCCCGGTCCCACCTTTAACGGCACGGGTGAATTCCTGTTCCACGTGGATCGTGACAGGCTTAATGCCTCCTGCAAAATATGAGCCTACAGGCGACAGCAAAATCATCATCTTATATGTTTTAGATGGTCCTACAGCAAGATTCGGTTCGGTCGCCACGATAAAGGGACGAATATATAGTGAAGTGCCTGGCGTGTCCGGCACCCAGTCCTGCTCAAGGTCAATCAGGGTTTTCAAATACTCAAGCACCTGCTCTTCATCAATTGGCGGAATACTTAGTCGCTCACCCGACCTATTAAGCCGCTCCAGATTTTTTTCAGGGCGGAATAGAAGAACCTTTCCTTCAGGTGTCCGGTAAGCCTTCAATCCTTCAAAAATGGTTTGTCCATAATGAAAAATCATGGCGGCTGGATCGAGGGTAAGCGGTGCGTATGGAATAATCCGCGCATCGTGCCAGCCCCTGCCTTCCTCATATTCCATTAAAAACATATGATCCGTAAATGTGGTGCCAAAAGGGATCTGATCCGTTGAGGGCTTTTCTTTTCGCTGCTGACATTTTACAATCTCCAAAGTCTGTGTGCTCATTGATCAAAACTCCTTTTCCATCATCTTTTATTTGCCTTATTCTACATAGAAAATTTAGTGATGAAAAGGACTAAAGTGAAAAAATTCAGAATGTTGGAGAAATCGGGCGTTATTTAGAGTAATAGACAGCCAGGTGAACGTAAATAGTCCAGATACTGTGGAGAAAACTTAAAATCGCAATCCAAATGTCTAAGACAGCACACAGAAATTACTTCTCTTTCCCCACCAATCTAATGTCATAAAATAAAATTTGAAATGCAGCAAAAGAAACCACTGGTAAAAGAAAATACAGTGTGAGGAGAATGGGCCCTTCCATCATTTGTGTTTCTACCAGACTATGAGCAGTACTTTCCATAAAAAGTGTCAGCATGAAAGCCAAAGTAACACTTAGCGTAACTCTCAATCCTTTCCGATCTGCTTTACTTTCCCAAAAGCAAGCAATACTGATGATTAACAAAATAATGATTAGAAATAAATACATACCATTCACTCCTTCAATTGATTAAAACTATCATTCAACACCAACCCTTATTTATCCTTGATTACACTTGAAAAAAGTTAATCTCACATCTCAAATTCAAATAAAAAAGCACCCAAAAACATACGATGACAAGTGTATTGTCGAATCGCTTTTGGATGCTGTAAATTTTGGTTCATACCCTATTTATATGGTTTACCTGCGAAAATCGAACAGCCTTTAACATGCACAACTGCCCTTTTATGAGTGCGTCGAGTTTTCCACACTAGATGATGTGTGTGTTCCTTCAGCGTGATAAGGTCGGGAGTCATCACTTGAATAGGCGTGCTGACTGCGTTTTTTACGCTTCCTGTCCGAGTAAAACCCAAGCGCGAAAATAAAAGCAATGGTCCCAACAAAAATCCACATACGAACTCCCCCTTAAAAGGAAACAATTTCCTTTATCATACGCGATACCCTTTGAAAAAGGAAGCCCATATACTTGATCGAAAAGTAGTTATTAAAATATACACTCAATCGCTTTTACATCCAGAATGTCTGGTCATTTCAAAGACTCTCTATGGAGGAAAGGGACATGTTCACAATACAACCAAGAAGCGGAAGATGTTTCATGGATCGGTTTTTCCATCTCGTTTCATAAGAAAGAGGATTTGAATTCTACACAGGGTCGGACTCATCCGAAGACTCCTGTGGCGGAAAGGGACAGGTGAAACCGACTGTGCGAAGCACAAGCGGGTTCACCGCCCGGCCACGGAAAGCGTAGGATGAGTCCGACCCGTCTTTCAAAAAAAAAGGAAGCGGCTTTCAACCGCTCCCTCACCTCATCATCTTCTCAATAAACTCCCTCAGCACCCGCGCAGTCAATCCCCAGATCACACGGCCTTCATAATGGTAAAAGTATTCTTTATACTGCCGTGTTTGCCACTTATACTCGCGCCCGTTGGCAATCAGATCGAAAGGAAAATTCTCTTCCGGCTTTACCTCAACATTAATCGTATGCTCATCCGGTGGTGTCTCTATAAAAAAGGACAGCGGTACGGTAAACACTTCCTCCACCTCTGCAGGGTTCGGCTTGAGCTCATGATCATCATCTAAAAACCCTACATACGTGCTGATCGTCATCCCGAATGGTGATACCAGTTTACCGAAGGAATGGACGCGCTTAATCGAGTTTCGGCTGATGCCGAGTTCTTCTTCTGCTTCCCTTACCGCCGCCTCCTTTGCACTGTCATCATCCTGATCGATCCGTCCTCCCGGAAAACAGATTTCCCCAGGCTGACGTCTCATGGTCAGAGAGCGCACCTCAAACAGCAGATGCAATTCCCCGTTTTTCTCCACGAAAGGAAGCAGAATCGAATAATTACGAACTGCCTCCTCTCCTAAAATAAATGGTTCATGCGCAACAAGGCGCTCCGTTAATTCCCGTTCATTCATACCATCAACCCCGTCAGCGTTGTTTTCTTAACTATATCAGAACAACCGCTTTGTTTACGCCTCAGAAGAACACGGAATGTTTTTTACGCGCTGACGCAGAAGTTGATTGAGCTGCTTGCATTTTTTGCGGTCTGATCTTTGAGGTAAAAGCTCTACTTTTAATGTTGCGACCAGTGTGGTTTTGTCAAACAGCATATCTCTAAACTGATCCACGGCTCCGCAATAGCGTGGGTAATGACGGTCTCCTGTGCCTGCTGCCACGGTCATGAGCCCCTCGGAAGCATGTTCTTCGATCAAGCAATAAACGTTCTCCATTCTTCTCGGAATCTCCCCATTTCCCCAGGAATACGTTGCAACGATGAGCACATCCGTCACAGAAAGTGCAGCTTGTGAAAAGTTCTCTGAAGCAAGCACCGTGATGCTTTGAAACGCTGCACTTAACTCCTCTTTCATCATCTCAACGAGCGCTTCTGTATTTCCTGTAGAAGATGCATAGACGATTGTGATCCGTTCAGAGCTCATCAAAGCCATTGGACTGGGACACCTTTGTATACGTCCTTGACTTTTGTTCGAAGAAATCGGATTTCGTCTCGTTCATCATCTGATCGTCAAATACACGGATCCACGGCATTGGATTATCGTTTTCCGGATAAAGATTTTTCAAACCGATCTGGCGCAGGCGCTTATTCGTTAAATACTTTACATAATCACTGAACTCCTGCTGATCAATTTCAGGAATGTCCTTTAAAATGTAGCCCGCCCACTCAATCTCAAGCTCAGCTGCCTGATGAAGCGTATCGTACACCTTTTCGAGCTGATCCACCTGATTTAATTCCGGCTCTTCCTTGAGTAAAATGCGGAGAAACTGCCCCATGAAGTAGGCGTGCTGCATTTCATCGCGCTGAATATAGCTGATCATTGTACTCGTTTTCAGCATCTTCTGCTGGCGGGCAAGGTGATAGAAAAACGCAAAGCCTGCATAAAAGTAGATGCCTTCAAGCGCAATCGAATGAACACCGAGATGAAACAGTGTTTCGGGCGTCGGGTTGCTTCTGAATTGCTCATAGGCATCAAGAATCAGCTGATTTCTCTTTTGAACAATCGGATCCTTTTTCGCCTGTTCGAATCGTCTGATTTGCTCGTCTGTTGATACGAGTGAGCTCAGCAGATACGAATACGATTCATTATGAACAGCTTCCTGTTGTGCTACGACAGCAAGAATCGCCTTAAAGCTCGGGTCTGTTACATAATCCATCACACCTGTCATCGCAGGGGTCTGCAGACTATCGAGTGAAGCGAGCTGTGTATTGATCCGGAGGAAGACATCCTGCTCAATTCCGCTCAGGCTGTCCCACTGCTTAATATCATCCTGCATGTTGATCTCCTGTGCCTTCCAGAAGTTCGCAAGCAGTGTCTGATACAGCTCATACATTTGTGGATACGCGATATCATTCCAGTTTAATAAACCGGACGCCTCCCCGTTAATGAGCTTTGTCGCACGGCTCGGGGCATCCGGATTTAACAGCTTTGATTTTTGTAAGGGTGCAGTGATGGCCATGGTGATTCCTCCTTTAGCTTTCGCAAACCTCGCAGGCTTCGATTTCTGTCTGTGATGTACTTCGGACATAATAGGTTGTTTTCAATTTACTCTTCCATGCGTCAATATGAAGATCCAGCAGCTCTTTGGCTTTGATGTCATGACGAACGTATATATTAAAGCTGATACCCTGATCGACATGACGCTGTCTCGCTGCATTTTGACGGATGCTGTCATGCTGATTCAGGTGATGACGGGCTTTTCTGTAATACTCATACGTTTTGTGATTCAGGTCCGGTGCGGTAACGGTGAATTTAAAGTTCTTCTTTTCCTCTGCATATTCAACAGCGTAAAGCGGGTCAATCCCGTCCGTCGAGCCACCGATTTTAGCCGTAGAGGAATTCGGTGCGACCGCCATCATCCAGCCGTTCCGTAGACCTTTGGCCGATTTTTCACGAAGTGCTCTCCAGCGCTCACTTTGATAACCTCTACGCTCGAAATACGCGCCTGTCTCCCATTCAGAACCTTTAAACGCATGATAAGCTCCTTTTTCTTCCGCCAAATCAGCTGATGCACGGATCGTTAAATAGGCGATCTCTTCGTAAAGTTTGTCAGCGTATACTACAGCCGCATCAGACTCCCAGTAAATCCCCTTTTTCGCCAGCAGGTGATGCCAGCCGAACGTGCCCAGACCGACTGCGCGGTATTTTTTGTTCGTCTGAGTAGCCTGCTTAACTGAAATCGTGTTCAGATCAATGACATTATCAAGCATACGCAGCTGGATCGGAATGAGCCTTTCAAGAACATCCGCCTCTACAGCACGCGGCAGATTGACAGATGACAGGTTGCATACAACAAAGTCACCCGGCTTTCTCACAATCACGATGTTGCCTTCCTCGTCTGTAAATTCTTTTGTAATTGTGGTTGGCGACATATTCTGTGCGATTTCTGTGCAGAGATTGCTGCAGTAAATCGATGTCCTGCCAATGCCATTTACGTGCTTATTCGGATTCTGGCGATTCACTTCATCTCTGTAAAACAAATAGGGCGTTCCGGTTTCCAGCTGGGCAATCATGATTTTTGCCATCAGATCCATCGCGCGGACTGTTTTTCTCGGAAGAAGTGGATGCTGTACAGCCTCTTCATATTTTTCTTTAAAATAGCGGTGGTCTGCTTCATCATAAAAATCCTCCAGGCCAAGCGGCTGTCCATTTTCGTCCCTCCATCCCATCACCTGCTTTACCTGATGGGGACAGAACAGGTGCCATTCACCAACACTGCGTCCCGCTTCATCCTTTTCGAGCAGCTTTTCCATAAACAGATCCGGAATGCAGACACCTGTAAACAAATCATGAGCTTTACGCCGCTCATCACCATTGTTTGTCTTCAGTTCAAGAAAGCTCATCAAGTCTTTATGGAACACATCGAGATAAACGGCCACCGCGCCCTGACGCTGTCCAAGCTGATCGACACTGACCGCCGTATCATTTAACAGGCGGATCCACGGCACAATCCCTGAAGAATTACCTTTAAACCGTTTAATATCGGAGCCGAGCGCCCTCACCTTTCCAAAATAAACACCCAGTCCCCCGCCATCCTTACTTAAACGTGCGGAATCCCAGTTATTCAGATAAATGCCGTCCAGCGAATCATCTACTGTATCAATAAAACAAGATGACAGCTGGCCGTAGCTTTTACCGGCATTTGATAAAGTGGGTGTCGCCACCGTCATATAAAGATTCGACATCGCCCAGTATGCCTCACGGATCAAATCGAGGCGTTTATGTACAGGTTCCTTCTGCATCAGCGTCATCGCAATAATCAAAAAGCGTTCCTGCGGAAGTTCAAATACCCTTCCCTCATAGTCTTTTGCTAAATAGCGGTCAGCTAATAAAAACAATCCGATATAGGAAAAAAGCTGATCGTTTTCAGGTGTAATCAGGCTGCCAAGCGTATCAATTTCCTCTTTAGAATAAGTATGCATGAGGTTTTTGTCGTAAATGCCAAGCGTCGTTAAATGAGAGATTAAGCCATAAAAATCTCCATAACGTTCCGACGCGTCATATCCTCTTGATTGTGCAGCCTGTGCATAAAGCTTTAAAGAAAATAGCTTTGCAGCTGTGTAAGTCCATCCCGGCTCATCCATGGTGATTCTGTTTAATGCTTCTCCTATTGCCTCATCAAGTGAAGGTTGGCTAAATCGCTTTAATGCTTCCAGCAGTTGACCTGCATGCTCTCCTGCCAGGCTCCTGATGTCGTGCTCCATTTCTGTTACGGTACTTGTCATCACATCTTCATCCCTTTCGTGAAGTAATACCGGAAAATAAAAAGCCCCGCTCTCCTATTTGGAGAACGAGGCAGATATCAACGTGAATGAGAACAGAAACGGATCCCCGTCCTGTTATTCCCGCTGCATCTTCTCTATTCCCGGAGAAGCTTACAATCGGCAAAAACGGCAGGTCTCCTGGCTCACACATCTTCCTTTCTGCACCCTTCCCATCTTTAACAGACAGTGGCTTGTACAGATCGTCCGTGCTTACAGTTGCGGGAACAGCTCCGGATTCACACCGGATTCCCTTTTAACCCTTAACGGGCACCGTTTTCACTGGTAGTAACAATATATTGTGTTATTTAGTTATAAAAATTCTATATATTGTATGATCTTCACTATACCTAATCATGCAAAAATACGCAATCGATATTTTTTCATGGATAAAAAAGATCTTCTTACAGCTAAATAATGGTAAGATAAACGCATCGACTAAGAAAGGAATGATAATGATGAAAAACGTATATAAGGGGACTATGACAAAGTAAAAACGTGCAGGAACTGCTGTAATGTCCTGCACATGAAATCAGTTCATGAATAAGGAGATTACATGATGTTAATAGATAACGAACTTGTATTAAGACGTGTTGAGGAGCATGATTTACCTGTCATTTGGGAGGGTGCTTTCTCAAGCGATACGCCTGAATGGAAACGCTGGGATGCACCGTATTTTCCGCATCACAGGAAAACTTATGAGGAATTTTTAAAGAAAAAGGAACAATACGTGAATGCCCCGGATGTTATGGTGATTGAGATTAATGGGGACGTGTACGGAACTGTCACTTACTACTGGGAGCATGAGCCGTCAAAGTGGCTTGAGATGGGGATCACCTTTTACCGGGAAGTGCATTGGGGCAAAGGCTATGGCACGCGCGCATTGCGCCTTTGGATCGGTCACCTGTTTGACACGCTGCCACTCGTCCGTGTCGGCTACACAACCTGGTCCGGCAACCACCGGATGATCCGCGTCGGTGAAAAGCTTGGCATGCAAATGGAAGCACGTATTAGAAAAGTGCGTTTTCATGACGGTCAGTATTTCGATTCGATCCGCATGGGGATGCTGCGCGAGGAATGGATCAGGTAAAGATTGTTGGTCGCGAAGCCTGGACGGTTTGATAAGCCGGATCGGCTTCGCGGGTAACTAGAGGTTTGCTGGTGATGCGGTTCCGGGGACACAGGCGTTGTGGCGGTGGTGTCGGGGCGTGGAGAGTTGCCGGGATTCCTTCACTTCGGGCAGTTTTTCCTTCTTACTGGATTTTTTATCCTTCTTTTCGGAAATCGATTCCTTCTTTTAAGATTTTTATTCCTTCACTAGCCCTTCCACCTACATGATTTCCTTCATTCAATCTCCAGATTCCTTCTTTTCAAGGTCCCGATTCCCTCACTCCTGAAGATGATTCCTTCAATTCCCTAACTGCACCTGATTGGACGCGATTCTCGAATACTCATCACGCAGTCAAGGATCGCGGGCAACTGGGGAGTCTTCTTAACACGAATTCCAGCCTGCTGACTTCGCACCCCAAAAAGGCCTTCACCCATCAAACATCCCGGTCTGCAAAAACCGGTGAACGAATTCCGCAGTTTCTCTTCTGTGATGAATGTCCTTATGTCCGTATGGCAGAATCAAAAAATCCTTTAACCCCCGATCATAGACGGAACTCATTTCGACGCGGCCGTCATTGCGCTCTCTAATCATTTTACCGAGGAAAAGGTTGGACCTGTCCCCTGCAATGGACCCCATTTCAACATCAGCCGGCTTAAACGCATAAGTTCCGACGAATTCAGGTGTAATAGAAGCAATGGTTTTGTAAATCCTCGTGAAAGGCTGCACGCGATGGGCATGCCGGGCCAGCTGACTTCCCTGGCTCGGTGTAGCGATCAGGACTGCTCTCATAACCTTGGCTGCATAACCAGGGTCAGACAGCACGTCTCTGATGACAAGCCCGCCTGTACTGTGCCCGACTAAAAAGACCTGCTCTCTATCAGGTACTCGATTAAGCATTTGCTTAAGGTGTGATGCCGCATCTTCAAACGGATGAAAGCGGAGCGGGTAGTTCAATGTCAGACAGTCATAGCCGAATGATGCAAGGGAACGCTCCAATGGATACATATCAGATGCCCCTTTATTAAAGCCGTGGATCAGAAAAATACGATTTTGTTTAATCTGTTTGTCCATTTCTTCACCCTGATAACCATTACTTATGGAAATCCTTTCATAATTAAACCTTTTCTTATCAATCTTTGAGCACTACAATTACATTAACTGTAACACAGAAAGGAATGAAACCATGCCTTACTCATTTAAGCAAATTGATCATATTCAGCTCGCTGCCCCTGTTGACTCCGAAGAAGCAGCGCGCGAGTTTTTCCACGGCGTACTCGGTTTGCCTGAGATCGAAAAGCCTGAAAGCTTAAAAGCTAACGGCGGTGTGTGGTTTGCATGCGGAAAACAACAGCTGCACATTGGTATTGAAAAGGATTTTTCACCCGCGCGAAAAGCACATCCTGCTTTTGAAATGGAACACATTCAACTTCTTCAGGCTCATTTAGAGGAACAAGGTTACCCTGTCATTTCAGATGACCGGCTTCCCGGAGCGATCCGCTTTTATGTAGATGACCCATTTGGAAACCGGCTTGAGTTTTTAGAATGGGAGAACGGCAGATGAGAAACGTTCATACGATCAAAAATTCAATTGGACAAAACCTTGATATAACCGAAATCTGCCTGTCTGACGAACCAAAAGGAACAGCACTGATCCTCCCGGGTGCGGGCTATTCCATCCAGGCACCACTCATGCATTACGCTACTAACTTGCTGGTAAAAGAGGGCTATCAGGTGATTCTTGCAGATTACGCCTACAACAAAGAACCATACAATAGTATGTCAGATGAAGAATATCGTTCTTCCGTACTGAAGGATGGGGAGCTTATTTTTGAAAAGGTAGGACAATTGAGAAAAGACGGGTCGCTCCTGATTGTTGGGAAATCGATCGGAACGATGATGATGGCTCAGGAATCCAATTTCAATCGATTGAGTGATGTAAAAGCCATCTGGATGACGCCGCTTATTCATGGCGAGCTCGTCAGACAGGCCCTTGAAGAGACAAAATGGCCGAGTCTCTCGATCATCGGTGATCAGGATTTCTGTTATTCGCCTGAAGCAGCTGAAGCGATTGAACGAAATCCGCTAGTGAATAATGAGGTGATCGCAGGAACAGATCACGCGCTGCAGTATGAGGATGATTTGCTGGGATCTATTGACGTGCTAAAGCAGGTGATGGAAAGCCTGGTCAGATTTTTGCAGCAGTCATGACTCCTCAGCTATCCATTTGCAGAAATGGTTTAATCCGAAAACGACCAGACCTTGTTTTGATTGATGTTGCTGAATGAGCGAACCTTGAGCTTAATGTTGATCGAATGTTTATTATTGTCGCTAGGCAGCCTGTTTATGTCGTTAGGATGGTTGTTTATGTCGATAGCCTGTTTCAGAAGGCACTAATTGTCATTAGCACCAGAATTAACGTCGATCAGCCCATAACTTCTGTCGTTAACATCTCCAGTTTTGTTGATAGCGCGAAAGAATCTGTCGATAACTGATCACGACCTCCTGCCACGATACAATCATCCAACCAACAAAAAAACGTGCGGCCATAAGCCACACGTCTTTTTGTTAATCCACTTTCGTCGTTGTCCATCTTACAACGAGCTCTGGTTCTACGGCCACTGTGCTGGACTCGATTCTGTTTTTGATCAGATCGAGCAGAATATGGGCGGCCATTTTGCCCATCTTCTCTTTATCCTGTCTGATCGTTGTCAAAGGGGGTTCGACATAACGGGCAGGGAGGATATCATCACAGCCGATAATGGAGATGTCTTCAGGTACACTCAGACCTTTTTCTTTTACAGCCTTCATCGCACCGATAGCCATCAGGTCTGACACCGCAAAGACCGCTGTTGGGCTGTCTTCCAGATCAAGAAATTCGTGCATTCCTTTGTAACCGCTGTCTTCAAAGAAGTCACCTTCGTAGATCCAGTCTTCTTTAACAGGAAGACCGTAATATTGAAGAGTCTTTTGAAAAGCGGACAATCTGGAATCAGCGATCAGGGAGCCGTTTGTTCCCCCGATGTAGCCTATTTTCCGATGACCGTTTAAATAAAGGTGTTCAACCACTTTTGCTGCAATGCTGTTGCTGTCACTCATGACATAGCTTGAGAAAGGTCCATTCAGTTCGATATCAACCCCTACGCAAGGAATCGGGCTCATATCAAGCTCATATACGGAGGATTCAATCTGGTCACCTGCAATGATCAGGCACCCATCCACCTGAAAATGCTGGCAGCGTGCAAGATAATTCTCCTTTTCCTCAAAAAACTGTTCGTTTGAAAAAAGGACTAGATCGTAGCCAAGCTGGCCAATGGTTTTTTTGAATTCATTCAGTACTTCTACAAAAACGGGGTGGGTGAGGTCCGCATTCACCTTACCGGCAAAGACGACGCCCACCACGTTCGTTTTTTTATCCTGAAGCAGTCTGGACTGGGAAGGACGATAGCCTTCCTGTGCCATAATTTCAAGGACACGTTTCCTCGTTTCCTGACCAACATCATGATAATTATTAAGAATTTTAGATACCGTTGCCTGAGAGACACCGGCTAATTTGGCAATATCTTTAATGGTTACTTTCATTGGCCTAGACTCCCCTGTCTTCAGCACACTCAACTCTTTACCGCCCCTTGTGTAAGGCTGCTGATAAAGGCTTTGTTGAACAGCAGGAAGACGATGATTAATGGCACGGTAGCCCAGAATGTGCCTGATAATATCATACCATAATCACGATTATAGGAGTCACTCAACGCACGTAATGCGACCTGCAACGTATGAGTTGACTGGTCCTGAAGTACAACAAGCGGCCACAGGAAGTCGTTCCATACGTTCATAAAAACGATGATACCAAGTGTTGCAAATGCAGGAAGAATCGCCGGTGTAACAACATTCCAGTAAATACGGAAGTTTGAACAGCCATCAAGTCTTGCCGCTTCAATCAGTTCATCAGGAATCGCCTCTTTAATGTACTGGCGCATCCAGAAGATACCAAAAGCATTAATTAAGCCCGGGACGATGATGGCCTTCAGGTCACTTAACCAGCCAAGCTGACTGATGATGTAGTACGACGGAATGAGCCCAAGCTGAGGAGGAATCATCATCGTAATCAAAATGAGCACGAATAAAGCATCGCGTCCTTTAAATTGGAGCTTTGCAAACGCAAAGCCGGCAAGTGAACAGAGAAACAGACTTCCCACTGTGACAGAAACGGATACAATCAGTGAGTTCATCATTGCACCGAAGAAATCAATGGTGCCTAATACATTCGTAAAGTTCGTGACCAGCTCCGATCCTGGCAGTAATGCAGGCGGAGTCTGGTTGATGACATGGTTTGGCTGTGTTGCCATCACAAACATCCAGTAGAATGGGAACAGGGATACCAGTCCGGCAAATGTCAAAAGGGAATAAAGGATCGCTTTTCTAGACAGTTGTTTTGGCTGAGTTGGTGTAATAGCTTTCATCTTATGCCTTCCTCGCTTTCCCGCGGCCAAGCCGGTTTGTAATCAACAGATTCAGTACAGAGAAGATCATGATGATTCCGAACAGTACGATCGCTGTTGCAGATGCTGTACCAAAGAAATTGTTCTCAAATGCATCACGGTATAAGTAGGCAACAACCGTAATTCCTTCTTCACGGAGATTTCCACCGAAGAAAATCAGCGGCTCTGTAAAGATCTGAAGTGATCCGATTGTTCCCATGAATACGGTAAATAGGATAAATGGCTTCAGCATTGGCAGCGTAATGTAACGCAGCTGCTGGCTAAGTGTTGCACCATCAATTTTCGCTGCTTCGTAAAGATCACTCGAAATACTCTGCATTCCGGCAAGATAGATAATTGTGTTATAACCTACCCAGCGCCAGAAAATCATCGTGGCAATGGCAATTTTTGCTCCCCACTCTGACTGGGTGAAGACGATTGGATCTACGCCAAAAACGCCTAAGATACTGTTTACAAGACCAAAAGATTGGCTGTTAAAAATAATACTGAATAGAATCGCTACCGCTACGATCGACGTTACATAAGGCATAAAGATCGCAACACGGAAAGTATTCTTGAAGCGCAGCGCCTGTGCATTCAGCGCATAAGCCAGCAGAAACGCCACAATCAGCTGTGGGACCGTTCCTAAAAGACCAATCACGACTGTGTTATAAATAGATTTCCAAAAGATAGGATCATTGAAGATAATCGTAAAGTTGTTTATGCCATTGAAGGTCATTTCACCAAGGCCATTCCATTTAAAGAAGGCAAGGTAGAAGCTGAAAAGCATTGGAAACAAACCAAAAATCGCAAAGAGGATAAAAAACGGTGATACGAATAAATATCCGGCAATGCTGTTGCGTTTTTCCTGACTCATTGAGCGTTTTACTTTTTTCTCGGTGTATTTCTCAGAGTTTGATACCATGTTGCAGGACATCTCCTTTTATCAAAAAGGGTAAGGAACCGGCTAAGCGGTCCTTACCCATCTTTGAACTTATTTTACTCACGCTCAAGACGCTGTTTGATTCTTTCCATTGCGTCATCCCACTCTTTGTCCGGATCTCCACCGCTGCTTAATACGTTATTAAGTGCTGTCATGATCTCACCCTGAACAAGAAGGTAGTTGCGTCCTTTATATACATCTTTAACCTGTTCTGCTGCTTCTGCGAATACTGCAGCTGTGTTAATTCCACCGAAGTAATCATCAGTGTAGTTGATAAATTCATCCTGCTCATATGTTGCTGGTGTTGATGGGAATAGACCCATATCCTTGAATGACTCAAGCTGTGTTTCCGGTGATACAAGCCACTCGATAAATGCGTACGCTTCTTCCTGCTGATCTGACTCCTCAGAGATCGTCAGGTATGATCCACCCCAGTTACCAGCGCCTTCAGGCATTGTTGTGATCATCCACTGATCAGAATCAGGAGCATTTCCTTTTACAACACCCTGCATCCATGCCGGTCCAAGAAGTGTAGCGTAAGAACCTTCAGCCATCCCCTGACCCCATTCAGGTGTCCATAGAGGCATGTTCCCTACAGCGCCTTCTTCAATCAGGCTTACAGTGTAATCATATGCTTCACGAATCGCTGCATTATCTTCAACAATCAACTCATTATCGCGGTTAAAGTAGTGCTCATCAGCCTGGTCACGCTTTGCATTAAAGATCAGCTCTGCATTATCAACAACCGGCTTTCCAGTTTTCTCTGCTACGTCTTTCGCGAACTGAGAATAGGCTTCCCATGTATTAAGAGATGCTGCAAGCTCAGCAGGATCCGTTGGATAACCCGCTTCCTCTACTACATCTTTACGATAGTACATTGCTGTTGGACCGATATCTGTCGGCAGACCGAACATGAACTCACCGTCAGCGCTTTGTCCTACGTTCCAAACCCACTCAAGATAGTCGCCTTGTACATCTTTAGCACCTAAATCATAAAGGTTTGCAAAACGATCCTGTGCTTCACGGTAACGCTCGATTTCCCCTACTTCGATCATCGCAATGTCAGGTGCACCCTGTCCTGCAGAAAGAGCAGTGAACAGGTTGTTATGGTGGTCACCCATTTCAGTTGACTGAACGTTGATTTTAACGTCCGGATTTTCTTCCATATACTTCTCGGCAAGCTCTTCATAGCCCGTTGTTCCGAAAACCCACATGTCGATTGTTTCGCTTCCACCGCCGCTGCCTGAACCGCTGCCGCTTTCATCGCTTGAACATCCTGCCAGAATCGCCATTGCACTACCTGCTAAAATACTTGTTTTCCAAAGCTTTTTCATTTCTAATCCCCCTAGTTTGTTTTGACTTGCACTTCTACCCCATTGTTCTGAATGACCTGCTGAAACCATTTAGCACTTTCTTTTGGAATACGTTCCTGTGTTTCAAAATCAACATATACCAGGCCAAAGCGTTTGCTGTAGCCGAATGCCCATTCAAAATTGTCCAGGAAACTCCAAGCGAAGTATCCTCTTAAATCTGCGCCGGCTTCGATTGCATCCAGACATGCGTCCAGGTGCTCCTGAAGATATTGAATACGGTCGGAATCCACTACCTTGCCGTCTGTCACTTCATCATCGTAAGCGGCACCATTTTCCGTTACATATAAAACCGGGTTGTTATACTCTTCCTTCAGTCTGATCAGCAGATCTGAAAGCCCCTTTGCATATACTTCCCAGCCCATTGCTGTACGACGGTGTCCACCACCTTCATGACCCGCATCCAGCCATGCTCCCGGCTGATGATTCAGGTATGAGATGGAGTAATAATTAATACCAAGGAAGTCAACCGGTGCTGCAATCGCTTCCAAATCTCCTTCTTTAATAAAAGAGAAATCAGTATACACACTGTAATGCTCAAGCATATCTGCCGGATAAGATCCTTTGAATACAGGATCCAGGAACCAGCGATTCAGGAATCCATCCCATCTTACAGCTGCTTCTTTAGAAGAAGGCTGCTCGTCTGCAGCGTATGAAGAGTTCAAGTTAAGCGTAATGCCAATCTCACCCTTACGCTGCTTCGCACGAAACTGTTCAACCACTTTGCCGTGTGACAGTAATACATGGTGTGCGGCTTTTAAAAACGCAGGGATATCACGGTAACCCGGTGCATGCTCGCCTGAACCATGACCCAGCCAGCTGACTACCCAAGGTTCATTATGTGTAATCCAGTTCGAAACCCGGTCCCCAAACCGGTCAAACAGCACTTCACAATAATGAGCAAATTCTTCTACAATCTCACGGTTCATCCAACCGCCGCGATCCTGCAATGCCTGAGGTAAATCCCAGTGATAAAGTGTCACAGCCGGCTTAATGCCTTTCGCTTCAAGCTCTGTTAACAGACGGTCGTAAAAGGCAAGACCTTCTTCGTTGACTACCCGGTCTCCATCAGGAAAAATTCTGGACCATGAAATCGAAAAGCGGTACCATGGTACATCTAAATCTTTCATTAATTGAATATCTTCCGGATAACGATTAATGTGGTCACACGCAACCTCGCCATGATCTCCATTCAGTACCTTCCCCGGATTTTTACAAAATTGATCCCAGATCGATTCGCCTCTGGTATCACGACCACCCTCTATTTGAAAGGAAGAAGTAGCGGTTCCCCATACAAAGTGTTCTGGAAATTTCCTCATGTCGTATCAGCCCCACTAATTACGAATATTTTTTCGTAAATTATTTAATAGAATAAAAATCTTTCGTTAATTTGGATTTTAAACCTCTTAGAAAGCGTTGTCAATATGAATTTTTAGATTATTTTCGTAGTTTACGAATTATTTTAACGAATATTTTTCGTTAAAACTTTCACAAACATTCAATTCTAGTAATATATTCGCTTTTATATTCGTGTTAAAGTTTGTTATATCCTGATTATTTGGAAAAACGGGGTCATTTGTAGGGGTTTTTAAGGAAAGTGCTTTTCGTATCAATGAAAGTGAGTTTGACGCGGAACCAAACTGCTATGATCACGATCTCCACTCCGCGGGAAACAGAGGTGTTGTCGTTTGGAGTCTATCGACCTTTATTTCGTTTCAATCAACGTTTTTAGAGGCGCTATAGACAAATATCAAATGCCTATCGACAGTTCCGGGACCGCTAACGACATTTTGAATCTGGTCAAGCAGCCGATCGACATTAGTTGGCTTTCCATCAACAAAAGAAACGATTGGCCCTATCAACAAAAAGAAAATGCTCGTCTTATCGACATAACAATGCCCTATCCCGGCCTTGTATGACAACGATTAAAAGTCCAACAAACCAAAAAGTCCGCATCCACTTAAAAGTGAACACGGACTTTCCGGTTGTGATGACATTATCCAATGTTGTATTTCTTTCTGAAGCGTTCTGCACGGCCATCTTTGTCCGCAAACTTCTGGCGGCCTGTGTAGAATGGGTGTGTGTCAGAGCTGACCTCAACTTTTAAAAGGGGGTACGTGTTGCCGTCTTCCCACTCAATCGTTTCATTAGACTTCATTGTAGAACCAGTCAGGAATTTAAACCCGCTGTTCGTGTCCATGAATACAACTTTTCTGTAATCCGGATGGATATCCTGTTTCATTTGTATTGCCTCCTTATTTATATCACGTTCATTTAATCAAATCGTAAACGTTACGTTTTGAGTTTACTCTCCTATTAAAACATATTTCATATAAGAGATCAAATCTTTGGATTTTAAAGGGAATGAGCCTTTATAAATAGAAACAAACATCAGAACTTTTAAAGGAGGCAGATACGTGTATCAGTATTTTAACGACTACATCATCAGAGAGGGTACACAGAATATCCCTGCAGATCAGGTTGAGAGATTATTCATGGATGCAGGATGGGTACGCCGTACACCTGAATGGCAAAAAGAAAAATTTACGCTGATTTTCCAGAACTCCACCTGGGCATATACAGTTTGGGATGACAATGAAATGATCGGTATGGTCCGGGTACTGTCCGATCAGGTTATGGCAGCCACGATTATGGATCTGGCTGTACACTCTTCTCATCGCGGTAAAGGGATTGGTCAGAAGCTCGTGGGGTTATGTCTGCAAAAACTCCCTCACGGAGACTGGTTCGCTCACACTTCAAGCAATAATTATTCATTCTATGAGCAGCTTGGTTTTGAAGTGAAAGATCCGAATCACAACGGCACATGCGCTTATTACGGATATATTGAAGCGCGAAAGGCTGGTCACCGTTAAAGTCAAAGCGCACCTGCTTCATGATTTTTCCTTGAATGTGCTACACTTATGGACAGTGATGATTATCTTGGAAAGAGGTTGAATAGCATGACAAGTTCAAATAATGTACGTTTAACATCCCTATCCTCTAAAGGTGGTTGCGGCTGTAAAATCGGCCCCGCTGATCTTGCACAGGTACTGAAGAATCTTCCGCAGGCCGAAGCCAATCCGAATCTGCTTGTTGGACTGGATACGAGTGATGATGCAGGCGTGTATAAGATTAATGAAGAAACAGCGATTGTACAAACCGTTGATTTTTTCACGCCGATAGTTGATAACCCTTATGATTTCGGCCAGATTGCAGCAGCGAATGCGATCAGCGATGTGTATGCAATGGGTGGAACCCCGCTTACCGCATTAAATATCGTCGCATTTCCGATCTCTACTTTAGATAAAAGTATTTTGACTGATATCCTCCGCGGAGCCGGCGATAAATTGAAAGAAGCCGGCGTCACACTCGTTGGCGGGCATTCTATTGATGACAAAGAGCCGAAATTCGGATTAGCAGTCACAGGAACGGTCCATCCTGATAAAGTGAGAGCCAACGCAGGCGCTAAACCTGGTGATAAGCTGATTTTAACGAAGCCGATTGGTGTCGGGATTTCTACTACTTCTCTTAAAAACGGTCTGCTGACTGAAGAAGAAACAGCTAACGTAACAAAGGTAATGGCGACGTTAAATAAAACAGCCGCCGAAACGATGTCTGCTTATGATGTTCACGCTGCAACAGATGTGACAGGCTTTGGATTACTTGGTCACGCGTCTGAAATGGCAGCAGGCAGTGATGCAGGGCTCGTCATTTATAAAGAGGATGTTCCGGTTCTTCCACGCGTCCGCGAGCTGGCTGAAGCAGGTTCTGTACCGGGTGGGACACGCAATAACTACGCACATTTAGAAGGCAAGGTTGATTATCCTGAGGAAATGGATCAGCTTGACCGCTACATTTTATGTGACGCGGTAACGTCAGGCGGATTGTTGATTTCTGTGTCACCTGATGACGCAGATCAGCTGCTTGCCGACTTACGCAGTAAAGAGGTAAATGCTCATCTGATTGGAGAAGTTACTGCAGACCATCCTGGAAAAATTCGTGTGGTATAAAGATTGAAGGTGAAAAACATGACACGTGAAATTACATTAAATGATTTAATGGATGCCCATGAGAAAAAAGAGCGGGTCCTCGTTGACGTCCGTTCACCCGGTGAATTTGAGGAAGGTTCGATTCCGGGCAGCATCAATATCCCTGTTTTTGATAATGAAGAAAGAGCTGAAATCGGCACGATTTATAAGCAGGTTGGTCAGGAACAGGCGAAAGCACGCGGACTCGAGATTTTTTCTGCAAAGCTTCCGGTATTCGTCGAGCAGTTTAAGGCGCTGGATGCCCCGATTTCAGTTTTTTGCTGGCGCGGAGGCATGCGGAGTAAGGCAGCTGCTACCTTTACAGACTTCATGGGACTTGATGTGAACCGCTTAACTGGCGGCATCCGTACTTATCGCCAGTGGGTTGTCCAGGCACTGGAGGATTATGAATTTAATGCGCAGCTTCTCGTATTAAACGGGTATACCGGTTCCGGCAAAACAGCGATTTTGCGGAAGCTTCAGGAGGAAAATGAACCTGTTCTTGATCTGGAGGGATATGCCGGTCACAGAGGATCCATTTTCGGACAGATTGGACTGATCCCTAACAATCAGAAAAAGTTCGATTCTTTGTTGATCACTGATCTGAGGCGCTTTAAGGATTCTCCTTATCTACTGATGGAAGGTGAAAGCCGCCGGATCGGACGCGTTCATATGCCAGACTTTTTGTTTGAGCGAAAAGAAAAAGCACCTCAGATCTTTATTCAATTACCACTGGATGTGCGCGTTCAAAATATCCTTGACGATTATCAGCCGGACGAGTCCAGGGACGCCTTTTTAGAAGCATTCAGCCGGATCGAACGAAGAATGCATACGCCAGTTGCGAAAGATATTCGCGATCATTTAGAAGCAGGAGAATTTCGGGAAGCGTTCAAAATGCTTCTGGTTCATTATTACGATCCCCGCTACGAGCACTCGATCAGTCGTCATGAAGAGCGGAATGATATCGTGATTGAAGCAGAAACACTTGAAGAAGCTTACTTGAAGGTAAAAGAAATCCTTGCTCAATTTACAGTAAAGAAATAAGTGCAAAGCCAGCCTCGGGAATGAGAGGCTGGCTTTTTGACGTTTTGTTATCTTGTAAACCGCGGCGGATTTTTTCACAAAAGTGACCAAGCACTCATCCCGGCTTCACTTTTCTGTATTCAACCCCGCTTCAGCACAAACGACAGTGCCGCCAGAAGGGGTAATTCAATCAGCGGGCCGACTACGAGGACGAGTGCCAGTAATGGCTGATCCGGAAAGACGGCGAGCACCACGGCTAAGACGAGTGGTGAATTTCTCGCAATCGTTGTCATATGAAGACTGATGCGATCTTCTCTTTCTAACCCTGCGAATGCAGCAGCTCCCTTGCCCAGCCAATACAGACTGACGAAAAACAGCAGTAAAGGAATGATCAGTCTCAACAACTGATCGATTTCACCTAAGATCACCTCTCCCTGTGAAGCGAACATGGCAAAGATCACGATGCATAAAATTAGCACCTGCACCCATTCCATCAAGGATTCCTGAAAGGACCCCACGAAACGCCGAACAAGGAACGCCGCGGCAAACGGAATGAGCAGGACAAGCAGCACAGAAGGAATGACATCTAAAATTTCCGGCCCCACCACTACACGCCCAAACAACAGCATCCACACGGGTAACAATAGAAGCTGAAGCATAAGGTTTACCGGGAGCAGGCTGACAGAAGCCGCTGTATTCCCCTTTGCGATGCCGGTAAAGACGATATACCAATCCGTACACGGGGTAAGTACGAGTAATAAAAAGCCAAGCCACAATAATGGCGCATCAGACAAAAAGACAGCACCGATTCCCCATGCAAGAAACGGGGTAATAATAAAATTTAGGGTAAGACTTATAATGACAAAGGAACGGTTTTGAAATGCATTCCTGATTTCACTTAATGGAACGGGTAAAAACGTAAAAAATAAAAGCAGAATCAGCAACGGCAAAATGATTTTCTCAATTGAACCTGCCATAGATAATGAACTGACTCCGAGTCCTCCGGCAATAGCCAGCAACAGAAGCCACAAGTAAGCCTTCTCCAAATTCGTCACTCCTCTTGACCATCTCTTATGGAATGCTTAATGTAAATTGTATCAGATTCGAACGGAGGACAATGAATGACCTACATATGGATTGGAATGGGCGGGGCTATTGGCAGTATGCTGCGGTATATCACCAGCCTGCTTTTACCTCCTGTCTCGGGATTCCCACTCGGGACGCTTACGGTTAATCTGATTGGCTGTTTGATTCTCGGGTTTTTATCTTCACAGGCAGATACCAACTGGAGCGCCTCTCCACAAGTGAAGATGGCGATTAAAACAGGATTGATTGGATCATTCACGACCATGTCCGCCGTCAGCACTGAGCTTGTGGTTCTTTTACAAAGTGAACGCTATGGGATCGCACTGCTTTATTTCACATTAAGCTTACTGGGCGGTCTATGCCTGGCAGCACTCGGAATGCGCCTTGGTAACCTTACTGTGAATAGGAGGAAGGTCAAATGATCATTATGTTGTTATCAGCAGGCGGATTTTTCGGGGCGATTTGCCGTGCAGCTGTCTCCAGCAAGATGAATCAGGAGAATGCGCCTTATGGAACCTTACTGGTCAACCTGCTGGGCTCCTTTTTACTTGGCTATGTGCTTTCTCTTAGTGTAAACGGATACTTATATGCATTTGCTGCCATTGGTTTTCTCGGTGCTTTTACAACGTTCTCAACCTTTTACACAGAAATCGTAAAGCTGATGATGGAAAGGAGAACCGGACTGGCAATCGCCTACCTTTTTTTGACCTATGCAGCAGGAATTTTACTTGCAGCGCTCGGTTTTTTTACAGGAAATGCACTTTAAACACGCGAAAAAACCTCCGGCCGCCAGCCGGAGGTTTGCGCTTATACATCTATTGGGTGGGAAGATATTATTCTCTCTTAATCGCCAATTCGGTTTGTTGGTTCCTTTTTCTTAAGAAAGCCGCTGTCTTCCCGGCAGTTCACTACAATGCAGCAAAATAGCGATTCATTGCCCGCCACCTTACCGTTGATTTACGTGGTCACAAAGGTAATTTACCCCATTATCCACGATTTAAACGTCTTCACTCTCTCCCTCGTGGCTGAATTGCCAGCTGATGCCGAACTGATCAGTCACTTGTCCATATGCCTTGCTCCAAAACGTTTCCTGCAGCTCCATATCGACCTTTCCGCCCTGCTTGATCCGGTCAAACTGCTTTCTCAAAAGTGCTTCGTCCTTGAGCCAGACGGTTAGTGAAATATGATTCCCCTGAATATACGGTGCACCCGGAAATGTGTCTGAAAACATCAGCATACTGCCATTTACATTTAGCGCTGCATGCATGATGCGATCTTTCACTTCTTCAGGAACATCAAATTCAGTATTAGGCGGCTGCTCCCCAAACGTCATGATATCCGGAGCCGGTGAATCAAATACCTCGCGATAAAATGCCACAGCTTCTCTCGTATTGCCATCAAAATTCAGATATGCATTCAAAGACATCCTGTTCACTCCTTTTTTTCACTTACCTTATATATTCGGAACATATATTGGAAACCCTTTTAAAAAAGCAGCCGATTGTAAACTTTTATTTTTCGATTCTTTCCGGCTAATTTTATAGGATGGAAAAGAAGGTGGTGCATGACATGAAACGAAAGACAAATAAACAGAAATGGCTGATGGGACAGACATGGAACGATTTACTTTTTGCCCACTATCCGGTGCCCGCAGAGGAGATTCGTCCACTGATTCCTGATTGTCTTGCGCTTGATACGTTTGGGGGACAAGCGTGGATCAGCGTGGTTCCTTTTGAAATGAACCATATTTATTTCCGGGGCCTTTCCCTGTTTACGTATAAGAGACGCTTCGCCGAATTGAATGTGAGAACGTACGTGACTTTTAATGGTGAGGCAGGCATTTATTTTTTCAGTCTTGATGCCAACAGCCCGCTTGCCGTTAAGCTTGCGAATTTTTCCTATGCCCTTCCCTATTTACATGCGGACATGAGTGTCGTTCATTCGGAAAATCGCATTCATTTTAAAAGCAGCCGGACGGATACGCGGGCACCTTTTGGGGATTTCGATGGTGTGTACGGTGCAAATGGGGATCCATTCAGAACGGTGAAAGGGTCGCTTGAATTTTGGCTTACAGAGCGTTATGCCTTATTTGTGTTAAAGGGACGGAAAATTCTAAAGGGTGCTATTTATCATGATCAATGGACCCTGCAACCCGCTTATGCGGAATTTAAAGTAAACCGTGTAGCCGAAAGTGCAGGAATTTTACTGTCTCCAAAACCTGAATTACTTCACTTTGCAAAGCATTTGAAGGTTCATGTCTGGCCGCCTGAACAGGTAGGGATCTTTGATAGAGAATCATAAGGATTTGGGTTAGCGACCCGGTGGAAGGTTCAGATGATACTTCATAGAGGTTGAAAAATTCTCGTTGAAACACAGTAGATTTCACTTTATTTCTTAGAATATCAAATGTGTTACGCAACGTCATACTAATGGACCCGCTTTGATCGTAAAAAGGCATGGCGCAAATTCGCCATGCCTTTTCATCTCTTATGCTCTGGAGCGCCTTTTAACAATATAATAAATCACAGCTGCAATAAACAGCACTGCAAGAATGACGTAGGCGACATTTGAATAAACGTCCATTCTCCGGACAATTGTCTCCCAGGAATCTCCTACTGATGCTCCAAGATAAATCAACACAATATTCCAAATCAACGTTCCTGCTGTTGTGAAGCCAAGAAATATCCAAATGTTCATTTGTGAAGCCAAGAAATATCCAAATGTTCATATTTGACATCCCTGCAGGAATAGAAATCAGGCTTCTGATTAGTGGAACAAATCGGCAAAAGAACACAGTCCAGGGGCCATATTTATCAAACCAGGCATCCGCCCTGTGCAAATCCTCTTTATTCACACGCAAAACCGTTCCCCAGCGGTCAATGATTTTCTCAAGCCTCTCTACATCGAGCTGAACTCCGATATAGTAGAGTGCAATTGCACCTGCTACTGAGCCCGCAGTAGAGGCTGCTACCACACCGGGAATGGTTAATCCCGAATCTACTGTCATGAACCCGCCAAATGTTAAAATAACCTCAGAGGGGATCGGCGGGAATATGTTTTCCAGTGCAATCAGAAAAAACACACCAAAATATCCATAATCATTCATTATTTCTGTCAGCCAATTTTCCATTAGATACTCCTTTGATAGCAGAAACTTTCCGCCATCACCATTTTCTGCCGAGGACGAAAGCGATTGTGAAGGGATGTTTAAACATGAATCAAAAAGAACTAGCGCAACATATTATCCAAAAGTATCAGGAAGATGAAAAAATCATGGTTTTATTGTTTATCCAGTGGTGCCAGGATCAAAACCTTGATCCTGAAAAATTATATAAAGAGGCTTACCCTGCTCAACCGGCTAACTCTTTCCTGAAACAGCTGATGGACGATCAGGTTTCAACTGATATGGATATTGATGCCGGTACACTCATTCAGGTCATGCAGACTTTTGGTAATGATGATCTGGCTCATGTCATTGCCAAATACGCTGAAAGATAACACTCAGCTCAGTGATTTCTTCAGTCCTGTCAGAGCCCAGCGAAGCACGTTTTGATCATTTGTACTTTTTGCATAACGCAATAGCACCGTATTCAGAAATGCAGCTTTAAAACGGGCCAATTTGATCGTTTCATCATTAACTTCACCGTATGCATCAAAAAAGAGACTTCTTTTTTCATGAGAAATGCACTGAAATACGATGGATAGATCGGATGCAGGATGACCAATATGTGCATCTCCCCAATCAATGATTCCTGCAAGCTTTCCCTCTCTGGCAATCAGATTTTTCGGGTGCAGGTCCCCGTGAACAAGCACGGTGCCTGCAGGATTCTCCCATTCTTCAAGCTGATCCAGATAACTCAGCAGCTGCTGATAGAGCTTTTCAGGAATAACTGGAGCAGCCTCCTCCGCTATGACATAAAAGTGTTTTCTTCTTAGCGCGGTGGATAAGCGATTCAAATGGTCAGGACCTGCATCTATACACTCAACAGGGAGAGCGTGAAGTTTTTTAAGAAAATGCCCAAGTTTCTCAGCTGCTTCATTCAAACAGTCCGTGTCTTCAAGATCAGTTAACACCTGGCCTTCTATCAGAGAAAAACCGACATATGAATCGTTTTCATCCTGCCCTTTTTGAAAGTAAACGGGTTTCGGATAATCGAATCCGCCCTCAAAGGATACCTTTTCAAGGCTTGTGAGAACTTTGTTTTCTATGTACATGGCCTCGAGCCCAAGCTTTCTTCTCGGAAAACGGAACACCCATTGTTCATTTACCATGTAAACAGTGTGGTCAAAGCCTGTTCCTAAATCTTTAATTTTTACTGGTTTGAGCTCCGGATAAGCCTCTTCTATCTTATCCCGTGCCTCTTTTATGGTGATCGGGTTTGTAGCTTCCCATGGATTCATTGTCTCACTCCTGCAACTCTTTCACGATTTTTACTCATTATATCAAATACATAGCTTTATTGATTTTTGAAATAGTAGTGTATGATGTTAGATAACGATTTGAACCGAATTGTTTAAGAGGAGTGCTTGATATGGAATCATATCGTCATTACGCAGAAAGTATTGTCTTCGCGCATCAATATAAAAAAACAATTGTTGCAGACCATCACCCCGACCTGGAATGCATTGGGATTGGCAGAAGTGCTGCGGCATTTCGGATTAAAGGGAAAGATCTTGTTGTAAAAGTATTTTTCCCCGAGTTCGAATCAATTGCCAAGGAAGAAGCTGAGGTTTATTCACTACTCAGCGATAGTCATTTTTATCCTTCGATCTATGATAGCGGACCAAATTATCTCGTTATTGATTACGTTGAAGGAAAGACGTTTTTCACCTGTCTCACTGACGGCACTTTTATTAAGAAGCGTTATGTTGAAGAGGTGGATGAAGCACTTGAAGTGGCCCGAAATGCAGGATTGACGCCATCTGATGTTCACCTGAGGAATATGATTGTCCTGCCTGATGACCATGTTAAACTAATTGATTTGGCAAGATTTCGTCAGCTGAAAGAGGATGATTCCCAGTGGGATGACTTAAAGGGAGGGTGGCCGCTCTATTCAAGACCCTGGTTTCCTAAAAAGATACCCGCTTTCCTGCTTAACCGGATCGCGTTTATCTATAAAAAATCACCAAGACTGTTCAAGTGGATTTTCCATAGGTAATGTTTCACGTGGAACGCTTCAGAGCTGGTCAAATATAAGTTGTAAAATCAAAAGGAAAGTCACTGATTTAAGAATTGGTGAGATGATAGCAGGCTTTATTTTTCTCGCTACCCTGACACCTAATTGTGCACCCAACCACGAACCGGCCATGAGTGAAATAGTCAGAGACCAGATAATCGATCCTGCGGCAATGTATGTAATCGCTGCTCCAAAGCAACTTGAAAAAGTCGCCAACCTGACAAGCCCCACAGCGTTAATATATGAAAGGTTCAGACTGCTTAATAAATAGAGCATCAGTGTCCCTTGACCCGGACCGAATAAACCGTCATATAGGCCAATTCCATACACACCGGTAACAGACTTAAAACTTGGAATAAGCTTGCGGTCACCTTTAAAGATCGTTTTTCTGAGGAAAGAAGAAATAAATACACAAACTAGTAAAATAATGGCCAGCACATATAACTGCTCAGGAGTTATGACAGCAGCAATGGCTCCTCCCGCAACTCCCCCAAACAAACTGACCGGGATGATCCATACAGATTTTCTGAAGTCCAATTCCTTTTTTCTCAACAAGTATAAAAAAGAGAAATAAGAGCTGATCGTGTTTGAAACTTTATTGGCACCGATTGCAGAATGAATCGGAACACCTAACAATAGCATGACAGGCAGACTGATCAAGCCTCCTCCCCCAGCAAGTGTACCTAGGGTTGTGGCAACAATTCCGGTAATAAAGATCAGAAAAAAATCCATAACAATACCCCCTTTACTCAAGTGTATAGGGGGTATTTTTATAAGTAAATTCGATTAAAATAATGAATCTCAATAATCAATACTTATGTCTATAATCTTTGCTCTTTTATCACAATAATATCCTCATAAAATTATCCCATTCAGCAGGAAACTGATTATAGCCTTTTTTCACAATCGTCTGGTCATCCATCTCAATAGCAATATGCCAGTGTGTATTGTCAACAGGATGATGACGCGCATGCAAATATGTATCTTCCCATTCAAACAAATGCAGATGTTTCAGTTTTTCGATGATGAGATCCTTTGCCTGAGGAGGAATAGTCGAAGCAGGAAGTGTAACAGTACGGTAACAATGCTCACTCATCCTTGAAATTTTAAGCTCATTAAAGTCAATAATCGTTCTGTATGACGTCCCCTTCATTTCAGAAACCCTCACATCAATTTGATTAATCTGATGATAATAAAGCTTCCCCATTTCTCTCACTCCCCTCTTCATCTTTCATTTTACCCCTAAGTGTATCCAAAGAAAATATACCTTTCATATATATCTTTAAGGGTATAAAATAACTACAAATAAGATAAAAGACATACTAAAGAAAGACAGATTAAACCTTTCGGCGTATGATGTAAGAAACACATGATGAACAGGTGTCAGGAGGAACAATCATGCATAACATGAAATCGGACCCTTACTACTTATTTCACTTTTTCTCCAAGCTATATAAAATGGTATTTCTGATGGAAGTGGACGAACTGGGGTACCGATATGTGGAAGTAACAGAAGAAGCAAAAACGCTCTCTTCACTTCCTGATGATTGGAAAAACAAATATATTCAGGATATGTATGAGCCCTGGATTGCCAATCCGCTGATTGGTCAATACGATTTTGCTGTCTCAACAAAAGAACCTGTCTTCTTTTCAGATAAGATGAATAAACCCTCTAATGTATCAGAGTTTGCAGCATCCGTTCTTTTGCCAATTGAAGATCTGCAAGAGCAGGTGCGGTATATTTTGTGCCTGACGAATGACCTGACCGATGACACTGCTTCAAAGCTGTTATCTGCCATTGAAAATATAGATTCCCTTACAGGACTTCCTAACCTCATAAAAGTCAAATCAACACTTACAGAGATGCAGGAACGCGATCCTGCTCTTCAGGTCGCCATCCTTTATTTAAATATAGACAGATTCAAATTTATCAATGAGTTGCTTGGAATTGAAGAAACCAACATGCTTTTTAAAAAGCTTGCCAGAGCAGTTTCGTCTATTTTACCTATGGGCTCAATAATGGGGCGGATTGATGGAGATGAATTCATTATCACCCTTGTTGGTGAATCGGCCAATAAGGCAATGGAGGTTGCCACAGGTGTATTAGATGAAATTTCAACCTTTTCATATTTGGTGAACGGTATTCCAATCTCTGTAACCGGATGTATCGGGATAAGTCACCATGCTGACGAATTACACGCGCTGATTGCAAGTGCATGTACAGCCATGGTCGATGCGAAACGAAAAGGCAGAAATAACATCTCCGTCTATACACCAAATGGACAGCTACAGAACCATGTGGATGAAGTCATGATTGAAACTGAATTAGCCAGAGCTCTCCAAAATAATGAACTGAACGTCTTCTATCAGCCCAAGCTGAATCCGGTAAGTGGCAAGATCAATTTCGAGGCACTGGTGCGTTGGTACAACCCTAAGCTTGGCGTGGTTCCACCATTAAAATTTGTACAACTGGCTGAAAAAAGCTCTCTGATACTTGAACTGACCAAAGCCGTTACGAAAAAAGTGTGTCAGGATTTCGAGATGTATCCTGAGATTTTCAGCAATACAAGAACCGCCATTAATTTATCTGCCGTGATTTTCGAGCCTGAAATGATTGACGAAGCGGTACTCGATATCCTGAAACAGTATTCGATTTCACCGGAAGCAATTGAAATTGAAATCACCGAAAGCATGCTGATGACTGACCCTGCCGGTGGAATGGAGACCATTCACTATTTACAGGAAAGCGGTTTTACCGTAGTGATTGATGATTTTGGCGTAAGCTATTCCTCGTTGAACTACTTAAAAATGTTTGCACTGGATGGCATTAAGATCGACCGGTCCTTTATTAAACAGATCACGGAAACCGAAGGCAAAAAGGATATTGATATCGTTCATTTCATTATTCAGCTTGCTAAAAAACTGAATATGAAAGTGACAGCTGAAGGGGTGGAGACGAAGCAGCAGTTTGATTTACTGACCGGTCTCGGCTGTAATGAAATACAGGGTTATTTTTTAAGTAAACCTGTACCGGCTGAACAGCTTGAAGATATGCTGAATACGGTTCATAAATCAATTAGCCTGAAGCGTACTCCAGATGAGTGGGTTGCCTCTCTTCAGGCAGCCGTAACCATCGATACTGCTGAAAAAGAGCGTCTTCATGCTCTTTACGATCTGAATATTTTAGATACACCATCTGAGGAAACTTTTGAACGGATCACCCGGACAGTCAGGGATGCTTTTCACGTACCCATCACCTTTATTTCTTTTATTGATGATGAGCGGCAATGGTTCAAATCATGCATTGGATTACCCGAGCCTGTCATGGCAGCGAGAGAAGTTCCCAGGGACCAGACAATCTGCGATAAAGTCATTAGAAGCGGTGAACCGTTAATTATTGATGATATGTTCTACAGTGAAGATCCTTCTATTCAGATACTTGCCAAAGAAGCCGGCTTACATTTTTACGCCGGGATCCCGATTAAACAGGACGGACAAGTCATCGGGACCTTCTGTATCGCTGACTTTCATCCGAGAAGGCTGAGCGATGAGCAAATCGCCCGTCTTCATGACTACACCGCCTGGATCGATACAGAATTAAAGCTCAGAATTAAAACAGTAGCGAATTAAAAACAGCAGCCCATATACATGTGTGGGCTGCTGTTTTTTCTATGCTTGTCTTGGAATCACCGGCTGTTCGAGTGCCGTCTGATGATCTTTCAGGCTTTGACTAATCGTTACTACTGAATGAGCCAGCTTGCGGAGTCTGTGATGAATATCCTCATCCGTCAACACGCCGCTCGTAAAATGATCATTGTGGGCGTAAACACCACCCGGAACAATATGCGCTCTAAAATAGCTCGCCAGCGGATTCAACTGATGCTCAATCGCAAGATAATGATGATAAGTTCCTCCTGTTGCAACAAACCCAATGACCTTTCCTTTCAACGCATCATTTGGAATGAGGTCAAATACATTTTTCAGCGCACCTGTGAGTGAACCTCGATAAATAGGTGTGCCAATAATGAATGAATCCGCCTCAATAAATTGCCTGATGAGCCAGGCAGTTTCCCCTTCGTATTTAGATGGGTCACGTCCGTCGCAAAACTGAACCGTTAACTCCGAAAGATTAACGAGTTCAACTTCAACGTCTTCTTTTTCCTTTGCATACTCCGCTGCTTCACGAATAATCGTATACGTTTTAGATCCTGACAAACTGCCTGACAAAGCAAGAATCTTCATACAAACACCCCGCTATCAAAGAGTGCTTTCTCCTTCTGTTTCACGAGCGGAATGACTTCCCGTCCAAAGCGCTCCAGGTCTTCTTCATAATGAAAATGACCTGTTAAAATGAGATCCACGCCTATTTTTTTCAGTTCAATGATACGGTCTGCCACCTGTTCAGCAGTTCCAATCAGACCTGTTTTGAAGCCGTCATTGTATTGTACGAGATCCTCAAAAGTAGAATTTGCCCACATACCATCCTTTTCCTTCGTCGCCTGCCCCGCTTCTTTTACTGCGTTACGAAAGCCTTCAACAGCTTCAGTATCTGCATTGGATACAATATCACGAAGCAATTGCACTGCCTCCTCCTCAGTATCTCTCACGATCGCAAAACCATTGACAGCAAATTTGACAGTCCTGCCTTCTTTTTCAGCAAGTGCTCTTACTTCTTCGATTTGTTTTTGAAAACCTTCAAGTGTATTCCCATTCATAAAATAATAATCTGATACCCGTGCAGCCATTTGCTTGGCAGCTGCCGAATTTCCTCCCTGAAAAATAGGCAGGTTTCCACCCTGTTCAGGCTTTGGTTTAAGCGGTGCATCATTAATACGGTAAAAGTCGCCTTTAAAGGTTGTCGTTTCCTCTGTCCACAACGAACGTAGTACGCGGGCAAATTCCTCTGAACGACGATATCGCTCATCATGATCCAGCCAGTGCTCCCCATAACCGATAAATTCCTGTTTAAACCACCCACTCACAATATTCACAGCAGCACGGCCGTTACTAATGTGATCCAGCGTGGCTAGCATTTTAGCATAGACAGCAGGATGCCATAGACCCGGGTGAACTGCAGAAATCAGCTTTAATTTCTTCGTGACTGATGCAAGCGCAGAACCAAGCGTAATGGCCTCCAGTTGATATTCGGCACCATAGCTTGCGAAAAAACGGGTCTGTAACAGAGCATAATCATATCCCGATTCTTCTGCAATTTGTGCATAACGTTTGTTGGCTTCAAAGCTCCAATCCGTTCTTTGAGGCAGTTTTGATACGACTAATCCCCCACTGACATTGGGTACCCAATAGGCAAATTGTAGTGTTGTCATTCAAATCGTCTCCTTTACTTATGTTGTAAATAGACGAACATCCTATGTGAGTGATAATCTAAAATAGATGACCAGGGATGTCCGTTCCGAATGCAAGCGGACTCTTTCATCAAGAGGAGAGGTGTGGCAGCACCTCTTTTTGTTTTGTCAAAAATTCATCAGTTAAAATAAAAACCCCCTCTATCTGCAGATGATAGAAGGGGCGGCACAGTAAAGATCCTCACCTTCTCATCTTCGGAATATCTTCCTCTGAATTTGGCACCGTGCAGCAGGCTGCTGGTTGCCGAGGCTTCGCAGGGTCAGTCCCTCCACCTCTCTTGATAAGAAGTCTTGCTATAAAATTATAATCCCTATCATAAAGATAGGATTTAACGAAGTCAACTGTTTTTTGAAAATTGAATTATTATCGGATCGTTCATCGAAGCTTTAAGGAATCATTTCTCCGAAAACCGCTATAAATCCCAGAGCTAAAACAGCATATATTCCTGTTCCAACGCAGCCTGTGATCACTGTGTATAAAATAAAGGCCTCACGTGTGATCCTCTCACTTCGGTATGCTGTTCTGTAAAGGCGAAACAAGTTGAACATGGTTACGAACACAATCACCGCTGCTCCAAGACTGACTATCATAACTTCCATTCCCGGCACCCCCATCCAAACGCGCACTTCGTTTTTCTACTGCTCATGATCAGGAAAAGTTTCACAAATAAAAAAAGAGCACCCATCAGGATGCTCCTCCACACATTTATGAAAGCTGAGATTTCTTTACAGCAGACATGGTTTTTACTGCAAAGAATGCCACGAGTCCAAATCCAACCTTGTTGATCAAGTCCGCAAAGTTATAAATTAATTCACGCACCAGCTGAACCTCCACCCCTGATGCAAACAGTGTGACAGCATAGCCGATTGGATAAATTGCCCAGCCAATCAGGATGAACAGACGCATCTGCAGCAGCGCTTTTCGAATAGGCGCCGGCTTGTCCATCGCAGCCTTCGTCACATTTGTGAACAGCAGATAAATAATATACAGCCAGGCAATACAGCCGATGACATAACTCCAGAGTCCAAGCTGAGTAAAGCCTCCTGCTATATTGATAGAGGATTCACCGATATAACCAGCAATAATCATAATGATGTCAGCAATAATTAATGATGCAAGGAGTGTGCGGCTTGCCTTCCCTTTAAGCCCGAGTAAAAGCGGAAATTTCACAAGGAGTAACGGTGTTGTTACAAGCCAGTCAATATAACGGATTTCTGTTGGAAAACCATCGATCTCTGATAACAAACCTGACGTGCCGACCGCATCCTTCATGTAGTAGTAGTGAATGGCAGCTACAAATGTGACCAGCGCTGCCACGGTTGCGGTTGACCGGTATTCAGGTGCCAAACTATTACGCTCCACAAGAAAATATAACGTCCCAGCTGCCATTCCAACGAACCCAACCCAGAACATGTACTGTGTCGCCAAAACCAATAGATTGACTTCGGTTTCCATCTTCCTTGCTCCTCCTTTAAAATATAGGTGTGATTACACTTATATTTTACACCCGACAAAAGTTTTATTATTTATCAGAATACTCTGATTATACAGGTTGAATGTGTTGCTATGAAACGATTTTGACGAACTTGTGTCAACATCATAAACAGCCTGTCTCATCCTATAAAACAGGCTGTTTTATCATGACTATTGACTCATAAAAATCTGATCACAAATTGCTTAACTACTCGTTTTATAAAACTTAGACCACTCGGTTTTCTTTTATTTCATATACTCTCGCTTCATGAGGCTGAAGCCTGATCTGCTCCGGCATATGACCACGCTCATCATTAGATACCTGATAATTGCCGATGATCAGACGGGCAGATTTTTTGGCATAACGCTCCGGAATGTCCACACCCAGCTGATCGTCAGAATGATTCAGTATCACAAGCCAGGTGACACCTTCATAGCTGCGTGTATACAAATATAAAGGGTCTTTTCCATAAGACAAGTCGGTATAATCACCATATGTCATCACAGGGTGCTCTTTTCTGAGTTCAATCAGATTCTGATACGTATAAAAAACGGAACTCGGGTCTTCAAGTGCTTTCTCTACATTGATTTCTCTATAATTCGGATTGATCTTAATCCATGGTTTTCCCGAAGTAAAGCCGGCGTTATCGTTGGCATTCCATTGCATCGGCGTTCGTGAATTATCACGGCTCAGCAGCAGCAGGCTCTCAAACACTTCCTCCGGATCACGGCCTTTTTCGACCTCTTCCTTATACTTATTTTTCATCGCAATATCATTGTAGTCGTCAATCGAGTCAAAACGCACACCCGTCATACCGATTTCTTCCCCCTGATAAATGTAGGGCATGCCAGGCAGCGTATGCAGCATAATACCAAGCAGCTTCGCCGACTCAACGCGATACTGACCATCGTTCCCATAGCGGGTAACCTGTCTCGTGTGATCATGATTATTTAAAAACTGTGAATTCCAGCCTTTTTCAAACGTCCCCTTATACCAGCTTTCCTGAATTTCTTTATAACGTTTCAGATCCATCACAGGCATTTCATCCGCCACCTGAAAATGAAACAGCGTATTCAGTTCATTGCGGTCTTCATGAACGTATAAAAGCCCTGTCTCAGGAGTCACAAACGGAATCTCTCCGACCGTCATCACATCATAATGAGACAGTACTTCGCGGTTCATCTCCTGAAGATAATCGTGAATACCCGGGTTATCCGCCAAATAGCTGATATGCGATGGGTCATCAGCATCCGGGAAGCCGTCCTGCTTCGCAAGCAGGTTAATGACATCCATACGGAAGCCGTCGATACCAAGATCGAGCCATGAGCGCATCATGCGGAAAATCTCTTTGCGCAGTTCATCGTTTTTCCAGTTCAAATCAGGCTGCTCTTTAGCGAAGGAATGAAAATAATAATCCTCTGTCGCTTCATTATACGTCCATGAAGATGGTTCAAAATAAGAGCGCCAGTTATTCGGCGGTCCGTCTCCTTTACCCTCACGCCAGATATACCAGTCGCGCTTCGCATTGTCCTTTGACGATTCCGATTCAAGAAACCACGGATGCTGATCGGACGTATGATTCACCACGAGATCCATGATCACCTTCATCCCCCGGTCATGAATCGCAGAAAGCAACTCCTTAAACGTCTCCAGATCCCCCGCCTTTTCCATCACCGACTCATAATCTGAAATATCGTAGCCATTGTCACGATCCGGTGATTCATAAAACGGATTAAGCCAAATCACATCCACGCCAAGCTTTTGTATGTAATCAAGCTTCTCAAGCACACCTTGCAAATCACCAATCCCATCCCCATTGCTGTCATAAAAGCTGCGCCAGTATACCTGATATACGACTGACTCTTTCCACCACGTTTTTTTCATCTGTAGAACCCCTCCCGAAAAGTAGTTGTACGGCTATTATAAACGCTTTCAGTCCTCCTGTGCTTTGATCCTGATCATTTCCCCTAATCGCCTGATCGTTTCCCGGCCACCATAGCTCCCATGGTTCAGTCCATTGCGATCCGCCCCTCCTCCAAGTGCCAGAAACTGCTCTGAAGGTTTAAAATGCAGACCAATCACCTGAGCCTGAAATGTTTTGCTATAACCCATTTCATATCGGGCACTCGGGTAGCCGTCCAATGCCTGCGGTTCAGACAGACTCGTGTCCGGATAAAATTGCCTGAATCTTGCACAATGCTCTTTTCCCAAAATCAAAATGGTACCTGGTGAAAGAAAATGCAAAGTATCTGTTAAAAGAGAACAGATCTGAGGCGTATTGATCACGCCCTCCCTGTCTTTAATCTGCCCCATCTGCTTAAGTGTCGGGATAGGAAAGAAATCAATATGTACAGCCGGCATCAAAAGATCCGATTGATAAAAGCTGTAGCCCAGCCCATTTAAAAAGCCCTCAAGCTTCGCCCCATTTCTTTTACCAAACCAGCCACTATAGACGGTCTTACGTTCAAAGTAAGTCTGATAATGGGTAACCGTTTCTGAAAGCGATGCCTCATCCATTTGATAATCGTATAAACTGACGCCTTCTTCCCTGACAAAAAAACGGGATTTCTCCTGAGGTAGAAGATTTCCGTCAGAGGATAAAAATTCTTTTGAGGAAGGGTTTGTACCAATTGTAACGAGAGACCCCGGTGCTCTTCTGCCAAACCAGACAACCGGTATCGAGCGGTCCAGCACCTGACCGGCGAATACGGTTTGATGAAGTGACTGCTGCAGGTCAACGGCTTTTTGAATAAGCATGACCGCTTCATTAAGCTTTTCTGGTGATAATCCGGCTTCGTTCATTCGTGATCCCCCTCGCTTCCTCCTTCATTATGCTATACAATCAGAAGGATGCCAAAAATAGGAGGGTTTACCATGCGAATTCGTAATTCAGCAAAAGCCATCATCAAAAAGAACGACAGAATTCTTCTGACACAACATAAGGATCAAGAAGGGTTTTTCTATATATTCCCTGGAGGTGGCCAAGAACACGGAGAGAGTCTGCATGAGGCCGTAAAGCGTGAATGTCTTGAGGAAACAGGATATATTGTGGAGCCTCACGACATTATCCATATCCGAGAATACATAGGAAAAAACCATGAGTACGCTGATGCTGATTCCGGCGTTCATCAGATTGAGTATTATATGGAATGTACAGCAAAGGAACAGCCCTCACTTCCAACTAACCCAGACAGCAACCAGGTTGATATGCAGTGGGTACTGATTGAAAAGCTTCACGAGCTGCGCGTGTATCCAAAAGCGATTGTAGATTATCTTCAACATGAATCTAAAAACCGGATTTATATAGGTGATGTGAATTAGGATTGTGGCGGGAGACGTCGTACTATGATCATGTTGGATCTAAAAAATCATGTAACCGTGTCGTGTCGTTCTTTCGCGATTGCTCAGTGAGCCATTTGTCTTCCTCTGCTGAAGGAGGAAACGGAATGACCCGGCACGAATCATGTAAGATCACTTTGAACCCTTTTTCAGCATTTGATCAGATTAACTTTTATTCGTAAAATCCAATGATCAACTCTTCAGGTTATTACTCCTTTTGCTCTTGAAACCCTATTAAATCAGTGTTTTCACCGATGTGTTTTTAGTTTGTGAAATATTGAGCAAAAGTATTGCATTTCTGTTTGGACCGGCGTATACTGTACTTAACATCAATATTGTGAAAAACTTCACAATATAAATAACAGGAGGAAACAAACATGAAAATTGCAGTAATCGGAAGCACTCACGCCGGTACAGCGGCAGTAACGAATATGGCCCAGATGTATCCAGATGCAGAAATCACGGTTTATGAGCGAAATGACAACGTATCATTCTTATCCTGCGGTTTAGCATTGTATGTAGGCGGAGTGGTAGAAGATCCAAAAGGTCTGTTCTACTCTTCTCCTGAAAAACTGCAGTCATTAGGCATCAATGTGAAAATGCAGCACGAAGTTAAAGAAATCGATACTGAAAATAAACAGATTGAAGCAGTCAATCTCGTCACAGGCGAAGCCGTCTCAGACCGCTACGACAAGCTCGTCATGTCAACAGGTTCATGGCCGGTCATTCCGCCAATCAAAGGCATCCGTTTAGAAAATGTCCTGCTTGCTAAGAACTATAACCAGGCCAATACGATTATCGAAAAATCAAAAGACGCAAAACACGTAACAATCGTAGGCGCCGGATATATCGGTGTCGAGCTCGTTGAAGCATTTGAACAGGCAGGCAAAAAAGTAACACTTATTGACGGTGTTGACCGTATTTTGAATAAATATTTAGATGAAGAATTTACTGAGCAGGTAGAAAAAGCCTTTACTGATCGCGGCGTCGAGCTTCGTTTAGGTGAAACGGTCACACGGTTTGAAGGTTCCGGGTCTGTTGAAGCTGTTGTAACAAGCGGTGGACGTATTGAGACAGATCTTGTGATTATGTGTGTCGGATTCCGACCAAACACTGACCTGTTAAAAGGAAAAGTGGAGATGCTTGAAAATGGCGCAATTACAGTTGATGAATATATGCGCACAAGCAACCCGGATATTTTAGCTGCCGGTGACTGCTGTGCCGTGAAATATAACCCGACTGGAAAGCCAGCTTATATTCCACTGGCAACAAACGCTGTAAGAATGGGAACACTTGTCGCTCGCAACCTCGTGAAGCCAGTGATGAAAAACGTTGGTACACAAGGAACATCAGGACTGCACATCTATGACTTGAATATGGCCTCTACCGGATTAACGGAAACGGCCGCTGAAGCTGCGGACATTCATGTGAAAAGTATCACAATCAATGAAAAGCACCGCCCGGACTTTATGCCAACAGCAGAAAATGTCATGCTGAAGGTCAGCTATGATCCGGAAACACGCAAAATTGCCGGGGCTCAGGTGTTATCTAAAGCTGATGTGACGCAGTCTATTAACACATTAAGCGTATGTATCCAAACGGGCATGACGATCGATGAGCTCGGATTTGTCGACTTCTTCTTCCAGCCACACTTTAACCAGCCGTGGAACTTTCTGAATAAAGCAGGATTGGCTGCGGTGGCTCAGTAAGAATTGTGCATCATGCGAAAGCCGCTCTCTAGGGGAGCGGCTTTTTGATGCTGGTGGGCGGAGCAGCGGGCGATCGACAACACCAAATTATTTGCAAAATGCTAAAACATGGATGAGTGCCAGGCGGGTAAATGGTCACTATTTTACGAACCGGCATTAAAATCCTGCGAAACCCCTCACACATCCTGCGAACGTCCGGCATCATTCTTCGAACCATCCTCAATATTTTGAGAAACTCGCTCAAAATCCTGTGAAACTCACCAAAAGCCGCCTCCAGAAACCACAAAAAAGCCGCTCCCTTCCCCAAAGGAGCAACTTTTCAGGAAATTCTCTTTATATGAACATTCAAACCCAATGAAGATTAATAAGCGTTACCCTTTTCATCTACAAATACTGATTTAATCACGGTACGCTGGAACTTTTCACCTGTTGGCGTTGTTCCTTCAACTTCAACGGTCATATTGTAGCTTCCTTCTTCAGATGGCAGCTGAATAGCATTGCCGCTTTGTTTAAATATACGCATTTTTTGACCGAGCTTTTTGTTATCTTTACCGTTACCCGGCACAAACCCGATGTCAGCAAACGCCTTCACACTGGCTTTTCCGTTAGATTTTGCAGCCAGTCCGTTTTGTGTCTTAAGGTTCCAGTTCTTTTTATCAGCTTCAGGCTCAAGAACGAGCTGGTCATTTAGCGCAGAGTCAAAAGTGACCATCAGCGCGTAGGCAGTTGGCGCATCTGAAACCGTTGCGGCCTTCCACTCTCCCGCTTCCGGCTGATCGATCGTAATGGTGTGATGATATGCTCCCTTAAAGAACATCGTGTCATCCTCAACGGATGTAACATTGAACGTTTCAGGCACTGCTTTCCCTGGACGAGTCAGTTCGACTTTGTCGTGCTGCGTTGCACTCAGCCAGTTGATCACAAGTTTTTCTGCTTCGCTTTCTACATAAAACGATTCAGAGGCAAGTCCATCCTGCTGTCCTCCACGCACGAGCACATCCATCGACGGCTCAGTCACTTCTGCTGTTGCAGCCACTTCGTTAAATGCAGAGAAAGTGGAAGCAGCCCGCTGTTGTGTCAGGTAAGGCTGGAAAATAGAGAATACATTGCTTCCCTTGTTCACTTCTCCGTGATTCCAGTTGCCAACCCCAAGACTCGTTGCGTACGGAAGCTTAGAACTCGCTACAGAAACAACACCGTCACTCGGGCCGTCAATAAAGCCGCTGCCATACCAGTAGCTGCTGAAAATCGGACCAGTACGATTGCCGGCAAGGCTCAGGTAACGATTCTGACTGACTTCAAAACGATTATCCGTAATCGAACGGAAGTAGCGCATGTTTCCAGTCTGAAGACTCTGCGTGCCTGCGCTGTTTTGCCCAATCAGATTTGCAAGCCAGCCAAATGATGAACTGTTGGCCAAATCCGCAAGCTCACTGCCATAATGAGGTGAGCCAAGTGTGATGACATTGGAAACGAGCGGGTATTTCCCCTGGTGAATCAGCGCCACCTGCGTATCGACGCCACCTTTACTGTAGGCTACGATTACAAGTTTTTTCCCGCCGTAATGGTTTGAAATCTGCTGCAGTTGACCCGCAAGCATCGCACCATTATCCCAGTAGCTGCGCGGCGAGCCGCCTGAATCATACAATTCAACAAAAGCTGTCTGATAACCAGCCTGGAATGCACGGTTGTACATATCGTTATCTGTATACCAGACCGTAGAATCATTTGTCAGTCCCTGAACAAATACAACCACGGGTTTATTTGGATCAACATACGCCGGAGTAGCCCCCATCAGAATCGTTCCGGGTACGAGGTTCGCATCGCCTGGTGATTTAAATCCACCAGCAAATGCAGCCGAAGGCATTGCCATTGACAAGAGCAGCATAAAAGCAAGAAACATGGAAAGCGGTTTTCTCATTTCTTTCTCTCCCTTTATACGGTTTGGACCGAAAATCCCGACCCTTGCATTTCCAGCCGCATACAGTGTTCGACAAATGTAAGCGTTTTCCTTTGTAAATGATATAAATAATTATTTATTTTTTATGAAGGGTGTGTAAATGGAGTTCATCTTCATAAACCGTGCGTGGGCATTCCTACGCTTTCCGTGGCCGGGCGGTGAACCCGCCTGCGCTTCGCACAGTCGGTTTCACCTGACCCTTTCCGCCACAGGAGTCTTCGGAATGCCCAGGCACTCTTTTAAAATTAATAATTTACAGTGAAAGACGATAATAAAATCCCATCAGAACAAAATAAACTGTATTTCAATCCACTATCCTTTATATTCTTGCCATCTACCCCCTCTTCTACTACGCTGAATGAAAAGGAGTGGTGGGGATGAATCCGTGGGATCGCCGTTTTAGTGCGGAAAAATATATTTATGGGACGGAGCCGAATGAGTTTCTTGTGTATGCACAGAAGAAGTGTCAGCTTCATTCGGCAAAGGTGCTGACGGTGGCTGAGGGTGAGGGCAGGAATGCGGTGTTTCTTGCGCGTAAGGAAAATGAAGTGGAGGCATGGGATTATTCTGCGGAAGGTCTTGCTAAGGTTCAGCGTTTAGCAGAACAGAACCGGGTGGAGGTCAAAACCAGGCTGGTTGATTTAACTCAGGCTGAGTGGAAATCTGAATCAGCGGATGCGGTGATTAATATATTCGGTCATATTGATCCGGCGGGGAGAACAGATATGCTGGACGGTATTAAGAGTACAGTGAAGCCTGGAGGATACTTTATTTCAGAGGTGTATTCAAAGCATCAACTGGCGTATAAAACAGGTGGCCCTCCTGATATGGACTATTTATATGCAGCCATGGAGATGCTTGAGGAATTCAGTGACTGGAAGCTTATCCACTTTTTTACGGGAGAAGTGGAGCGGTATGAAGGTAAGCTGCATAACGGGTTGTCTCATGTTGTGCAGGTGATTGCGCAGAAAGTATAAAAAGCATGCGGCTGCATGCTTTTTATCCATTTGCCTTGAGCGAGCTCCTAGCAGCAGGACGCTGTTTCTGTGACGCGGTCTCAAGCTTCGGTCCAAGCTGGAATAACAGCACACCTGCGCTGATCATCAGCACCCCGACAAATGATTGGAACGTAAACGGAACCTTTTCGAGTCCGAACCAGCCCAGCGTATCCCACATCAAACCAAAAAAGATTTGTGACACCATCACTAGCGAAATCGCCCGGCTTGGCCCCAGTGACTGAACGCCCTGAGTTACACATGCGACGACACCCACGCCAACAATACCACTGAACCAGAACCACGGCTCTGCATCAAAAACAAATAACGCTGCTCCTTCAAAGGCAAGCCCCGCTGCAAATGAAGCAAGAAAGCCGAGTGCCAGCACAAGCATCGTGGTCGACCAGACACTTACCTGCTTTTTGACGTTGGCGTTAAATGTGTTTTGCAGGCACACAAATGCGCCACCTAACAGCGCAAGTAAAATTCCAACAATCATTGCACATCCCCCTTTTCATAAATATTTTCACCTGCGAGTTCCATGATGGAAGCGCGGTTTAAAATTTCGATGGAGCCGCGTGATTTCGATATCCACCCTGCCTTTTGGAACTGGCTCAATACGCGATTTAAATGACGGTAGCTCGTACCGATCAGATCTGCCATATCAACAAGTGAGGCCGACTCGATTTTTTCTTTGACAGGCGTCATTGATAGCAGGTAGCTCGCCACTCGCACATCAACCGGATAAAGCAGATTAAAGTTCATCGTATGTGACTTCAGCTCGAATTTTTTCGTGATGGCTTCAAGTAGAAATTGCAGCCAGGCCGCATTCTGAGCCATTCCATTTCGCAGCACTGTGTATGGAATTTCAATGACGGTCGTTTCCATAACACTTTCTACCGTGTTGATGAGCGGACCGTGCGTGACATATTCAACATCGCCGACAATATCAAACGGCGTCTTAAACGCGACAATCAGCCGCTTCCCCTCAGGAGAGAGCATTGACACCTTTACTTTCCCTTCGACAAGCAGCAGCATTGCCGTTGCTGTCTCCCCCTGTAAAAGAAGTTTTTTACCAGGGGCAAACGTACGCACCTGCATCACCTGTTGAAGCTCCTTTGGAAATAAGTCCTGCAAATCGTATTTGGTTAAATAATAAGAGGTTTTCTGAACCACTTTTACACCTCCTAAATTTTCAGGATGATCACACCTGCAATCATCAGCAGGATACCAATTACCTGCGTTTTACTGATTTGTTTTTTGACCATATCAAATAATCCGAATCGATCAATCACCACTGCTACTAAAAGCTGCGCGATGAGAAAAATACTGATCGTCAGTGTGACACCCATCAAGTATACGGCTGTCATATTACTGAACAGTACAAGAGCAGCAAACGTACCACCCGACGCATAGAGCTTCGGTACTTTAGGAAGCTCCTTCCACGTGCGGTCTCTGACAGCTGCTACGATCAGGATCGCAAGAATAAAACCGGTAAACTGCGTCATGGCCGCAGCCTGCCACGTCCCGATCTGCTGGCCGATCGTCGCATTGGCCACACTCTGGAAGGTCAGGAAAAAGCCGCCTGCAAGCGCAAATAAAATGCCTTTCATGATGCTTACACGTCCTTTCTGTTGCTTCCACTGTATATCCGTATTTTACCTTGAATAAGGACATATGTCCTTATTATACGAGAGTATCGCGGCGGACCGTGTTGTTCTTTCACTCGTCTATCAAGATTCATTCACATTGATTCGTAGCAGGGGCACTTTCCACAAAAATCCGGCGAACGCAGGGGCTCTGAATGATTTTTAGGTACCTAAAAGCATACAGGTGACGCTTCGCTTGTGCAGGGATTGGGAACTTGGACACTTTCTCTGGCTATTTGGACACTTTTGGGGACAGCTTGGACACTTCCCCCACTGACTTGGTCACTTTCTCACGTTACTTGGTCACTTTTTGACTGAACTTGGTCACTTTGTTGAACAAAGAATTCTCTCCGCAACATAGACAGGCGGCTGTGCAGAAATTTCATTTCCCATTCCCCTCTAATTTGACGCGAAGGCAGACAACACCATAAACTACACCCATTCCGCGTCAAACCAAATCACCAACAGCACAAAAAGACAGCCCCTATCTAAAGGCTGCCTCTTCAAATCATCCTATTTTTTTGTCTGGCAAAGCGTTTCAGCAAATTGAAGCATGTCATCGTAAACTTCGATGCTAAACCACTCCTCTGGTGGAAGCAGGAGCTTTGGTGTTTTGGTCGGATTTCCGCCTGGGCTTACCTTTAAGATGACCCGATCTTCTTTTCTTTGCACGACTTCACCACGGTTTCTGATGCGAAGCTTTGCATACTTATCTTCAATTTCCTCATAAATACTTAACGCTTCTGTAAACGAATGGAATTGGAATTGGTGCATGTTCCCTTTTCCTATGATCACAACCTGACATAATTGGTCAGACAAGTGTTGCTCATCTCCTTATTTTTTAAAATCCAAAAAGCATACGCAGAGGCCTTCTTTTTGGATCAAAATAAAAACGGTCAGGCGGCAATACGCCCTGACCGTTTTTTGTCTTTTCTGATTCAGCTGAATGAATTAATCCAGCTGACGGCTGTTTTCATTCTCTTTTTCAGCCTGACGATGCTTTTCCTCAAATTCTGAGCGTGTCATCACGTCTTCTACGTGCATGTTCACTTCTACTACCTCGAGGCCTGTCATATCGTTTACAGCCTTTTTGACAGCAGCAATCGTCTCATTAAAGATTGACGGTACACTTTTCCCGTATTCAACGATCACACTCACGTCGATCGCAACCTGTTTTTCACCTACTTCAGCGTCAATTCCTTTCGTAATGTCACCTGAAGCGCGGAAACGTTCTGTTAATCCGCTCATGAATCCTCCGCTCATGCCAAGAATTCCTTTAATATCGTTCGCTGCGATACCAGCGATTTTTTTAATTACCTGATCTTCAAATGTCAGTGAATTTTTGCGTGCTGATTCGTTTTGTTTTGTTTCAGTTGTTGTTTGTGCCATGTTAAAAAACTCCTTTTATCGTTTAATTTTGAATTTATCTTCTTCTGGTGAAAAATTGGAACCAGCCGTCAATATCCAGCTTCCCGTCCCGCCACATGCCGACTAAAAAGCCAAGCGCTGCGAGCGTGACAATGAGCAATGTTGGACCGAATCCAACTGTAATGATCAGGATGGCTAAGACAATTCCGATCACCAGTCCGAGCAGTCTGCCGCGGTAAGGCAGCAGCATGTCTGTTTTGTTCATACGATGCCCTCCTTATATCACGCGGGGAGACTGTGATTTAGTTGTTTTACGTGGATCCTGAATATTAATCGACACCTTTTTGACAGGTACCTCCAGCAGGCTTTCGATCTGAACCTTGATCTGCTCCTGCATGGATTTGCCGATCGTTGGCAGTCCGCTTTGATCAAAAATGTGGCAATCCACATGTACAGATACAGTTTCTTTCCGGCCATGCAGCTTGGCATGAACCTCAGGTGACCGGACGCCTTCAATCGAACGAATCGATTTCAACGCAACGGATTCGATACTTTTTCTCGAAATATCGATATCCCCGATACCTGTTTTTATTTTCATATACTTTTCAGGTGGCTTTGCGAAAACGCCTGTCAGCAGCAGAATGATAAAAATCAATCCGAGAAAACCGCTGATGGAAAGGATGGTGTAGATATACCAGGGTTCAGCTGACCATCCAAGGATGGAGTCTGAAACAAATGGGATCCGGTATGCTGACGCCGTCAGAACCGAGACGGCAAGCAAGCCTGCTACGCCCACCACTATGAGTAAAAGGCGATTAAACGCATTCATTCCATTACCTCACTCTCAAGGTCAGGCAAACGAAGATGTTTTGCCCAATCCTCAAAATTAATCTCTTCTTTGGCCAATTCAGAAGGACTTTTCATCTGACCAGGTGGTTCAACCTTTTCTTCACGAAGGCTACGCGATCGCGATTCATCGTTGACTGGTCAGCTATAGGTTAAATACCTCGATTTTCGCACTTAAAAACGAGGTAGAAGACTCACGAAAGAAAAAAAGTAGTATGGTAGTATAATTTGATTTCAAGATAATAGGATCACTAAACTTACGTGACAATAGTCACTTTATTTTTTGCGAATACAGCGTCTAATTACACCTCATTTGATTTTACTTAAAAAGATGAACAACAAAAAAAGAGCTCACAGAAGCTCTTTTTTTGTACGATTTATGATGCGTCAAGAAGCCGGAGAACGTCTTCAAGAAGTTTTTCTTTGTTGACTCTGTCACGCTGAGTTGCCATTGGGTACATACCCCGGATCCGGTGATGTTCATCAACGAGATACAGTGTGGTACTGTGGGCAATCGTCTGATCGTCCAGTTTGACAGACTGCATCTGATAATCCTTCGTAACAGCATTGGTTTCTTCTATCGTACCTCTTAACCAATGCCACATCTCATAATCAGCCTGAAACGCTTCTGCATACTGTATGATTCGTTCGTCTGTATCTTCTTCAGGATCCAGAGTAATAGATACCAGCTCCACGCTTTTTTTTAAACGTGAATGATCCTTCACAGCTGTCTGTATGTCACTCAAATCACTCATCGTAAAGGGACAAATGTCCGGACAGGCAGTGTAAAAAAAGGCTACAATTTTGATTTTCCCGGTATTAGATGAATAATGCTCGTTATGAAGGACGGACTTCATTTCAAAGGGCTGTGTTGTTTTTAACTCCGGCAGATGCTCTTCATTTGACCAGATCAGCCAGCCCGCACACACAGCCACAAGCAGCATCAAGTAAATCAGCAGCCGCTTCATCATTCATTTTCATCTTTTCGTTTAGAACCAAGTGGCGGCAGATGCTTTTGCCAGCGTTCGTACACCCTGAACAGCCCCCACATGCCAATCTCTATGTCCCATTGAATGTTACCTGATCGGTACAGATAATCTCCCGAAAAGCCGTAATAGCTTCCTGCGCCATAGTGCAGCTTCAGATCCGCGGCGTGTCCTGTGATGATGTGCCCGTCAAAGGATTTCGTCTGCGATGTTAAATCCATGGCATCTGTGTTCCAGTAATGTCCGTGTAAACGGAAGGTATGCGATCTTCTGCGTTCTGATGGATTCGTGAGACGGATAGTGACCGGATCAGCAGGATAAGCTTCAAATACAGGTGTTGATGGATCAGCGTGAACCTCTGAGCTGAAAAGGGCTGCCTTTTCAGGATTTTCCTTCAACCGGTTTACAAGCCGCTCAGTCCTGTAATTGAATCCGCGTGAACCCTGATCATACGTATCAAACAGGTCTTCTTCCTCTTCTAGCTGTTCCTGATCAAGCAGACCGGCTGCAGGATCCGTCATAAGTTCACCGATGTTATTGACAAGTCTTGCACCGTCAAACATCGTCAGCACGAATTCTCTCGTCTCCGGAAGGAAAGGATGCTTCAGCACCACGGCGGATTCGCTTTCTTCCGCTTGTAACGTGTAAGGATGAACAGGTTCTGTACCGCGCGATTCTGCGATGAACGTGCCAAATGTTCCAAGTGAGCGATGGTTTCGCAAATCCGCCATGTCCCACAGGCAGGAGGCTCCAAATGGCTGATCCACATACCATCTATAGATGACTGTTTCACCAGGACCGGCTGTCTGTTCAAAGTTATATCCCGCATTTTCGCCTGAAGATGTTTTCACATCATACTGCACGAGCTGTGGATGAAGCGAGATACGTAAAGACGGCGGGTAAAAGGCCTGCTCTTTCACTTCCGGGTAAGGCCAGATGCCATCTTGAAAAGGAAAACGTTCCTTTGTCAGGTAACTGGTCAGGCTGATTTCCACCTCATCCCCTGCATTGGCCCGTAAAATAAGCGGTTCAGGCGTTTTATCCCCTCTTAAAATAGCGTGCATATCCTCTTCTCTCGCGAAAACAATACCGTATGGATCATGTTCACCGTATTGACTGTAAACAATAGGGACGTGAAACGCTGCGATGCGGAATTGTTTCAGCGGTGCGCCTTCAGGAGCCGGACTCTTAATCTCCTGTGGTTTTGGAGGGATTTTTGCTAAGGAATCCAGCTGATCAGCAGACGAAGTCACGACCAGCTGATCCGGCAGTCTGATTAAGTTCTCTTGCTCTTCACCATAAGCTCTGATCAAGCCCCACAGACCATTCCAGATGTCTTCTTCTGTTGCAAATGTCCATAAATAATCCCCTTCATGAGTGGCCATCGTTTCGAGTGTGAAGGATTCTGAGAGCCCTATGTGCTTTTGTGATTCATAACGTGTTTCAACATCAGGACGTTCTGCCTTCCATCTCATCCCGTGAACGTGAAAGCTGTGCGATTCCTCCTGCGCTCCCTGAAGCAGCCGTATCCGGAGCGGATCGTTTTTGTAACAGCGGAACACCGGCGTATAAGGGTCCCCATTTACAATAGAACTGAAGGAATAAGCGGGATCAGCTGGACCTTTGAGGCGGAACTGCAGCGGTTCGCACGTATAATTCACACCAAATACGCCCGGGTCATCCTGGGATCCAGGAAAATCAGGCGGCTGAATAGGCCGTCCATCTTTGTTATATAAAAGAGCGAAGTCATGAACAAATAAAGAGTAATCACGGTAGTCAGGAATGAGAGGGTGAACAGCTGTGATTTCTGCCCCTTGAATGACCGGTTCACCGTTAGCAGAATCAAAAAACGCTGTAAAACGGGGGTGTATAACACCCGATCCGAATACTCCATGCTGCTGATGGTGAGCGGCAAAAAGGTGGTCATGATAAAACCACGCTTTTAATTCAACGTCTGCATAATATTCATATTGAATCGTCTGTCCCTGAAGCACGCTTGAATCATAGTTCCAGCCCACATTGGCGCCGTCATTTACAAGCACGTCAAATTTCATAAAATGAATATGGAAACCCGCTTCATAGGTTCTGGTAAAAAGCTGAAAGGCATCTCCACCGGCTACATCCGGCAGCCGGTTTGTAAATAGAATTCTCACACACGTCCCGGCAGGCGTATGAATCACGAGCGGCTCAGGCTTTTTCTCACCCGAAAGCACTGCCTCCAGATCATCATCGAGAACAAAGATTCTTGCTTTCGGATCATTCCATCCCTGCCGGTTATAAATAATGGGCAGTTCAATCGCTGAAACGTGATATTCAATCACAGGTGCCTCAGGGTTAAACCCGCACGGATCAGCAAATACAGCACCGGGACGCGGATTTTCAATGGCTGCATTGCGCTCAAGCTCTGTCAGCCCTCTTCCTCCCACAATCCCAAGAGGTGGGCGCGGCGCTTTAAAGCCCGGTTTCCCCGGAATAAAATTCGGAAACCCGGGGTTTTCTTTAGTTGGACGGGGAGGTGCAGGACGACCAGGAAGTGGCTTTAAGGCTTTGATTCTCGTTCCGTCAGGATAAAACTGACTGCCATCCTGCAGTGTATCGAAAATACGATTCATCCCCCACATCCCAACCTCGAAATGCGGATACAGATGGCAGTGAACAATGGCATCACCAATGGAGCCCTGAAGACTTCCGAGCCCATAAAGAGGTGCTACATCATACCACGATTGAGGACTGACGCTCTGAGCATCAATGATTTCTGATTCCATATTTGTGGAGTCCTTCAGCCACTGGTGCACGTGATAATGAAATACATGCGTTTCCTTAACACCGCTGTGTACGACCCGAATGACAGCCGGGTCCCCTTTATAGCCTTTTAATACGGGCGTTGCCGGATCACCAAACACCCACGAATCGTGATGCACTTCTTCCCCTTCACACTCAGGACATACGACACCTTCTTCAATTAATTTCTTACGGTTACCAAGTGGCTCATACCGGAAATTCACCGCATGTGTGGATTCTCTCTCCTCACCTGTCATTGGATCAAGCGGCTTGTTTCCGGTCAGATCATCTGTTTCCATTTCATCATGAAAGAGCCAGCCATATTCGCGAAATGAAGGTAAAAATGGGTGATGAATGTCCGCGAATGGTCCGGAATGGATCGGTCCTCCTGTTTCAGGATGCGTCCACCAGGAACCGCGCTTTTGCACAAATAATGCACCAAATAAACCATTGCTGTTAGAGCCTTTCTCACCACTCGCCGGGTTCCCAAGGTCAGAAAACGGATAGGCACCAGTATGATTCAGGCGAAAACGATACAGTCTTCTTTCTCCTTTTTGTACAAGTGAGGAGCGATTAAACCCTGCATCTGCACCATCTGACTGCATCACATCATAATCAGCCTCCTCTATATGAAAGCCAGCTGGAAAGGACAGTTTATTTTCGAATAAGACCTCTACAATATCTCCTTCGTTTGCCCGGATCATGAGAGGCTGAACGAGCTCAACCGGTGTAAAAGGATTTTTCCGGACGAGCTTTCTAACCTTCTTTTCATTTTCTTTTAATACATACATCATTCCATTTGGATTGTGATCGCCAAACTGGTTCAGGACGATTCGAATGGGAATGGCTACAATGTGGAAAAAACGTTTCATCCGCTTCCCCCGTTCTCCCGTAAAATCGGGATCTCAGGCCATCCTTCCTGTTCCAGATAAAATACTTCTATGTCATGAATATGAAGATTCCATTCCCGATTCTCAAGCTCAGCCACATTGGACGTCTCTACAAAAATTCTTACATAATCGTCTAATACACCCCTGATCGTTCCAATAAAAAAGAATGGAAAAGAAGAAGTGAGCGCAAACAGCTTTGTTCCAGTATGGTTTGTAAAAAGCTGTATCAGGCCTTCTTCATGACGATCATTGGATGTCATTTCTTTTTTGTTCAAGAAACATTCTCCTTTACGTCAGCGGAAATACTTTTTCCGGACCGAAATTTCTTGTGAAGTGTGCAATATTTTCAAGCGGGATACTAAGTGGAGTCGGAAAAGTGAAGAAAGGTGCTGTCACCATTTTAATCGTAACGGGATCTAATGTGAGATGGCCCTCTCCCACCTCTCTGATTGTGCCAACAAAAACCGGTCGAAACGTTTGTCCAAACAAATTCAACTGATCCGACCTTGTCACAACAAGGATCGATTCCCCGATCATCACGCCAAGCTCTGCCGCTCTGCTTTCATTTGTTGATTTCAATGATTTCACTACTTTCCTTTAAATTTCTGATAAAACCTGGCTTTTCGAATCGTTTGGAGCTCTTTATACAAAAGCGTTTTTCTCTGGCCGATCCCTTTCAGCACAATCGAGTCTTCCCCGGCTTCCTCAAGCCTTCCTGAAAAAATGACGCCACCTTTTATCTCTGCCTTAAACCAGTGACCTTTCCATCTATTCAGACTCGTCATAAGCGATTCCTCGTAAAACAGCTCTCTCAGTTTGGATCGTCTAGAGACCGTAGCTCCGAAGTTTCTGAGCAGCTTTTTCCTGAGATCATTATCAAATAAAATCTGCTGGTGAGTTGTATCGAAATCCGGTGAGTCAAAAGGAAGTGTCGCTTCTTTAACAGCTGTATAAGGAATCCACACTCTCTCAAGAAGGCTTGTCAGAATTAAAAAGTCACGTCCAACGTCAGAGACTTTCCCTCGTACCGCTCTTTCTGCATGCAACCGGATTTCGACCTGTTGATTTCTCTTTTCTTTCAAAAAAGTTTTTAAAAGACGGATTCTGCCCTTTTCAGGCTGGTGCTTCGCAAGGAGAAAAGCATTGGCTAATGCGAGATATTCTTCCTGAAGCCTGATCTGTTCGGTCGTTCCATTGCCTGCCGGCGACGTGAAAGCCTGCTTTTTTATGCCTTCATCCTGCCACTGTATGATTTCTTCCGGTGTCTGATTTTGCATCATTCTACCCTCCTTTCAGCTTTTATCAGCATATGCATGACAAGGCCGTGTCGAATGGGTTTCACGGTAAACAATTGCCGGACATACAATGGATGAAATTCATTTTTTATGGAGGCGTTTTAATGCTGCCTATACTTATTTGCCATACTCTCTTAATCCTGGTCATTCTGCACAAATGTTTATTATTGCGTGAACGTACCGGATACCACCTGGGAATGAATATTGCGATGCTTACCGGGGCTTCAACCGGGCTCATTATGGGGTTTGGCTTGATGGCTCAATTTCCTTTTCATTTTGTCCCCGTAACCATTTTATCTGCCTTTCTCGGGGCATTAGCAGGGCTGGCAACCGGACTGTTTTACGATCAGCAATCAGGCTTTTCAGGATTGAGCAGTGGTTTTATGGCGGGCTTGATGGGACCAATGCTTGGCCCATCCACAGGATATGACATTTTATTTGTGTGGGGTATTGAAATGTTATACCTGATGCTTTTGGTCGCAGCGATCCTTATGATTCCGAGGTCCTGAGAGGAGATTTGTCATGTTTTTCATCTTAATAATTCACCTATTACTCATTTTGACGGGCAGAGGCATTTATACAGGTCGAAGTTTTATTTCAGAGAGATACGCAGGAGCGTCCGTTAGCCTTGTTGCAGGCGCTTATGGAATAAGCACGGCTGTTTGGTGGGGAATTTATGTCATTCCTTCATTTTGGACAGTAGTTCTTTCCGTTGCCGCTGGTTTTGGAATTGGATGGTTGAGCGGACAAGGCAGTGCGCTGATTGCCGGTGCCATGCATGGATTGGCGTCCGGTGTCATGGGAACGATGCTCGCTGCTGCATTACAAAACCCGGCCCTGTGCGGTATACCGGTACAGCCTGTCGATTATCAGCTCGTCGTGATATTGGTGACGGCTTTTTTTGGGGTTAGTGTTCTGCTGCTGGAAGGAATCCACCTCCATTAAATGGGATTTTATGTTATGATGATTAAAAACGGAGTGACTGTTTTGAATCGCATTACAGAAGAAAATAGAGCAGCGGTCAGGAGATTTTTTGAAGAACATTGGGGAAGCAGTGAAATGGTTTTATCGAGCGGTACTTATGATTGTTCAGCATTGAATGGCTTTTACACAGGAAGCGCTCTCCATATTACTGGATTAGTCACTTATATCATTAAAGAGAATGTCATTGAAGTGATTTCACTCGACAGTGTGGAAGAAGGCAGAGGAATAGGCAGTCAGCTGATGAACAAGGTTGAAGATGAAGCCTTGAGCAAAGGGATTAAGATAATTGAGTTGATGACGACAAACGATAATCTTCACGCGCTGAAATTTTATCAAAGACGGGGCTACCATCTCGCCGCACTTTTTCCGGGTGCAGTAGAAAAAGCCCGCGAGAAAAAGCCGTCTATTCCGCTCATGAGTGAGAATGGCATTCCGATACGTGATGAAATTCTTTTACGAAAGGATTTGATCATTTGAATAATGGTTTTGAGGAATGTCATGAGGTTCATAAATTGATGACTAACTTTCCTGAAAAATGGTTTATTGCCGGCGGTTGGGCGATTGACCTTGCCGTTGGCCGGCAAACGAGAGAGCATCATGACCTTGAGATTGGGATTTTACGAGATGATCAGAAGGCTGTTTTTTTATATTTGGCAAACTGGTCGTTTCGAAAGGTGGTAAAGGGTGAATTATATTCGTGGAATGGTGAGCAGCTTGAGCTTCCAATTCATGAGTTGCATGGTGTCTATCAGGGTAGAGAGCTTGAAATTTTGTTAAATGAACATGATGCAGAGGACTGGGTGTTTAGAAGAGATTCTTCTATTAGACGACCACTCGAAAAAAGCATCTTACATTTTGGTGGAATCCCCTGCCTTGCACCCGAAATCGTACTTTTGTATAAGTCCACTAACCCGCGTGCAAAGGATGAGAAAGATTTCAAAAACATGCTTCCCCTTCTTCAGATTGATCAGGCATGCTGGCTAAATGATGCCTTAAAGATCCATAAACCAGGTCACCACTGGATCAAAGAATTAAAATGTTTCACGTGAAACAAAAAAAGAACATAAGAGTGAACTGCCCCATAAAAGTTAGACACTAGTCTAATTTTTGTGGGGCAGTTCAACAGAGACGTTCTTTTTTACGTTAAACTGTTAAATCCAGTTCAGACTTCATCGCGGCTGCCTGTTGCGAAAGCTTTCGCAACACGGTTGAAAAAATGGCAATGACCGCTGATGCAAATATGATACCTAAACCGAGAAGCGCAATCCCGGGATGAAGCACACCTTGTGATGCAAGCATGACGGCTCCGGCAACATATAAAATGATAATGGCCTGAGCACAATAGCTGATTGTTTTGAAATGGATAGCTGATCGACGTGAAAATGCTGCCTTATGCCGGATTAAGTTTAATAGCAAAAACGACTGATAAATGGCAATAAAAAACGGAATCAGTGTGCTGTAAATCCCAAGAAGAACCGGCCACTTCAGATAGGCGTATGCCGGGTCCATTGCCACACTCTGGTCTGCTGCGTACGGAAGCAAAAACACACTTAATGCGATAATGGTTAGACTGATGATAACGAGTGTTGCTTTTAAAAAACGAATTGAGTTTTTACTCAACTTTGACACCTCCATATATTTACTTTTGTTTTATCATAACATATTTTTATTGTTTTACGATAAATTTATTCAAAAAAATCGAAAATTTTCCACTTTAAAATAATGAAGCCAATAAAACGTGCCAGATCATTCCTTCGCTTTCCGCGGCCGCGCGGTGAGCCAGCTAGTGCTACGCACTACGCTGTCTCACCTGTCGCTTCTCTGCCGCAGGAGTCTTCAGAATGACCTGGCACTTTTTGTTTTTTAAAAGGAGAGTCATTGCATATAAAACAAAAACATAACCGGATTAACCAGGAAAGGATTTTTTAAGGAGATATGATGATTTCATCACCCAAGTTTACTTCGTTTAATTCATCATACGGTGTAAGAATAAACTCCTCAGGAATATCCCCTTCAAACCAATATCTGATCATTGAAAGTGAGTCCTCCGAAACACCATCAGTCTTTATATCTATCACAGACTCATTGCCCGAATTTATTTTTAATCGAAATGAATCTTCTAGACCAGTTGCATCAAAAATGACCAAAACTGATGCTGGACCCACTGCAAGTTTTTCAAGTTCGACTTTACGTCCATCATACAATGTGACCGTTTGATCTAACTGGATTTCTTGCACGTGACTCTTCATTTGCTCTCCTGGAAGGTTTAATGTAAATGTCCATGGATTTTGGATTATTTCAGGGTCCACTTCACTTCTCAATACTCTGTTTATTTCTAGTTCCAATTGAAAGTCTTGGCTTTCAGGAAGATCATAGACATCGAATTCAGAGTAGATAGTAAAGGCATTTCCCGGTTCATCAATAGATTGTCCACCTGATGGATAGGAGATATCCTGGCCGTTCAGCTTTGCGTTCCCTAATAAATGTTCTCTATAACTAAACTCCACCCCGGCAGCCGGCTCAAATGTTGAGCTGATCAGGATGCGTCCGGCATCGAGCATGATTTCATTCACCGTCAGTTTCCCGTATTCATTTTCTGCTGTTTCTCCAATCTGGACTTTATAAGCTGAATAATCGGGTGGTGAAACCTGATTGACGAATTCTTCAATGGTCCCGCCGACATGTGGCTGGTCGGCCACGAGTGGCGCAGATAAGTAAAAGCTTACTGGGATAACTGAGAGCATGAGGACCGCTACAGTAATGATCTTTAAATTGTGACGCTTTTTCGGTTTGATCTTTTTTTGTACCCTGCGCGCCCATTTCTTCTGCTCGAAATGGGACAGCTCATCGAATTCTTCTATATCCAGATTCAAGTTATTTAACTCGTTATAAATACTCATCCCTACACCTCACTTCTTGATATCAGCATGTGTCTGATTTTTTTGCGTCCGCGTGAGAGTTTGTTGTGGATCCAGGATTCCCTTACATTCCACTCTGCAGCAATCTCTTTTGATGACTGACCATTGGCATAATACTGACGAAACAGCTTTTGCTCCTCAGCAGATAAGGGAGCGAGCAGCTCTTCAAGGTCGGCTTGTTCCCGAGCGTCCTGTTGCGAAAACAGTTCATCCGTCAGTTCTCCATAAGACTGCTCTCTTTGCCTCTACCTGATTTGCTTCCGCTGATAGTCGATGGCTTTATATTTCGCTACAGCCGCCACCCAGTGTTTTAACGTATTTTTAGCTGGATCATATGCCCCGATGTTTTGCCAGATGGCAAGAATCGTATCGTCCAGACATTCTTCAAAATCCTGATCTTCAACAGTGAGCTGCTTTCGGATAATCGATTTAATCAGTCCTCCATACTGCTCAATCAGAAGAGCGATCGCCTCTTCGTTTTGATTGTGTAAAAGGGTTATAAGCTTTTGATCGTGCTCCTGCATGATACACCCCGTTCCTGTTTTACTCGGTACCTGCCTGTTAATACGATTCATTTTCGCAAAAGCTATCAGAAGTCCTTTAAAAAGTTGGGATTTATGTAAATTGGATTCAGCCGAGGTTGGACGCGGAGCTGTTACTGCCTGCTGAAAAGCGGCTTGGTTTCGCGGCAAATAGAGGAGGTTAATGTGATTTCTTCACTAACGTTACTGATTCAATCGTTCCAGATTTTTTATCCTTCTTTTCAAAAATTAATTCACTCGTTTCAGAAATTTATTCCCTCACTACTCCCGCAACCCTTGTTTATCCCTTCACAACAACGACTGATTTCCTTCATTCCCTGACCGGATTCCCTCTTTTCGAATCTCGATTCCTTCAATCTCCCCATCTTACCTGCACAACAAAAAACACCCCATGACTCTTCACGGGGTGCTTCACTAAATTTATTTATTCTTTTTCAAATGTCTTCGTACTTCTGACGGTATCAATCGGGCGAACCGCGGCCTCGATTTCTCCCCGTTTCGGCTCAAGAAACGGTGGCAGGGACAGCTTTTCACCAAGCGTTTCGTATGGCTCATCTCCCATAAAGCCGGGACCGTCTGTGGCAAATTCAAAAAGAATCTGCGGCGCAACCCGCACGTATAGGGATTTAAAGAAAAAGCGGTCTACAAAACCGGATGTCGGGAAACCGAAGCCTTTCATGCGCTCATCCCAATCATCGAGCATGTCGCGATCCTCAAGGCGGAAGGCGGCATGATGGACCGTTCCGTAGCCCTGTTGTGCCTGCGGCAGGAACGTGTTGTGTTCCACGATGATTTGTGAACCGTTTCCTCCCTCCCCTGTTTCAAACAGGTGAAAAGACTTTTCCTCCGCTACTTCTTTAAACAGCAGCACTTTTTCAAGCATTTCTTTAAAATAATCGAACTGCGCTACGCGGACAAAGATCGGTCCGAGGCCTGTAATCGCATACTCCAGCGGAATCGGCCCATTTTGCCACGGTGTCCCTGACGCTACTCCCTCATTTCCTTCATCTGAAATGAGCTGATACTGCTGATCATCGAAATCAACAAACGATAAGGTCTTTTTGCCAAACTGCTCTTTTACTCCTTTATGCTTGACGCCTAGACGGTCAAAACGCTCGACCCAGTAGTCAATCGCCGCATCACTTGGTACGCGGAAGGATGTTTTTGAAATTTCGTTTGTACCATGATTCCCTTTTGGAATGCCAGGAAAATCAAAAAAGGTCATATCGGTTCCCGGACTGCCAGTATCGTCTGCAAAGAACAGGTGATACGTCTGGATATCATCCTGGTTGACCGTTTTTTTCACGAGACGCATGCCGAGTACATACGTAAAAAACTCATAGTTCTTCTCCGCACTGCTGGTGATCGCCGTCACGTGGTGGATTCCTTTTAATTCTTTAATGGACATGCTTAAAGCCCTCCTTCAAGTCAGTTTACTGTCTGCATCTAGCATCTTATGAACGGATGATTTGTGCAAGAATTCTGTTTCATGGAGTGTTCCTTATTCATTTTTTGACGAAATTCCTTCATAATAGACCAAAGTCTGAATTTAGCCCTGTGAAGAACGAAAGGAGGACAAGGATGAAGATTCCGAAGGTTGATTTTTATTTCGGCGCGCTGCTGTCTCAGCTTGTGAATAGAGGCTACACACCTGTCATGAAGGAAAGCGGTAATGACCGCCGTATCTATGCGCTTGAAAAAGATTCGGGAAGTTATCTGATTTATGCCAAGTATTCCTTTACGCCCCGTCTCAAATCGGAATCGAAAATCTGGACATTCTTCTTTTACGATACCGAGCTTGAAAAGACGCTTGGTCAGGACGGCCGTTATTTATTTGCCTTCATTTGCGGGGAGGATGACCTGAACAACTCAGAGATTCTGCTGCTGACTGAAAGTGAAGTCATTGAATGCATCCAGACGACTGATGAATCGAGTAAATGGCTGACGATTGAAATGGCGAATCGCAAGCGGACTCTGACCATTCGTGGGAATGCTCACACAAAAGGAACCCCGTCTCTTCGTATTCCGAGAAGTGCGGATCAGCGGCTCGAGGATTTACCGACGATGCTGTTTTAGATTGGAGTGAATGATCATGACAAATAAAACGCCTCTGCCCCGGGATTTGAGCCAGCCTGCAAAACGTGCTCTTGCACAAAAAGAAATTGATTCACTTGAAATCGTTGCCCACTATACCGAAAAAGAACTTCTTGCCCTGCACGGCGTTGGTCCAAAGACCATCCGCCAGCTAAAAGAAGAGATGGAGAAGCAGCAGCTTTCATTTAAGACGAATTAAAGCTTGCCTTTACGTTATATAAGATTTATTAATGAAAAAGAGCCCTCGATAGGCTCGGTTTTAAAAATCACTATGTTAAATGGATGCATGATCTGCTATCGACAGATTCATTGATGCGATCAACAAAAATTTACTTGCTATCGACATAAAACAAGAGCCTATCAACGTTAGATCCAATACTTTCAACAAATTCAGCTCTCTGATAGAATCTATCGACATAAACAATGCCCCTATCAACAGAAATAATCGTGCTATCGACATCAAAAACGACTACTCATTTGCTACGTCTCTGAAATTGAAAAAATCAACATTAATCATTTTTAGAAATCCAACCTTCAATGAAGAAAGAGCCCGTAAAAAGGCTCTTTTTTCATTCAAGATTGGCATGTTTTCCATACATTTTATTAGAATCAAGCCCACGCTGATCCATGATGCTTAAAATGACCGCATCATAAAACAGGAGAAGCGTTTGTTCGAAAAGGGACCCCATTGGCTGAATGGTCTGCTTTTCGTCCTCCTGATCCTTTTTGGCACCAGGCAATTTCACGGTTAAGTCTGCCAATGCACCGATCGTTGAATCGGGTGTAATGGTTACAGCTGCGACTATTCCGTTTAGCTTTTTCGCTTTTTGCACGACAGGAATGAGAGAGGATGTTTCACCGGAACCTGTACCGATAACAAGGAGATCTCCCTCTTCTAAATTGGCTGTGACAGTCTCCCCTACTACATAAGCGTCAATACCCATGTGCATAAGACGCATTGCAAAAGCCTTTCCCATTAATCCTGAACGGCCCGCTCCTGTTACGAATACCTTATCAGAAGCCAGGATCTGATCAGCCAGCTGTTGCACATCCTGATTGGAGATTTGTCCGGTTGACTGATTCAGTTCATCAACAATGGTTGTTACATAGTCAGCCGTTTTCATCATTTATGCTCCTTTGATCAGCCTTTGCATTTCTTTGGCCGTTGCCTTTTTATCATCCTGTCCTGTGATGCCGCCGCCAACAATGACGAGATCCGGCTGTTGCTCAATCACTTCCGGCAGCTGCTCGAGCTTAATTCCGCCTGCTACAGCTGTCTTTGTGTTTTTCACGACGCGCTTGATTGTCGCAAGATCCTTAAAGGAATCCTGTCCAACCGCCTGAAGGTCGTAGCCAGTGTGTACGCAGATGTAGTCTACGCCAAGTGCGTCCAGCTCCTTCGCACGGGTTTCAATATCTTTTACAGCAATCATATCAACCAGTATTTCTTTGCCCTGCTTTTTCGCTTCCTCAACAGCACCTCTGATCGACTCGTCCTCTGCCGCACCTAAAATTGTAATGATATCCGCTCCGGCTTCAGAAGCCTGACTCACTTCATAGCCTGCTGCATCCATAATTTTAAGGTCGGCCAGTACAGTCAGATTGGGAAATGCCGACTTGACTTCTTTTACGGCCTTAAGCCCTTCATTAATGACAACCGGTGTACCGATTTCGACCACATCAATATAGTCCTCTACTTCCTTTACCACGTCAATTGCGCCAGGAATGTCTACAAGATCTAATGCTAATTGTAATTTCATCGATAACCCGCTCCTTTTAAAATGATTGTATGATGCTGTCTTGATACAGCATGTGGGCAAGTATACAAGCCTTGTTCCCAAATTGAAAGTACGCAATCTTATGTGATATAGTGTCTAAAAGTATACTAATGGATCATACCGGGGCGGAGGAGAGCACATGCCACATTTTGAAACACGTTCATTTAACTGTGAAAAAGAATTAACACTTGCGATTATCGGTGGGAAGTGGAAGATGCTGATTTTATGGCACCTCGGAAAAGAAGGAACGAAACGATTCAGTGAGTTAAAAGAACTGATTCCGGGAATCACCCCGAGAATGCTTGTTAACCAGCTTCGGGAGCTTGAGCAGCATGGAATCGTGCATCGTGAAGTGTATGCAGTTGTTCCGCCAAAAGTGGAATATTCTTTAACTAAACACGGCAAATCACTGATGCCGATCTTAGAAGCGATGTATGCCTGGGGTAAGGATTATGTGAAGGACGTTCTTGGAGATGAAAGCCTGATTCAGTCTGACGCGAAATAAATCAGGGGCCTGTGCCGGACATTGTGGGGGAACATTCGGAGCGATTAAATAAAGCCTGCGGTGATATACTAGTGGTAATAAGCACGTGAATAGGAGTTGCATGAAAGATGATGACTTTTATTTTGATATTGTTCGTGTTTTTTGTCACCTTTTGCATTAGTGCTTTGTTTAATGTGCTGTTTAATACGATGCAGGGACGGAACTGGTTTTTTTCAGTTGTGTTCAGTTTCGTGATTGCGGTTGTGGGTGTGCTGATTTTTCAGCCGTGAAGAAGAACTCGGGGTCTTTGTACGAGTTCTTTTTTATTTGTTAAATTGATAAACCACGCCGGGACGGGCCTTGCAAACTTCCCAGTCCCTCGCCATACGTCAATATCAACTCACTACGGCGTGTTGCCTTTATCTCCGTCAGGGCCAGTCCAGTTTGTACGCCCGCCTTCACGTTTCCAAGGCCGCACGGCGAGCGTAGGAATGACCCGTCACTAGTTGTTTTTCAAAGCATTGAATACGTCTATCAATTAAACAAATCGTAAGATAATAAAAGTTTAGATTTTGACTATCATGAAAATGAACTCTATCGGTTTTATTCATTTTTGATTAATGATTTCCACCAGTTCGTCCCCATTCTCGTCCATGAGGTGTTTAAATTTTTTTGCTCCTCCGTGCAGTTTCATGTAAATGTAGGGACTGAATATCCACTTTTTCAGTGCGGCGCGCTCTATTTTTTCATGCGTGTAGCGCTCGACTAGATCATATCCTCCTACTGCGTTTGCTACAAAAATGACTTCTTTTTCCGTTACTGCCAGAATGCCCGGTCTTGCCACCCGGCTATAGATATAGGTGTCCAGGGAACATCTGATATGGGCAAGTATACGATCATTTTCAGACATTTGTTCCTGGACATGTTTTAATGTCATTTGCATCGTACCGCCTCCTATATTCCCTTTATTCCCCATCAACATCATTTAAATCTTTCTATATTTTCTCAGTGCACGAATATTAACAATGGTCAGCATGACCCCAATCAGCAATAAGATGAGTAGATTGAGATAGATATCATTGATCCCCTGACCGTAAATCATGACTGCCTTTAACGCATCTCCCCCATAATAAAGCGGCATGATTTTAGCAACAGTCTGCAGCCAGTTTTGAAGTGAATCTACCGGCAGTAATCCTGCAAAGAATATCTGTGGAATTACAACGATTGGAATGAATTGAACCATTTGCAGCTCCGAGTTTGCAAAGGTGGATAACAGCAATCCGAAGGCAAGCGCTACAAAAGCAATGAAACTGTTGATCAACAATACGTTCCAGATGCTTCCTGTATTTTGAATATCAAGTACATACGTACTATAAATCACGACAATAACTGTTTGAATGATGGCAAAGATTCCATATCCGATAATATAGCCGAAAACGATGTCAGACCGTTTAATAGGCGTGCTGAGAAGCCTTTCAAGTGTGCCGGTGGTCCGTTCGCGAAGAAGGGAGATACCTGAGATCAGGAAAACAAAGAAAAAAACGAAAAAGCCGATTAAAAAAGGACTGATCGTGTCAAAAAAAGTAGTGTCGTCATGTCCAAATGCAAATGTCTCTTCAACTTCTAAAGGAACCGGTGTCTGGTCAGGAGCAATCACCCCTGCTTCAGCAGCACGCGAGAGGACTTCTTCCACCTGGCCGGCAAAATGCTGCTGTTGCATACGTGCCACCTGTGCTTTTACTACTCCGGTTGAAGTCGTAGCGCTGGCATTGTAAGTAATGTTTAGCGTTTCATTGTCCCATACAAAATAACCGTCAAGCTCATCTGTCAATAAGCGCTCCTGAACCGATTGGTCAGAAGCATAGGAAACAATATCGATATCTGCTTCTGCAAGCTGTTCAAGCATGGAATCTGATAGGTTAACTACTCCGATTGTGGCAACCGAATCCTGATTTGTCTGAAACAGAAAGTAAATCAGTGTCAGGATAAATAATGGTGCCACCAGCATCAAAGCTAGCGTTCTGTGATCTCTGAAAATCTGTTGAACGATTCTTCCCGCAACGGCTAATACTCTCATATCAACTCACTTCTCTTTCTTTAAGGAAGATAGATTCGATTGAATTTGTTTGAAATTGCTGTTTTAATTCATCTGGAGTTCCTGCGGCCAGTACACGACCTTCGAGTAAAAGAATAAGGCGGTCGCAACGTTCTGCCTCATCCATCACATGTGTTGTCACAAGAATGGAGTTCCCCTGCTCTTTCAATAGCGTTAACTCTTCCCATATTTCTTTTCGCAGTCTTGGGTCTATGCCAACAGTCGGCTCATCAAGAACCAGTAATTCCGGTTGATGCAGTAATGTCATCGCAAGTGAAAGTCGTCTTTTCATCCCACCGGAATATTGGCTCACTTTTTTATTCAGCTCTTTTTCTAAATCAACCAATGCCATGCAGACACGAATACGCTCATTTCTGTCTTTTGCAGGTACCTTATATAGCTTTGCAAAAAACTGGAGCTGTTCCTTTGCGCTCAATTCCATATACAAAGCATCTGATTGTGCCATGTAACCTAACTGATTTAACATCAATCGATCAGGCATTCTCTTTCCCCGAACCATCACCTCACCCTCATCAGCTTTTTCCATGCCAATAATCGTTTTCACGAGCGTTGTTTTACCGGATCCCGACGGTCCAATTAGTCCAACGATTTCTCCTTCTCCCAGCGTAAAAGAAACATTTTTCAAAACAGGTGTCTTACTAAATGACTTGGATACATGAACAACCTCTACTATTTTCATCTCATCTTCACTCCTTCTTAATCAACAACTCATTGCTTATTGAACACTCTGTTGATTATAATATTAGTAAATTGGCAATTTAATTCAATGATTAATTTAGTTGTAAATGTTGATTAATCAACACTTTTTAAATAAATGTCTATTATTTCAATAAATAAAAAGGAGGCTGGACGATGAAGCAGGATTTGCGTGTTAAAAAAACAAAGAAAGCGATACATGATGCGTTAATAACACTGGTTAAAGAGAAGGATTTTTCACGGATCAGTGTTAGAGATCTTTGCGAAACGGCTGAAATTAATAGAGGAACATTCTATTTACACTACCTGGACAAGTTTGATCTGCTTGAACAACTTCAACAGGAATTACTTGATCGACTGTGGCAGATTGTAACGATCAGGTTGACTGAAAAAATGCACCAGTTGTCATCTAAGCCGGATATCCTTCTTCTATTTGCAACTGAATTGTTTACTTACGTTGATCAGGAAGCTGACACCTTTTATATGCTGCTGGTGGATGCAATCGATCCTTCTTTTCAGGAAAAAATCAAAGACCTGATCAAAAGAAATATGCTGAGACTGACTGATCACGAGACCGTTTCCACGGCTGTTCCGATTGATTACGTGATGGCGTATGTAACAAGTGCTGCAGTCGGTATTCTTCAGCACTGGCTTCAGCGTGGCAGAACTAATCCCCCTGAAGAGCTTGCCAGAATGATCGTACAAATCAACCTGAATGGACCTATGAGAATGTTAAATGCTTGAAAGATCATTGAAGTTCACTTCTTTTACTGTATTTTTAAAAGGAGAGAAATGAGTGTGTAAATAAACATGAGATTTTTATAGCTGGAAAGCACTTAGAAAAAAGATTATTTTCAACGAATAAAAAGTTAAATATTACAATTAAATTCACTTAATTATGCATATTAGCTGATTTATTCTGTTGCGCAACCCATTTTCAGGTGATATAGTGATCGTGCATAGAAAAAGTTCATACCGTTATCTGCACTGGGGGTGCTTATGTAGCTGAGATGAGAGCAATGGCTCCGATCCCTTATGACTCGATCAGGATAATACCTGCGTGAGGAAGTGTAGTGACTTCTCTTCGTATACAGCAGGAGCAGTGGCTACATCTTTCACGGATGTGGTCTTTTTTTATGCAAATGCTCAGAAGGAGGAAGTTGAAATGGAATGTGGAACAAGTAACATTGTCGGGTGCCGGTTTTCGCTGCATCCGATGACAGGTGATTTTATTTCGGTGATTAAAGGAGCGCTTGAGGCAACGGATCTTTCGGCTGTGTGGCGTCATACAGACGATGTGTCGACTGTGATTCGCGGACAGGAGCAGCACGTTTTCAACGTCATTAAAGCGATTACGCTTCATGCTGCTAAAACGGGTGCGCATGTGGCGATGAATGCGACTTTTTCAGCGGGCTGCCCCGGGGATACGGCTGGTGATGTGTATATGGAAGTTGATCCTGCTGTGAAAAATCATGACGAGACAAAGCAGTATGTGTCGTCACAGTTTGCGCTTTACCCGATGAATAACCCTGATTACATGAGTGTGATTTATAGAGAAGTAGACCGTGCGAAGGAACGCGGTGTCTTTAATGATTCCATGCATTATGCGAGCGGCATTCACGGTGATATTCACGATGTATTTGCGTTTTATGAAGAGACTTTTGGAAAGGCGCGTTCGGGTGAGCACCGTCACCTGGTCATGACGGTTTCAATGAGTATTAACAGTCCGTCGCATAAGGGCTGAGTTAATGTTAAAGTCGTGGAAATTGAAAGAAGTCGTATTGATGTCGCTATTTGCTGTTGTATTCGGGATTATTTACCTGATGTTTTTACATCTTGGAAACGTATGGGCAGCGGTGATTGGGCCCATCGCCTATGAATGGATTTTCGGGATTTGGTTTATTGTCTCGATTATTGTGATGGCGATTATTCGCAAGCCGGGTGCTGCGGTGATTCCCGAGACGATGGCTGCTGCCATTGAAGTGATGCTTGGTAATGCGGTCGGACCACGTCTGATTTTAGCCGGTGTCATTCAGGGGCTTGGGGCAGAAGCAGTTTTTGCTGCTACCGGATACAAACGCTATAACCTGGCTGTCTTTATGATGGCAGGAGCCGGAGCGGCTATATTCAGCTTTGTTTACGGCTATCTGCTTGGCGGTTTTGCAGCGCTGGCACCTGAATACGTCCTGCTCATGTTTGTGATTCGCGTGATGAGCGGTGCGATTATTGCCGGAATTGGCGGTAAATATTTAGTGGATGCCCTGCTCGCAACAGGCTCACTTCGTGGTTATGCGATTACGAAACGTGATGCGCATGCCTGATGTGATTGATTTACAGAACGTGTCGTTTCAGTTTCCTGAATCGGACAAACCCTTGTTCAGCGGGCTGGATTTTCACGTGGGACAAGGCGAAAAAGTTGTGATTACCGGACCAAGCGGCTGCGGCAAATCGTCGTTATTGTTTTTGTTGAATCGGCTTTATCCAGCGAATTGTGATGGGATTCTTTCGGGCAGCGTGACGCTGTTTGGACGAGACGCTTCAGAATATGGACCTGGTGAAATCAATCAGCGGATTGCGACTGTTTTTCAGGATCCCGACAGTCAGTTTTGCATGCCAACTGTGGAAGAAGAGCTTGCGTTTACGTTGGAAAATGCGAAGATTCCGGTTGAAGACATGGATCAGCGGATTACTGCTGTGCTTGAGGAAACCGGGTTGAGTGAATTCAGGCATGCGGTGATTCAAACCTTATCGGGCGGACAGAAACAGCGGGTCGCAACGGCCTGTGCGTGGATCATGGAGCCTGATATTCTGCTGTTGGATGAACCGCTCACGCATTTAGATCCGGTGACGGCTAAGGAATTTGTGGCGTGGCTTCGCAGGCTTCACGCCTCACGCGATCTTACCGTGGTGGCGATCGATCATCAGGTCGCATTATGGGATGGATTTTTTGATCGCAAATGGCAGATGGAAGCGCCGAAGCATGAGCGCCCTCAAGTACTTCGGCAGGTGAGAAGTCAGGCGGCCGTGAGTTTAAATGTTCATGAGCTCGCTGTCTCGCCTATCCTCTCACCTGTATCGTTTTCATTGAAAGAGGGCTCGATCGCGGTGCTTGCCGGACCGAACGGCAGTGGTAAGTCTACACTTTTAAAAGCGCTGTGCGGCTTAAAATCTACCGGGGGCAGTGTGAAACCTGACAGAATCGGTTACGTGCCGCAGTCTCCCGAATTTCTGTTTTTAACAAAAAGTGTTCATGAGGAGCTTGCCTTTGGTGGAGGTTCAAATGTGGATCACATGCTTGAACGCTTATATTTGAACGAAGTGGCGGACGCTCATCCTTTTGCAGTCAGTCATGGTCAGAAGCGGCGCGTAGCCATCGGTGCCATGTTATGTGACGGCAGACCGGTTATTGTTATGGATGAACCAACTGCCGGACAGGATGCTGCGGCCCTTCAGGAGCTTGAGTCATTGCTGATTGAAAGGGCGAACGAAGGCGTAACTTTCCTGATCGTCACGCATGATATGAACTTTGCTGCGCGCGTGGCTGATCAGGTGTTACTTTTGCGCGAGGGACAGCTGACAGGCGTGTTTTCGCCCGGGCAGGTTTGGCAGAATAAGGAGCTTTTAAGCGCACACCGTTTACTGGCTCCAGCGGGGGGTGAGCGCTATGCGGCAGTGGCTGCACCGCATGAATCCTTCTATTAAGTTTGTGATCATCACGATTTCTATGATGACGATGGCGTTTTTCTTCAATCCATGGACACCACTCGTATTCTTTTTTGGTGTTGTGCTGTTTCAGCTCGCATTTGCGAAGGTGTCGTGGAAGATCTGGGGGCTGATGATGCTGCCGTTTTTACTCGGTGCCGTCGGCTATTTCTGGACCACGCTTGTTTTTGGCAATGACAATGCTGACCCGCTCGGCACGGCTTTATCGTTGAGCTTCCGGGTGCTGGCCTTCTCCAGTTTGTCGTTACTATTTGTTTTTACGACAAAACCGGTTGACTTCATTCTGAGCCTGATGCAGCAGCTGAGGCTCTCGCCGAAGATCGCCTACAGCATTTTGGTCGGGTATCAGTTTCTTCCTGTATTGAAGGATGAATTTGTTCAGATTCAGCAGGCGCAGGAGCTGCGGGGTATCGTGAAGCCTAAGTCGCCTGTTAAACGGGTGCTCACGATGCGACACGTGCTGATTCCGATGCTGGCCGGTGCTGTGAGAAAAGCGGAACGGACTGCCTTTGCGATGGAAGCGCGGGGGTTTACCGGTGAAAGTGACCGTACGTTTTACCGGAGAGCAGCAATTGGACGGACAGACATTTGGATGACGATCATGTTTTTGGCACTCGTTTTGATCAGTATCTATGCAGGGATCATGGGACCGGCTATTCAATAGGGAGTAGCCGGTTTTTTTATATGTAGACGTGAAGAGGTTCGAAAGATTTCGGCCGTTGTTCGCAGGATATCGATGCTGGTTCGCAAGATATTCAAGTTGGTTCGTAGAATGATAGATGACGTTCGCAAAATATCAGCACCCTTTCGCAGGATTGTGCCATTTGGACTATCGCAGAGTTGGGGTCTGTCCTGAAGTCTACCGTAGACTTCATGGACAGACCCCTCTTCTACACTCATCCCCACTTTACACACCCCATCAATAAGCATAAAATTATTCATGTTAGAAAATTCATCTGAAAAGAGGACTTATTTATGAAAAAACGTTTTTTGACGGCGGCTGCGCTTTCGACAGCCATGATTCTTGCTGCTTGCGGGAATGCTGAGGACAGCGAGGACAGCGACCAACGAAGCTCCGATGAGGAGGCCTTTACGATTGGTGTCATTCCAGCTCAGACCGAGGGCGAAATGGAAGGCGCGATGAACAAGCTTCAGGACATTTTGACTGAGGAGCTTGGCAGAGAAACGAAAATTGATGTGTATCCTGATTACAACGGCGTCGTGGAAGCAATGAATTATGATCAGATTGACATGGCGTATCTTGGACCGCTGACGTATGTCATTGCCCAGGAACGCAGTGATGCAAAAGCGATCATCACCCAGCTTGTGGACGGCGAGCCGTTTTATCATTCCTATATCATTACTCATACTGATGAGTCATACGAAACAATCGAAGATTTATTAAACGATCCGGCGGCAGTTGATTTTGCTTTTGGTGACCCCAACTCGACATCCGGCTCTCTGATTCCTTCTATTGAACTGCAGGATCGCGGTGTTTATGAGTCTGAGGACGACTATGATTTTAATACAGTCCGCTTTACAGGATCACACGATGCAACTGCGCTTGCTGTACAGAATAAACAGGTAACGGCCGGTGCGATTGACAGTGCGATTTATAATCAGCTGATTGAATCCGGTAAAATTGATGAATCCCAGCTGAAAGTCATCTGGGAATCGGAGCCGTTGTTCCAGTATCCTTGGGCTGTGACAGCAGGTACTGATGAAGAAACGATCCAGACCTTACAGGACGCCTTCCTTGCGATTGAAGATCCTGAAATCCTCGACGCATTTGGTGCATCAGGATTCACGGAAGCTACACCTGAAGACTATAACAGTATCCTGGATGCCGCTGAAAAACAGGGCATTTTAAATGAATAGAGCTGATCACCTTGTGGTTTAAAAAAAGACATCTTCTTTATGTTGCTGTTTTGACCGTATTGGTGACTATCAGTATGCGTATCACGGAATTTGATTTAGCCAAATTCCGTGATTTTCGCAATATGATTGATTTTCTAGGTCAATGGTTCCCGATGGATTTCTCCAGGCTTCCTCTCATGCTTGAAGATGCAGGTGAAACATTGGCGATGGCGTTTCTCGGGAGCTTTTTTGCGCTTTTAATCTCCCTTCCCATCAGCTTCCTGGCCGCTAAAAATACAGCGCCAACCGGATTTTTTCATGTGTGGCGCGTCGTCTTGAGCTTTATCCGCTCGGTTCCTGAGATTGTGATCGGTCTTATATTGCTGACGATGCTTGGTCTAGGGCCGTTTCCCGCTGTTATTGCGATCATGATTCATAACATCGGGGTGCTTGGAAAGCTGATCTCTGAATTAATCGAGGCGGCTGATCCCGGGCCTCAGGAAGCCATGGTGGCTGTGGGTGCAAGGAAATGGACCGCTCATTTCTTCAGCATTCTGCCACAAATCTGGCCTAATGTATTGTCACACTTTTTTTACCGTTTCGAAGTGGCGATCCGGACCTCTCTCGTGCTCGGATTTATCGGGGGCGGCGGGATCGGACAGCGTTTATTCAACGATTTTAAAACCTTTCAATACAGCTCAGTCGCACTTGACGTGCTCATTATCATGGTCATGGTGATCGCCATTGATTTTCTGACGAGCTATATTCGAAATCGAGTCATTTAAGGAGGCCCTGTATGATTCAGACACAACAGCTTTCAGTCCGCTATCCAAATACAGAAGCCCCTGCCCTGGCTGATGTCACCCTTTCTTTTTCTAAAGGGGAGTTCGTCTGTGTGCTCGGAAAAAGCGGTGCAGGTAAATCAACCTTTATCCGATGCCTGAATGGTCTGCAGCCGCCCACATCCGGAACTGTGCTGGTAAACGAAAAATCACTGTCTGATCTTTCAGGGACTAAAATCAGACAGGTTCGCCGCTCATCCGGTATGATTTTTCAGCACTTCAATCTCATTCCGCGACTATCTGTGATGCAAAATGTGCTGACCGGATCTTTTGGCTCCCGTTCTTCGTTAAAGAATCTGACAGGTGTTTTTTCAAAGCAGGAAATGGAACGGGCCCGCGAAATATTAAAAGAAGTCGGTTTATCAGATCTCGAGAAGCGCAAAGTGGAAAAGCTGTCCGGAGGTCAAAAACAGCGTGTCGGCATTGCCCGGGCACTGATGCAGGAGCCGGCTATTCTACTTGGAGATGAACCCGTTGCAAGCCTTGACCCCGGAACAGCTGATCAGATTTTCCGGCTGATTACACGCATGCATCGTTCTCTTGGTCTGTTAACGATCATCAACGTGCATGATGTTCAGCTTGCGAAACAGTACGCAGATCGGATCATTGCGTTAAAGGATGGTCACGTGATTTTTGATGGAGAACCGGAACAGTTTACACAGGAAGAATACGATCAAACTTATGCATAACAGGAGGTGATTGAGAATGAACAAACCTGATAGATGGATCGGTATCCTATTGGTGACGCTCGGTGCTACGTTTTGGGGTGTAGGCGGAACAGTAGCAAAAAGACTGTTTGAAACAGAGCAGATTCCGGTTGAATGGCTCGTTTCCGTGCGTCTGCTGTTAGCCGGCGCGCTGCTGCTGCTCATTGCCATGACAACGAAAAATAAAGCGAACGTCATCAGGATCTGGAGGGATCGATCAGCTGTCATTCAACTGGTAACCTTCAGTATTCTAGGGATGCTTGGCGTGCAGTATACGTATATGGCATCGATTGATCTCGGGAATGCTGCTGTCGCCACCCTTCTTCAATATCTGGCACCTGTGTTCATTCTCTCCTACCTGATTTTCAGGCGCATCAGCAGGTTTACAGGCCGCGATCTGATCGGGGTGTTATTGGCACTGTCAGGTACGTATCTGCTGCTGACAAACGGCTCTATTCAGACTTTATCTGTTCCTGCTGGTGCGATCATTTGGGGCGTGCTGTCCGGAGTGGCTCTTGCCTTTTACACCCTCTATGCCGGAGACCTTCTGGCTAAATGGGGGTCGCTCAACGTCATTGGCTGGGGTATGCTGATCGGCGGTGCAACGATGGCTTTGATCCATCCCCCGTGGGTGATTAATACGACAGGCTGGACCGGCCCTACACTAGTTTCACTCGGATTTGTGATTGTCTTTGGCACGATGCTTGCTTTTTGGTTTTACCTTGAAAGCCTGCGCTTTTTAAAGCCGCAGGAAACGAGCCTGCTCGGAAGTATTGAGCCGCTCGCTGCGATTGTCACTTCCGTGTTGTGGCTTCAGCTGACTTTTGGTTTATTTCAGGTCGCAGGAGCTGCTCTGATTATTCTGATGGTCATTTATTTATCTGTTGTGAAAGAAACACCTGCCACTGCTCAATCAGAACGAAAAACAGCTTGAGGAAAGGATGAAACCGATTGAAAACATTGTCATACTCTTTGCTTGATGTCTTTACCACAACGCCATTTGGAGGCAATCAGCTTGCTGTTTTTTATGAAGAACAGCCGCTGGATGATGTACAGATGCAGCAAATTGCCAGAGAACTGAATTTATCAGAAACTGTGTTTGTTCAGCCTCCATCAAACGGAAGCAATCAGAAGAAACTTCGTATTTTCACTCCTCAGATGGAGCTGCCGATGGCTGGTCATCCCACGATTGGCACGGCCTTTTTATTAGCTGATAAAGGGCTGATTGATGTAAAAGAGGGCGAAAACAGCTGGGTGCTCGAAGAGGGTGTCGGAGATATTCCGGTGACCGTCACGCAAAAAGACGGCACGATTACATCGGTTCAGATGCAGCAGCCAGTTCCGCAGTTTGGTTCAATTTTCGATAATCGTAAACTGGCAGCGGCACTACTTTCACTGTCAGAAGAGGATCTGAGTGATCATTTACACGTTCAGACTGTGTCATCCGGTGTACCGTTTCTCTTTATCCCAATCCGCTCACTGGAAGCCATGAAAAAAATCCAGTTCCGTACAGATGTATGGGAACAGCACTTCAGCATAAATGATGAAACGCAGCATATTTTCGCTTTTTCAACAGAAACTGAGCATGCTGACTCCCATGTTCACAGCAGAATGTTTGCACCTGCGATGGGGATTGCGGAGGACCCTGCTACAGGCGGGGCAAGCGGTCCACTCGGAGCCTATCTTGTAAAAAACGGTCTGGTACAGCCCGCAAGTAATCATCACTTCACGATGGTCAGCGAGCAGGGACTTGAAATGGGACGTCCGAGCTTCATTGAAATAGAGGTCAAAACAAATGGTCAAGAGATCGTTCAGGTGAAAATCGGAGGGCCTTCTATGATCGTCGGAGCGGGAGAACTATACGTATAGGAATAGCAAAAGAGCGGGGGTACCGCTCTTTTTTATGGTCTGTAAGGCAGCACCAGTGTTACCACAGTGCCCCCTTCCTCTCTATTTTTAATCTCAAAACGGCCAAAATGATTTTTCATGATATTATTGCACATTAAAAGACCCAAACCATTTCCATTCGTTTTGGTCGTATAAAACGGGTTTCCAAGCATGCGTAGATGTTCCTCCGGGATACCAGGCCCATTATCTTCCACATGGATAAAGATCTGATCCTCTTCCTGATATAGAGATAAATAGATCGTTCCTCCACGGTTCATGGCTTCAATCGCATTTTTCATCACATTGATCAGCACCTGCTTAATCTGATTCTCCTCGCAATCCGTCACAACAGTCGTTGATTTTTTCCACTCAATCTCAATGGCATGCAGCAGCAGTTCAGGCTGTAAAAACAACCATACCTGCTGCATCAGCTCATGTAAATTCGATTTCTTTAACGTGAGCGGCTTCGGTTTGGCAAGTGACATCAGTTCATTAACGGTCTGATCAATCCGGTTAATTTCTTCTTTTAGCAAATGAATATAGAGCTTCTTATCTGCTTCTTTTTCATTTTCAAGCAGCAGAGAAGTAAAGCCTTTTAGGGTAGTCAATGGATTTCTGATTTCATGGGCGATCCCTGCTGCAAGTTCACCAAGTGCAGAGAGCTTTTCACTTCTGAGCAGCAGCCCTTCTGAATGCTTAAGCTCTGTGATATTGTTGCCGATGCCGACATATCGGTAGCACGTACCCGCTTCATTTTTACAAGGAATAATCGTGCCGTGAATCCAAAATTCATGGCCGAATTTATCTTTATGCTTCAGCTCTCCTCTCCACACCTCTCCCTTATTCAACACAGAAAGAATCGTTTGAATGGAGCAGCGACGGTGATAGGTAAAGTCAAGCAGGCGATACGTCTCTCCAAGCAACTCATTTCTCTCATAATGTGATAATTCACATACAAGATCATTAACATATTGAACCTTTCCCGATTCATTAAAAATAACGATAAAAGACGATTCTGCAATCGCATCCTTTACTGTATTCAGCTCAGAAAGTGTTTGATTTAGATGCTGGTGAGTATTGAGAAGTTCATCTTCTTTTAATTTCCGCTTTGTAATATCTGTTCTGAACGTGATATAGCGTTCGGGAAGGCCGTCTTCGCCCAGAAAAGGAACGATCGTTGCGTGAACCCAGTAGAGCGTATGATCTTTTGCTACGAGCTCAAGCTCCCCTTCCCAGGTCCTGCCCTTAGAAACTTTCTCCCAGACCGAGGCCCTTAACGCATCGCTTGGTGGCGTTCTCCTGAGAAAATCATGCGTACGGCCTATAATCTCATCCTTATCATACTTAGAAACCTCACAAAAACGCTCATTCACATATATAATCCGGCAATCCCGGTCTGAAATCGACACCAGCAAATGCTGATCCAGTGCCGTCATGATCTGTATCACATCATTCATCGCAGAAATCATGGCGATTCTCCTACATTCGTTTTAACAAATTATAGTCCCTTTGAAAGATTTTGAAAAGTTAATTATTTCTTGGGGACGGAGCGGGTGTTCTTTTTTGCAAAAAGGAACACCCGCTCCGTCCCCTATTTCTTCATCCGCTCCAGATGCGCCATCCCCCACTCATGCATCGCGTGTAGAATCGGCTCAAGGGTTTTGCCGTATTCTGTCATGGAGTATTCGACTTTTGGCGGCACCTGCGGGTAGACTTCACGGTGGATGATGTCGTTTTCTTCGAGCTCACGCAGGTGCATGGTGAGCATGCGTTGTGTGATATCCGGGATTCTTCTTCTCAATTCATTGAATCGGAGTGTGTCTTCGGCCATCAGGTGCTGCAGGATAATGGGCTTCCATTTACCCACGATCATATCCAGAGCTGTGACAACCTGGCACTGGTTTGGATTTACAGGCGTTTTCATCGTATCACCTCATGCATAGTATCTTTTTTGATACTATACCACATTATTGTGCCTACTTATAAAAATTAGGGGTATATGAGACACTAGAAAGAGAAACCATTTAGAGGAGTTGTTGTTATCATGGCAGATCGTTTCAAACGTTCGGTTAAGGATCATTGGCGTGTCCAATATAATCAGTATGGTTATCCTCATGTGCAGCAGGGCTGGATTTTACCCCCTGATCGCAAGGAGGAATTTGATCCGTTCATTTTGATGGCGGATGATTGGTTTAAACGCGGTACTTTTTCTGATCACCCGCACCGCGGATTTCAGACTATTACCTATGTGGTCGATGGACGTCTGGAGCATATTGATAATCACGGCGGACACTCGGTGCTAGATGCCGGTGATGTTCAGTATATGAATGCAGGATGGGCAGCACGACACGGCGAGGAAGCGGTTGATGATGATCTGATTCACACGTTTCAACTCTGGCTCAACCTGCCACATGAACTGAGAACGACCACGACCTCTTATCAAAATGTGTATGTGGAGGACGCCCCTGTCGTCACATTTGAAGGTGGCAGCGTGCGCGTCTATTCAGGCGATATCGCAGGCGTTACCGGTCCGATGAAAAGTCTTGTTCCAATCACCATGACCGAAATTCATTTAAAAGCCGGGGCTGAATATAAACACGTCATTCCCGAAAACCATAATGCCTTTTTATACATGACAGCGGGCGAAATCGAAGTCGGCGAAGAACGCATTGCACTTGCCAAAACAGATGTGGCAACACTCACTTATGAAGAAGACGGCACAGAAGCAGAAAGTGAGCTCGTCATCCGCGCAAAAAGCCGCGCACGTCTCCTGCTATACTCAGGCGTTCCTTTAAAAGAGGAATACATCGCACAAGGTCCTTTTGTGATGAGCAATATGGAAGAAATCAAGCAGGCCTACCGCGACTTCCAGGAAGGTAAATTCGGCTCACCTGCAAGGAAATAAAACAGGGGGACGGAGCGCCTGTGTCTTTTCAGTCGCTCCGTCCCCCGTTTTCAAATAAACTCACTCATTTGACCACCAAATGAGTGAGTTTATTTGTTTTGAGTATGTTTTTGATATAATTTGAGTACAATGTCAGTCACGAGGTGAGGAAATGAGAGCATTCAATTACGATTTTCTTGAAGAACTTTCTTATCCAATGGAAACGTTACGATTAATTTCACGTATAAACGAGTACAAAGGAAAACAGGATTTATATATCAGGCAGGCTCCAGAGCTGCTAAATACCTTGAGAAGTGTTGCAGTGATTCAATCTACAAAAGCATCAAATGCGATTGAAGGAATCATTGTGACGGACAAACGGTTAAAAAGCATTATGGATAAAAGTACCGAACCTATGGATCGTTCTGAAGGAGAAATTGCTGGTTACCGCGATGTCCTCGACTTAATCCATTCATCTCATGAGGCGATTACCATTGAACCCAATGTTCTCTTACAGTTGCACCGAATGATATACAAGTATCTGTCATTTGAGGGTGGATCATGGAAAAACAGTGATAATGTTATTACTGAGACATTACCAACACGTGAAAAAAGAATTCGATTTCAGCCAACCTCAGCCTTTGAAACACCTAAAGCGATGGAAGAACTCTGTTTTGAATTCAAACTCAACCGTGGGAAAGATCATGTAGAACCGCTTATTCTGATTGCTGTTTTTGTACTCGATTTTCTTTGCATTCATCCATTCAACGATGGCAATGTTCGTATGGCAAGGCTATTGACACTTCTGCTTCTTTATCATTTTGGGTACGAAGTGGGACGATATATCAGCCTTGAAAAGATTATTGAGGATACGAAAGAAGGTTACTACGAATCACTTCGTATTTCATCTATGGACTGGCATGAAAATAAAAACAATATTTTCCCTTGGATTCATTATCTGCTTGGCACTATCATTGCTGCATACAAACAGCTGGAGGATCGTGTAGGGTTAGTAGAATCTAAAAAAGGCGGGAAAAGCGAGCGTGTAGAGCGCTTCATTGAAAATAAAATTGGTTTCTTTACAAAAGAAGATATAAAAAATGCCTGTCCTGATGTAAGTGAATCCACCATAACACGTGTACTTCAGCAACTAAAAAGCAATAATAGAATCGAAATTTCTGAGCATGGACGTAATGCAAAATGGAGAAAAACATAACATTAATTAAATAAACTCACTCATTTAACCATCAAATGAGTGAGTTTATTTGTTTTGAGTATGTTTTTGACGTAGTTTTAGGATGCATTTCATGAAAAAACCACAGCTCTATGAACTGTGGCGAAAATGAATCAGGCAGTTTGAGCCCCTTTTTTCTTTTCTGTCTGGTCAATAATTTTTGTACCAACGAGATCTCCTGTGATGTTCAGCATGGTTGCACCCATTCCGACGAGTGCGTCAATCGCTGTTAGCAGTGCAACGGCTTCCATCGGGAGTCCGAGCTGGGCAAAGACTGTCGCGATCATGACAATTCCTGCTCCCGGCACACCCGCGGTTCCGATCGAAGCAAGTGTTCCAACGAGCACGACCATCAGCATCTCAGTCAGACCGAGTGGCTCTCCTACCACGTTTGCCGCAAAGACAGCGGATACCGCGATACGAATCGCCGCGCCATCCATGTTAATGGTCGCACCAAGTGGCAGGCTGAAGCCGTATAAGCTTTTAGAAACGCCAAGGTTTTTAGCCGCATTCAGTGTAATCGGGAGTGTCCCTGAACTGCTTTGCGTCACAAAAGCAGTCAGCATCGGCGTGCGCGCCTGAGAGAAAAACGCTTTTGGACTGATCTTAAAGGCCAGCATCAGCAGAATGTAAATCACGATTTGAACCGCAATTCCCACATACAGCACGGCTACCACATTTCCAAGCTCAAGAAGCGTATTCAGCCCCTGGCTTCCTACTGTATTCGCAACAATCGCAAAGACACCGATCGGTACATACTGCAAAATGCCTTTCATAATCGTAAGCGTGGCTTCGTTCAGGCCATTCGCTACATTATATACCTGCTCCCCAAGCGCCTGGTGCTCAGAGGATGAGCGCAGGTAAGAAATCGCAATGCCGAACACAATCGCTGTGAAAATGATCCCGAGCAGATTATATTCAGAAAAAGCCGTCACGATATTAGATGGCACAATGTTCAACAGAACACTGATCACACCCGGATTTTCAGGCGCTTCAAATGTTTCGTTTGGCAAAGAGAGCCCTGTTCCCGGTGAGAAAATCGTCGCGACCGTCAAGCCGACAACAATCGCAAACGCAGAGGTCGCGGTATAATACAGGAACGTTTTCCCGCCCATCCGTCCAAGCGAGCTGAGCTGCGTCTGGTTCACCCCTACAATTAATGTAAATAAAATTAATGGCAAAATCAGAAAGTTTAACAGGTTTAACAAAAGATCCCCGAGCGGTGTTAATGCCGAAGCACTTTCACCGAAAACAAGCCCGGTCACGACACCAAGCACAAGCGCAACCGTAATCTTCAGAATGAGTGAGGTCTTCAAGTACCCTTTCCACAATTTCTTCATGCCAATCCCTCCTTTTTCAGTTCTGTATCGAAATTGCTCATTACGAAAGCAATTTATTCAGATTCATTTGGTCGGGATTAACCGTATAACAGAACTGTTCGGAAGTCAAAAGAGTTGCTCTTCAGAAAAAACTTTATAATTCACGGATGCGGACTTCACGTTCACCATCCTTGATGCCGTCCCACTCCACATGGATTTCAAAGGTGCCCTCTTGAAAAAAATATGGGATCCGGCGGCGCACTGAATCCTGCATGGGAAGTGACGAGAGATCCTTTTTATCCACCCACACGAGTTCACCCTCCGGCGGTTGCGCCAGCAGTTCTCCTTCAAAATCATCCGTCAAATAATGAAAAATCATATAACGATCCTGTTTTTGCGGATTGACATACTCATATAACCCTTTATAGATCATGCTATTGATTGCAAGCCCGGTTTCCTCTTTAACCTCCCGAATCGCACTATCCGAAAAGCTCTCAGGAAAATCAACCTTCCCACCAGGCGGAATAAACCCCTGAAAATCACCATGCTGACGGTCAATCATCAGAACCTTATCATCCTTTTCAATCATACACATCGTCCAAAACTTAATATTCACAGCTGCTCCCCCTAAAGATGTCTTCTACCTACTATTCTTCTAAAAAGGAGGAAAACCTTCTTGGGAGGAGAATTACTAACTTATAAATATCCAAGGAGTGTTAACATGATACAAAACATTGGACAAATCGGCATACCCGTACAAGATATTGAAAGAGCAGTCGATTTTTATCAGAACAAACTAAATTTGAACCTGCTTTTTCAAACAGATTCAATGGCCTTTTTTGAAACCGGCGGCATTCGGCTGATGCTGACATTGCCGGAAAACGAAACGTTTGACCACCCCGGATCAGTCGTTTACTTTAATGTAAATGATATTCATGAAGCGAGCAGCACTCATCAGAAGCGAGGTATCACTTTTATCAGTGCCCCCCATCTGATCGCTAAAATGGACACAACAGAAACCTGGATGTCCTTTTTTCATGATACGGAAGGAAATACGCATGCTTTGATGAGTGAAGTCGAACAAAGTCAGTAAGGGAGGAGATTATATGTCAGCATTACTGGCATTTATCAAGGAAAATCAATCCAGTGCTGAACTTCTTCAACTCAAGGAGTCCACCCACTCCGTTGAAGAAGCCGCACAAGCTGTTCAAGCCAGCACTGAACAGCTTGTGAAAAATATTTGTATGATCAGTGAGGACGACGAACTGATTGTCGCCATTGTCAAAGGAGAAGATCGCGCAAGCACAAGCAGAGTAAGCAAAGCCTTAAACATTCCACGCCCACGCCTCGCAAACGAACACGAAATCATCGATAAATCCGGATTCCCGGCTGGCGGCGTGCCCTCCTTTGGCTTTGAAGCAACCTTTCTGATTGACCCTAAAGTCATGGAAACTCCTGTCGTCTATACAGGAGGCGGCACAGCGCAGTCGCTTATTAAAATACCTTCTGAAGAACTGCTGCGTTTAAGCAGGGGACAGATTGTCAGAGTGAGAAGATAATAACAGGGGGACGGAGCGGGTGTGCCTTTTTTGCACACCCGCTCCGTCCCCTTGTGTTATACATCCGACACCCTTTGCTTCTTCTCTCTTACAACAACTACCTCTGACACTTTTAACAGCACCTTGACTAATAGATACCCAACAAGCGCACCTGCTCCATTCAATATCACATCATCAATATCAAACTGACCGGTCATGGTAAAAAACTGGGTCAGTTCGATCAGCAGTGACAATCCCGCACCCATCAAAAGCATTTTCCACCAGTTACGGCATTTCTTATAAAGGATTGGCAGAAACAGCCCGAGTGGAAGAAAGATTAAGAGATTACCAAGGGTATTATGTAAAATAATATTTGAATTAAAATACTCTGATCCGTTTAAATACATCGTAATATTGCGAAACGGCGTCAGATTCATGTTATGTTGCCAGACCTCAGCGCTCCAAAAAGATTCGGCATTTTCCGGCCAAAAGAAATAGAGTCTTGTTGCTTCTCCAAATGCAACTCTCTCTATTAAACGAATAAACAGCAGGTTGGCCAGCACAATAAAACTGTAAAAAGTAAAAGCGCTCAAAATCAACAGTCTCAGCGGTTTATAAAAAGGAGACATCACGCTTTGCAGGCCCTTTTTCAGTTCTTTTTCATGGCCGAAGATGTGAATGGCTTTTTCAGCAGCTTCTGTATCAGAACAACCTTCCTCTAAAAATTCTTCCTTCAATAAAAGCAAATGACCAAGCATCTCCTCACAAATGTCTTCTTTCTCTTCCGATGAACAATGCAACTCATCTGTGATCTCCCACACATACTCTTCAAGCCTCTGATCCACGCAAGTCCCTCCTCACCGTTTTAATTAAAGCCGTGATTTTATCCCATTCGCTCTGCTTTCGCTCTAGCTCCTCCTGCCCATTCAATGTGATTCTGTAATACTTCCTGCGCGGTCCTGGTTCCACTTCACGCCAGTAAGACTCCATCCATCCTTTTTTCTCAAGCCGCTTCAAAGCCGGGTAAAGCGTTCCCTCACCCATTTCATAAAGATCCTCACTGCTCACTTTAAGCGACTTCACCATTTCATACCCATACATATCCTGCCTGCTCACCAGCGATAAAAGCAAAATATCAATGCTGCCCTTCATGATTTCCTTATCCATTTACAAACCACCTGTTCCAAAATTTATCTTTTTAAAATCGTAACACTATGTACATCGTATTACAAGGTAAAAAAGAAACAGAGGGACGGAGCGCCCGTTCAAAAAAGAAACAGGCGCTCCGTCCCCTAGTACACACTGTCACACGTGCCACCGATCGGCTCATAAAAACAGTGATTTTTAAATTGTCCTGTAAACGGCTGGTTATACCAGGTTGACGGGCATGGTCCGTACGGGTTGAAGTACCAGAGGGCAAATCTTGCAGGATGGTCGGTCCAGTAATCCAATGCTTTTTTGGCAAGCTGCTTTTCTTTTTCGCGGGCACGGTGATAAAAAAGGTTGCCCTTTTGAACCGCTTCAAAGGAGTAATTATTACCCTGTATCTGGAAAATGACATCATGCACATTCCGGACATCCCTGAAATCCAGACAGTCCACTCTTACACGATTCACAATCACATTTCCCACATACAGCATGCCCTGTGCACCTTCGCCCTCTGCCTCTGCTCTCATCATCCTCGCCATCAAGTCAACATCTGAATCCTTATATTGAATTCTAGGCATCGTCTCACCCCTCTATATCGTATGAGAAGGGGTGAAAATGGTGACTGAGGGACAGAGCACACAAAAAGGAACACCCGCTCCGTCCCCCTCTACTCTTTAAAACGTATGGCTTCCTTTAACCACTCCGCATCTTCCTGACTGATCCACCTGTATTCATCATCAAATCCAAACCAGGCACCATCCTCTTCAAACCAGACAGGCATGATCGTCAAGGCTGTATGATGCTTCGGATTTCGTACTTCTATGATGACATCATGCTCCCCCAGATCAGCCGGTGCTTCCATCACTTGACTGAACATCATGATTTGCTGAAGGTTGTCAACTGTATTCAGATCCTCACGATCCGTAAACGAATGTCTGATGACTGTCTCCTCTTTCCTTTCTTCGTGCGGATAACCAATCAAAACCTCACGTACAGGCTCATCATACATCGTTTTTGCCACTGCAAAGCCTCCAGTAAAAATCAGACCTATCGCAGCGGCTATGCTTAGCACAAAATAAAATCGCTTCATTTTTCATCACCGATCCCTTCTCTTATATAAAGGATTCGGTTTTTTAAATGGAAATTCCTTCTTTTTTGTAAACAAAGGGACACAGTTTCCAGAAAGGAACACCCGCTCCGTCCCCTAAACCCGTGCTCTGTAAACCAGCATCAGCATCAAAAACGAAATCCCAACCATACACGCTACCCACATCCACGCGAGTTCCATATTACCGGAGTCCATGGCGACGTAGATGGCGAGTGGGGCTGTCTGGGTGACGCCGGGGATGTTGCCGGCGAACATGAGTGTCGCGCCGAATTCTCCGAGTGCGCGGGCAAAGCTCAGGATGCCGCCGGAGATAATCGCCTTGATTGCGAGTGGTGTAGAGACTGATAGAAAGACGCGGAATTCACCTGCTCCATCCACTCTTGCGGCATCTTCAATATCGCCATCTATTGACTCAAAGCCCGTTTTCGCGGACTGATACATTAAAGGAAAAGCAACCACAATAGCCGCAATGACTGCTGCCCACCAGGTAAAAATGACCGGCTGGTTAAAGAGCCACTCAATCGCCTGTCCTGCCCAGCCATTTCGCCCAAACCAGACGATCAGTAAAAATCCGACGACAGTTGGCGGCAATACGAGTGGCAATAAAAATACTGTCTCAACAAGCGCTTTCCCTCTGAATGAACGCCCAGCCATCAACCTGCCAGCCAAAATACCGGTGATGATGACCACCATACTTGCAACAACCGCCACCTCCAAGGATAAACGCAGTGGTTCCCAGAATTGTGCTGTCATCATGGCGTCAGCCCTTTAAATCCGTATTCCTCAAAGACAGCAAGTGCTTCTTCACTCTTCAAATAGTCATAAAACAACCTGGCTGCCTCTGACTCCTTCACAATCCCGAGCGGATAGACAATTGGCGCATGAAGTTCAGAATCCAATTCCTCCACCACCGTCACATCCTCCGAGCTCATCGCATCTGTCTGATACACGATCCCGGCATCCACATTTCCCGTTTCTACATATGTAAGTACCTGTCGCACGTCTTTGGCATAAACCATCTTTCCCTCAACCGTTTCCCATAAGTCCAGCGCTTCCAATGCCTCTTTTGCATATTGCCCGGCCGGAACTGATTCTGGCGTACCTATTGAAATCCGCACCGTTTCCGGCAATTCCTCCAGTGCGGAAACCTCCTGCTCATTTGGAGTGATCAGCACTAAGGAATTTCCTAATAGATCTACCTCAGAAGAAATCAAACCCTCCTCCGATAAACGATCAAACGGCTCCTCGGCTGCCGAGAAAAACAGATCTACCGGAGCCCCCTGAGAAATTTGCTGGCTTAAGGATCCCGAGCTGCCAATATTGAATTGAATCTTAATATCCGGATTATCCTGTTCAAAATCTGATTGAATCTCTTCCAGTGCATCCTGCAGACTCGCAGCCGCTGATATGGTCAGCTCTGTTTTTGCTGTATCTGACTGCTCCGATTGCGAACAGCCGGCAAGCAGGAAAGCACCTATTATCCACCATTTTTTCATCCGTCAAATCCTCTCAAACAGTCTGTTCATTTCATTATATCGAACTCCCATTTAAAAAGAATCCCTTTATTCGCGCCCGTATGTTGCCGTATGATAAAAGAAAAGTTAAGATGAGGGAATGGATTTCAACCGCTGTTTTTGTGAAATAAACTGTACAGGAAGTGATCAGCTTGCGTATTAATAAATTTATCAGTGAATCAGGAAAGGCGTCACGCCGCGCTGCGGACCGCCTTGTAGAAGAAGGAAAAGTGAAGATCAACGGCAAAATCGCCAAAATTGGTGCCCAGGTGGAGCCAGGCGACGAAGTCATGGTTAACGGTCAGACGATCCGCCTCGCCCGCAACAATGTCTACATCGCGCTCAACAAGCCGGTCGGCATCACCTGCACGTCTGAAAAAGGTGTGAAAGGTAACATTATTGACCTTGTGAACCATCCACTACGCATTTCGCATGTGGGCCGTCTTGATAAAGAGTCTGAAGGTCTGATTCTTCTAACAAATGACGGGGACATCATTAACGAAATTCTCCGCCCGGAAAACGAGCACGAAAAAGAATACGTCGTGTCAGTGGATAAACCGATCACACCGGAATTTGTGAAGCAGATGTCTGAAGGCGTCAAGATTTTAGGTACCAAAACAAAGCCTTGTAAGGTTGTTGAGCTCTCTAAATTTGAGTTTCAAATCACCCTCACACAAGGTCTTAACCGCCAGATCCGCCGCATGTGTGAAGCGCTCGGCTACGAAGTATACCGCCTGCAGCGCACGCGCATCATGAATATTCACCTGAACAACCTGCCAGTCGGACAGTGGCGTGACCTTTCGAAAAAAGAGCGCACACAGCTATTCAGAGAGCTGGATTATGAACCAAGGGAATGGTGATGTGCGTTTTTGAGGAGGATGGATGGGGTTCGCAGGATACCGGCCGTAGTTCGCAGAATTAGCGCCGTCTTTCGCAAAATAACGTCTAGGGTTCGCATAATTCCAGCCCACGTTCGAAAGATTTCACCAGCGTTTCGCAAAATCGTGACATTTCACCCACCATCATCTCCTACATGAAAAAAGCCTTTGTCTCCCCGGGACAAAGGCTTTTTCATTATCGTCGATCCGTACTATCCACCGTCTCATACGCGGTTTTCACTGTTGGCATAATGGCCTGATACAGCCTGTGATAGGTCATCAGGTTGTTTACACTTTCAATCGCTTCCTGCTGATGGTTCGCCTCGTACAACAGATGATCGTTTTTACGTATCATCTTTTTATCTTCCATGCCAAGGCCAAACAGCATAACTTGAAGCTTTTTCTCTTCATCCCACTGATCCCATTTCTCAGTTTCAAGCTTTGGGTAGTCACGGTCAACCGATTCCCACTTCTGCTTAACCGCTGCTCCTTTTAGCGTTAAAGGTCGGTAGAAATACGCATAACCGATTGCGACAAGTGTAAATAGGAATGACAGCAGAAAATGCCACGGCAGACCGTTAGCCGGAAATAAAATGAGAAACGGCAGCATCGCAAGTCCAGTCAGGGCAATTCCGGCGCGATGCATTAAGGCTTCCTTAAATAGACCGCCTTCCTGGATCAATTCATCCTTTATCAGCTCTTTCCACACGTTATCGTCATGCCGGAAAAGATTATGCTGGTCTTCATAAAGCGTATACAACGATAAATCCGTCATCCTGAAGTCAGTACCCGAGCCCATTTTTTTAAATAACCAGTCAACCAGCTTTTGTTCATGCTTTTTCAATCCGGACTCATTAACAAGTCTGAAGTGGCCTTCTTCTATTTCCTCCACATTTCCTTTCCGGATCAGCTCAAGAAGTGCAACACCCATCGTTTCATCCGGAAATTCGTGTCTGGTCAGTCTTGTATTCATAAAGTAAAGCAATGCCGGCATCGTCACCTCCGGCTGTGTTCCCTGCTGCTCCATTTCCTCCCGAACCATTCGGGCATTGCGCCAGCTTTTCCAAATTCGCCAAATCAAAAACAGACCATACAAAAGAACAATTGGCAGACCAATCATACCGAATAATCGGCTTCTTTCTTCCCCGGCGACAATTTCCTCCTCAATCCCGCGAAGCGCTTCAATTAATTCAGGACGCAATTCTCCATTTCCCGGATCTGCCGGCTGACCGAATGTTTCAGCGTCCCATGCTACACGGATATCTCCATCCCGGTTGGACGGAACCTTACCGTAGTAAAACTCGACAGCACCGCCCTCCATCACGGACTCTTTCCCATACGCTTCATCATACCCGAAAGCAATGCCCTCTTCTGCCGGTTCGAACGGCCAGACCTGAATCGTTAAATCTTCAAAATCTGTCGGATTGGACGCATCGAAAAAGCCCCAGTGAAACTGCGCCAGGTCCTCATAAAAATCTACACCGTCTACAATGGTATAGACAATTTGAATCGTGAGAATCTCATCCTGACCACTGCGCTGGATCGAGTACGTATTGCCGTCCTTCACTACATTCAGCTCAGAGCCATTTTCTGCTGCCCTGACATTCTCAATAGTCTTTCCATCTCTTACAGGCAGCGTTCGTGTAATTTCATTGAATGCCCCCTCAAATTCATATGTATGTGTTTCTCTGACTTCAACATTTCCATTCTCCGCAGCATATGCTTCAATCAGAGATTCTTCGATCCACACCGTTGCCGCTTTTGTCGGTGCAGGCTGGATAAAAAACGAACTGATTACGATCAATATCATGATTTTTGAAAATCTATTCATCTATTACACCCGCTTTCTTATGTAAGAATACGGCAAAACACGCCACTTGTTTCATTATAATTCTCTTTCTTGTAAAAATAAGTTAAATGTACCATTAGTCAGTACACTTTTTAGGACAAAACTGCTATATAACCTGCACAATATCGTAAGAATTTTAATCAAATCAGCCTTGCTGTCTGAAGCCTTCCCCTGTTAAACTAGACAGAACGTTTTTGGAAAGAGGTGGCAGGTAAATGCTTCAGGCACTCATCATCTTTGTCGCACAGCTGATTTTTGTTCCGGTTTTAACCTTACGAACCATTATGATGGTTAAAGGTATGAAGGAAAAAGCAGCAGCCATGGGAATCTTAGAAGGGTTTATTTACGTGATTGCTTTAGGGATTGTATTTAGTGATCTATCAAACTATTTAAATATGGTCGCCTACGCGCTCGGCTTCGGAATCGGGGTTTACCTCGGTCAGATTCTCGAACAGCGTCTGGCAATAGGCTTTGTATCGATTGAAGTCAATATTATGAGTAAAAATGAGGATTTAATAAAGAATTTAAGAGATGAAGGATTCAGCGTTTCCACCTCAGAGGTTGAAGGAATGAACCAGGCACGCCGCTACAGACTGGATTGTACCGCACGCCGTGATCGCGAGCGTGAGTTTATCGACATTGTGAGTCAGTACGAACCGAGCGCCTTCATCGTATCTTATGAGCCGCGAAACTTTAAAGGCGGTTACATCACAAAAGCCATGCGGCGAAACAGGAAGAAAGCGAGCCAGATACAAAAAGGTTAATAATAGACCGGTCACCTTTCTGTTGCTGGGAAGATGACCGGTTTTTTTCTTCAGTTTAATGACCTCGAATCAGGCGGGACTTTTCTCACTGAACTGACGAACTTGTTTGCGAAGCTTACAAAAGTGGCCGCTGAACTCACAAACCCGGTGTTCAACCTCACGAATGCCACGGCTAACCTCACGAACTCTTCCGCTAACCTTACATACACAAATTAAAAAGAGGCCTGGACAACCGTCCAGGCCTCTTCCTCTAAATTTGCGGCGTTAAGGCACGCTCCACAACGTGTTCCTTTGAAAAGGATCCTTATCCGACTTACGCAAACGAGCTCATCGCATGAAGTCTACATTAAAGGAATAAAGGGATGATGTCAATTAATTCTTCCTTCTTCTTTGAGTATTTCTACAAATGCATCTACAATTGTGGGATCATAGTGACTTCCTGAAAGTTTGACGAGTTCATCTACTGCTGTTTGAACACTCAGTGCCTTGCGGTAAGCCCTGTCTTCGGTCATTGCATCAAATGTATCACTTACTGCAATAATTCTGGCTTCAAGTACAATGTCATCACCAGATAACCCGTATGGATAGCCCGATCCATTCAGCCGTTCATGATGCTGTAAAATAATTGTTGAAATGCCCTCAAAATAAAGACTTTTTACCATTTCAGCGCCATCAATAGGATGCCTCATAATAAGGGCAAACTCTTCTTCTGTCAGTCGGCCCGGCTTTAGCAGGACTTCCTCAGGGGTGTTTATTTTCCCTACATCATGCAGAACCGAAGAAATATATAAGTTCTCGAGCTGTACTTTTGCCAGCTTCAATTTTCTCGCTATTTTTACTGCATACATGGCTACACGGTTATTATGCTGGTACGTATAACGATCTTTTTTCTCCACCATTTCAACCATATTTTTCAATGTCTGGAACTCGGCACTTAACTCATGAAAAGTTGGTTCTGTCACAACCCAGAGCATCGTCACATCGGTTCTGGCCCGGAAATGGACAGGCTCTTCAAGATCGCTCGAAATAAAATAGTCATGAGGATCCAGGATAACGGTTTCTCCATATACCTCACCTGTAATTTCACCGGCGAGCAAATAATAAAACTCCATGACATTCGAATGCTCAGAGGGGTAGACGTAAAATAGGCTGCCTTGTGTGATATGCTGCACCATGATTTCAGTTCCGTCACCACGTGCTAAAAGGTTAATATCAAAACTGTTTGAGATAAACTGTTCAATATATTCATCCTTTTTCTTGATCACAAAAGACATATGTATCACCCCCACTTAATGTATAGCAAAAAGAGCGGAATCATTATTCATCCACTCTCTTCACCAATTGCGATTTTCTACTGCAGCAGCAATTTATTAGTCACAGCAAGGAACAACACGTATTGGGTCAATCCATACATCACGATCACCAAAGCGCACCAGAATCCACTCGCACTCAGCTTCAACGCCGAGCTCAGCGGCTTTTTCAATAGCATCTGCTGTCATGTCAAATGTCTTGTTATATACTTTATCGACGATTTGATCCAGTTGTTTATTATATTTTTCAGTTAACTTGATGTATTCTTCACTGCTTGCATCAAGGCCTTCGACAGAAGTGAGATAGTCAGCGTACAGTTTATCTGATTTTTCAACCGCTTTATCAATTTCATCCGCAATCTTAGCATTTGTTTTTTCAATCAGCTCATATGCTTTCGCCTCATCAGAAGATGATGTGTCTGATGCAAAAGCACCCGTTCCAAGTCCAAAGAATAAAACGGCACTAAACAGAATGGTCAGGAATTTTTTCATTTATGTTTTCCTCCTCGTTTGCATATATATTCATATCCACTGAATAACCACACACTCCAATATGCTCCAGGGAGGTCAAAACAGCTGATTTTAATACAAAATACGAGATTGTACTCTTAAAAGAAGCCTTACATCTATTCTTTCCTATGAATATCGTATTAAGATTATTATACTAACAGCTGAGACCAAAATCCAGAAGAATATACAGGAGTAAAGACACATTTTCATTTACTTTCTGTGTACCCTATTGTCGGATCTCTAATCTTCAATAAAAATGAAAGCCATGTTCTTTTCTTTAATATCGTTCTATATAAAGAACATTTTGTGCACGGTTGACTGACTTGATCTGCTATTTCGATCATTCTCACAGATTCGCACTCCTTTCTTACGACCGATTCTGATCAATATAGCCAGAAAAGATCATTTTTTTCTCCCTTTATAGAGAATAACATGTTCTTAATAAAGAATAAAGTGTTTTTTCCAAAAAAAAGAACACTCCGATATATTTAACAATACCAGAGAGTCCTCAACGCTGATGTTACTGTGCTTTTTTCAATTCAACTGACGGTAATTCTTTTTTACTTAAAACAGACCAGTAGGTAAACATTCGAATCGTTTTTTCAAAAGGACCCTGGCTGAATATAGAGACCATCCACAAGCTCGCTGCCCATTGACATGCGATAATCACAATTGATAATAAAATCCCTGTGAATATGCCAAGCTGAGTGAAGTAACCAAGTCCAAACCCGTAGAAAATCATCACACAGATCAGCGACTGCATCAGGTAGTTGGTAAGAGATAATCGTCCAATAGCCGCAAAACCTTTTACAAACAATGAATCATTTTGGTCCATAAGCAGGCAGAAAAGTGCCATGTATCCAAATGCCAGAACCGGACCTCCCAGCATATATACAGAACTGCTGATATTCAGCTCTGTTGCAAAATAGGCAAAACCTTTTAGTAAAACCCCAACGGGCACCAGCCAAACAGCTGTCCGCCTGACTGTTTCTTTGTATAAATAGAGTCTGCTGAACAGGTTGATTTTAGCTGCAGCCATTCCGTATAAAAACATCGGTAATATCATAAATGGCGCAAGTAGCAGAATAAAAAAGAAGAGCCCTGTTTCCATTACAAATGGGTCCTCTGTTGTCCGATGGTGCATGATCTCAGAGTATGTACCGTTTTGATAAATATGGTTTGTGTCTGCAATATATTGTGTGAGTTTTACTTTTTCTTCTTCTGTAACCGCAAATTCCTGTCCTCCGTATGTAACAGCAGAGGTTAAAACCAATAAAACCGTCGCCCAGATCAGTAACGTTTTCACTTTTCTTCTAACAAAAAAGAAGAGAACAAAGCCGGTCGCTCCATACATAAAAAGGATGTCTCCTTCCCATACAAACTGGGAATGGATGACGCCAAGAACAATAAGGAATACCATACGTCTGATCAGATGACGCTTACGTTTTAATCCCTTCTTCCTTAAACTCTCTACCATTTTAATGATTCCATAGCCAAACAAAAAAGCAAAAATCGGCATAAAGCTCGTTTCAACAAATATTTTCAGAAAGGCCAGTGCGCCTTTATCAATCCATGATGACGGCTCCAGTTCATCCTTACCGAACACACCATACAGAAATATCAGCATGTTCGCTAATAAAATGCCAAATAAACTTAGTCCCCTTAATGCATCTACAACCGCAATTCTTTTTGTCATACTGTATCTCCCCTTTATTCGTTCTTTCTTTTACGCTTCATAAAGTGGAAAGGATTCAAAAAATTGGTTGCGTTCTGATAGCAATACGGAAATGCTAATTCAACCATCCAAATTCGAACCCCCCTCTTTCTCAGCGTATAATAGATTTATTAGCAGTAAGGAGTTGTTCGATATGAGTATTCAAGAGCTGGGTTATGAATTTGATCCTTATTCATATCTTCTTTTTGTTCCGGTTGGACGCCGGTACTCCACCATTCGTTCTATCGGTCATAAAGAGGAGCGGGCAGTGCTTTCACGCATTCAGCAGTCAGCTTCTGAAGCATTAAGCAAGCTAACGTCCGAACAAAGAAAGCAGCTGTCACAGTTTGTCGGAACAGACGAGCCGATGATTCCAATACCCGTTTATAAGCAGGAGCATATTTATCCGATGCTTGTCCGTCCGGAAATGTTTTTGTGGACAACCCATTCCCTTCAGCGAGGGCTGCCGATCGATCATGAACTATTTTACGAAAAAACGTATAGTAAACTGTCAGCAGAACAGCTGGATGAACATATCAGACAGGTCGTGCGTGATTATGTATTTTGCGCCCATCTTCATCAGCAGGAACGCAGTCAATGGATTGATAGGATCGCTGCCGCCTTTAAGACGCATCCATTTATCGAGCTGGCTGAGTCGAAAGAGCCGATTGTCAATGCCGTTGAGACCATGAACCGGTCATCGCTTCTTGCGGTATTAAAGTATCCCGAAGATATCGCTTTCTGGCGTCACCGGGTAGAGATTGTCATGAGACCATACCGCCAGATTCCGGGAGCATGGCGCTGGGATGTGTGTAATCATGCGAAGGAATTAAGGATTCTTGATGAAACGCAATCCCTGCAGTGCGAATGTCCAATTTGTCAGTTTCAAATCACGTATGATGTTGAGAAAAATGAAGTGATCCTGCCAGAGGAACCGATCATGGAACGGACCGTAAAACGGATTGCAACCATTGAGCGGCAATTTAATGAGATTGCTGACCAAAGCAAAAATGTCATCGAATCACTTCAGGAATTGCAAACAATAAAGGAACAACTAAAGAAACATGCACCATTGCTTGAGGAGATTCTTGATCTGCAAAACGAGCTTGAGGAAGAGAACGACATGGAACTGATCAGATGTTATAAAGCGCTTAAAGAGATCCAGCTGCCAAAAGAGCACATCACGCCAGAACTGTTAAGTCTCGCAAAAGTCACCTTAAAAGATGTTGCCGTGCTAAAAGAATCCAGGAAGTGGGCCGGCATTGACTTCAGGGACGCAGAAGCGCAGTTCCACGATCTCAAGACTCATTTAATAGCACTGCAGGCAGAAAGACAGCCGAAGCCCGGAGATATTATTTTTGAAACAAATGGATTTCAACTGACCCGTGCAGAAGCCGAAAAAGTAGAGTATTTTACCAAACAAACCGATCTGACTTTATCGTTTCACATTCTGTCACAGGTTTTAAAAGGAGAACCTACAAACAAAATCCGGACTTTACAGCTTCATGAAGCATCGATTTTTGGTCTATTAAGATCGTGGCCGGAAAAATATATAACGAAAGCGGTCAAATATATTCTCCATTAAAAAAAGCGGTCTCCCTGAATGTTCAGGGCAGACCGCTTTTCGTTAGGCATTGGTCGAAACTTTTTCTTTCACAATCAGCTTTAAAGTGTCTGCTGTTTTAGCATTTAACTCGCGGATCAGATCCGGATTGTCTGACAGTGTCAGACCGTAAGAAGGGATCATCTCCCTAATCTTCGGTTCCCACTCTCCGATCTGGTCAGGGAAGCAGCGTTCGAGTACTTCAAGCATGACAGAAACGGATGTTGACGCACCAGGTGAAGCACCTAGCAATGCAGCAATGGAGCCGTCTTCTGAGCTGATGACCTCTGTTCCGAACTGAAGGGTGCCTTTTCCAGCTTCCGTGTCTTTAATTACCTGCACACGTTGACCGGCTACAACCAGCTCCCAGTCCTCACTGTTTGCCTCAGGAACGAATTCACGAAGTGCTTCCATGCGCTTTTCCTTTGAAAGCAGGACCTGTTCAATCAGGTATTTTGTCAGCGGAATATTTTTCACCCCTGCTGAAACCATCGTAACGAGGTTATCCGGTTTTACAGATGTAATTAAATCCATATTTGATCCGGTTTTCAGGAATTTTGGAGAGAAGCCTGCAAAAGGTCCGAAAAACAGGGATGCCTGATTGTCGATAAATCGTGTATCTAGGTGTGGCACGGACATTGGCGGTGCGCCAACCGGTGCTTTTCCGTACACTTTTGCATAATGCTGCTCGACAATTTCCGGTTTTTTGCATACTAAAAACAGTCCGCTGACAGGGAAACCGCCGACGGATTTACCTTCCTTCACGCCTGATTTCTGAAGGAGGTGCAGACTTCCACCACCGGCTCCAATGAAAACAAACTTCGCTTTATGATACTCAAGACGCTCATTTTTCAGATCACGAATTTTCAGCTCCCATGAACCGTCCTCCGAACGCTTCATATCATCCACCTGATGCTCATAGTGAACACCGACACCCTGACTTTCAAGATGCTCAAATAATTTACGTGTTAACGCACCAAAATTCACATCCGTGCCTGAATCTATTTTAGTGGCCGCCATCGGCTGATCAACTGTACGACCCTTCATGATCAGTGGAATCCATTCCTTCAGCTGATCAGGATCATCCGAATATTCCATCCCTTCAAATAAAGGATGGTCTGAAAGCGCTTTAAATCGGTTGTTCAAAAAATGAACGTCTTTCTCACCCTGCACGAGGCTCATATGTGGTAATGGCATGATAAATTCCTGCGGATTGTTAAGAAGCCCGCTGTCCACAAGATGGGACCAGAACTGCTTAGAAACCTGAAATTCCTCGTTAACCTTCACTGCTTTTGAAATATCAATCGAGCCATCCGGCTTTTCATTTGTGTAATTCAGTTCACATAAAGAAGAGTGCCCTGTACCTGCATTATTCCATTCATTTGAGCTTTCCTCGCCCGCCCCGCTCAAACGCTCAAACACGGAAATGTTCCACTCCGGCTTCAGCTCCTTCAGCAAGGCTCCAAGCGTCGCACTCATAATACCGGCACCAATTAAAATAACGTCTGTCTGCTGATGTCTGTTACTCATGTTTACCGCCCTTATCTTTTGAAATTTTGCAAAAAATGAAGCGACAGCTGCCCTTCATCTCTTTCCGGTTAATAAATTCCTATATACTAGTGTATCACTATGTTTAATTGATTAAAATGGTTTGTTGTGCCAGAGGCGTGGTTGTGGGGTTTTTCGGGTGATTGCGCGGCGGTTATGATGGAGGTTCAGGAGGGGCGTGAACGATACAATTCCATTTTGAAACAGTACAATTGCCAACTGAAACAGTACATTTATCGATCGGCCCGATACAAAAAACCCGGGTCAGAGGGCTAATGATACAAATAAATGCCAGAACAGTACAATAAAAAGCTGAATCAGAACAATTCTCCGACAGAACGATGAAATAACTGGCAGGAACATAACAAAAAATCACCCCACCCCCACCTCTTCTACCAACCCAACAAAAAAGGGAGCCGCAGCCCCCCTGTCTCTACCCGTGTATCTTAACAAGCTTTTCTGTCTCAAGGCGGTGATGCGGATATCCTTCAGAAGCTGCATAACCGAATGGCACCATGGCAGCCAGCGTAACGTGTTCAGGCAGACCAAGCAGCTCCTTTACTTTTTCAGGCTCAAAGCCAAGCATCGGATTACTTGCATAACCGAGCCCCTGCAACGCTACCAGCATAAAGCCAAGGGCAATATTGGTCTGATTGAGTGCCCATGCTGAACGCTCTTCAACTGTCATTTGAGAAAATATCTCTGTCAGGCTCTTGATCTCCTGTTCCTTACGCTCTTTCGGCAATCCGACATGCACAATGTCAGGAATGCTTCTCATCATTTCTTCAGAATCGCTTACCAGCAGTATCACAGCCGGTGCGGATGTCACCTGCTTTTGACCATAAGAGACTGATTGAAGCTTTTCTTTTAAAGCGGCATCCGTTATGACGTGAAAGCGCCAAGGCTGAAGATTGTAAGCGCTTGGTGTCAAACGCACAAGGTCAATGATCTGATGGATATCCTTCTGACTGATGGCACGGTCCTGATAGGTTCTGATGCTGCGGCGGGTTTCAATGGCTTCCCTTACGCTTAATGTTGGTTTTAATGTTGATGTTGTCATGGTGATTCCTCCTAATTGGTTACCTTTATTTACTATGGGTGCGTATGTCTGCGTTTTTTAACCTTGATGTATTTGCGCCAATGACGCCAAGAATAATCATGAGTGCGCCGATGTAGTGGTAGCCGTAGAGAGGTTCCTGTAAGAAAATCATTCCGGCTGCCATCGTAATGACGATAGTCAGGTTGCCAAAGACACTCATTTGAAAGGCTGGTAAAACCGATAAGGCATACGCCGTTAAATACGAGGTGAACAATGTCGACAAAATCCCTAAATTCAAAGTGGCAAATGTATAATCTGCATGACTGAACGGCTGGAAGTAAGCAGTGATGGTTCCATTAAACACATGCTGAGTCAGTGACGCTGCATTAAAAACAAGGAAGCCCACAAGCGTACTGACGTAGGTGATGAGCAAAACAGAGACATTCCGGGTCAGCTTTCTCGTTAACACCTGATAAACCGATTGCGACATGACGGATAGGAGGATGAGCATGATGCCTGCTAAAAGAAAGCCTGAACCGCCTGCTCCGTTCATCAGCATGATATACACCACACCAAGCACCGACAAACCGATCGCAAGCTTTTGTTTCAGCGATGAGGATTCCTTCAGCCATAACGCTGAAAGCAGCAGGGTAAAGACCGGAACCGCAGCCTGAATAATGCCTGCTTCTGCGGAAGAAACCGTCTGCATGCCAAAAGCCTGAAAACCAAAAAACATTACTGGATAAAAAGCGGCCAGAAATACGATTTTCTTTATGTCGGGCCGAACGGTACCGAGTGAGATTCCTGCCGATGTCATGAACAGCGTCATTCCCGCAAAAGCAATTGAAAAACGGTGCGCCAATGCATCAAGAGGGGTTGCAAACTCCAGTGAGATTTTGACAAACATAAAGGATAAACCGATAATAATGGCAACAAGAATCGCTGCCGTATAGGCTCTGCTTTTAACAGACATTGAACTCACCTCCTTTTCATGAGATTCGGTCTATATGTGTATCTTAAAATGTTTTCAGAGCTTCGTCTGATGAAAAAAAGACATCTGTGCCGGTACAGATGTCAGGGAGGAAACGCTATGCTGAAATATGAGATCATTTATCACGACCTTCTGCAATTGATCCAGTCAGGCCAGATGCCATCAGGATCGAAGGTGCCCTCTATCCGCTCACTTAAGCAGCAATATGCCTGTAGCACTAGTACGGTTCAGACAGCTTTGTTCAAGCTTGAAGAGCAGCATTTGATCTATGCCGTTCCAAAAAGCGGTTTTTATGTAGTCGATCACGAAATGCTGCCAAAGCCTGCGGATCAGACCATCATTGATTTTGCGACAGCCTCTCCAACGTGGCATCATTTTCCTTACAGAGATTTTCAGCACTGTATGAATAAAGCCATCGACATGTATCAGGAGGATTTGTTTCATTACGGCACCTCACACGGACTTCCATCATTGTTAAAGGAAGCGCAAAAGCTGCTGGAATCGTATCAGGTTTTTACCGGAACGAATCAGATCTTTGTCACATCCGGCGTTCAGCGTGCATTGTCTATATTGAGCGTGATGCCATTTCCTAATGGCCGTACACGCATCCTTGTGGAACAGCCGGGATATCATTTATACCTTGGCTATCTTGAGGCACATGCCATTCCGGTAGCGGGTATACAACGGACTGCAGAGGGGATTGATCTGAACATACTGGAGCACATGTTTCAGCAGGGTGATATCAAGTTTTTCTACTGCATGCCACGGTTTCATAACCCGCTCGGCACCTCTTTATCAAAAAAGCAAAAGACCGCCATTTTAAAACTTGCCCATCAATATGATGTATATATTGTAGAGGACGATTATATTGCTGACTTTGAAGAGAGTACAAAAAACGACCCCCTTTATGCCATGGATATACATGATCGCGTGATTTATTTGAAGAGTTTTTCTAAAATTATGTTTCCCGGTCTGCGAATCGGGCTGACTGTGTTACCAGACAACATGATCGCACCTTTTCAACGTTTTAAGCGAATCAGTGATATCGACAGCTCTATGATTTCGCAGGGAGCGCTTGAGCTTTATATTAAAAGTGGTATGTTTTTGCGATACAGAGATCAGGTGAAACAAGCTTATATTCAACGGGCACTGGAGCTTCAAAAAGCGCTTCAAAAGCACCTGCCTGACTATCAGACCCCAACAGTAATGGCCATGCATACTCACCTGACGCTGCCGAAACACGTTAACCTTCCTTCCGTGATTCGGTCCCTCGCAGAGAAGAATGTTCTGCTTGAAATGATGGATGAACATTATTTAGACGGCTTTTATCAGGATAAGCTGCTGAAGATTAACGTTTCAAAGGTGGAGAAAAACCAAATTAACGAAGGTATTGAGAAAATAGCAGACGAACTGAATTCAGGAAGACACCATTTTGTATGATCATTAGACATAAAAAAACCGGGTGCCGCGTGAATACGGCATCCGGTTTTTACAGCTTCGCAGCATATTGCTTCAGCTTCACACTCATCTCTTCAATTTCATCAATAAAAGAGGACACTTCTTCTGTGGAAAGTGCCTGCTTGCGGCCAACTTCTACGACATTTTCGACCATTGACTGAATGTCTGTGATGGAGGACTGCATTTTTTTCAGCATATCATTGATTTTATCAGTCGACTCCAAGGTGTCATTCGACAGCTTGCGGATCTCCTGCGCCACAATGTTGAAGCCTCTTCCATGCTCACCGGCTCTGGCTGCCTCAATTGAAGCATTCAAACCAAGGATGTTCGTCTGGCTTGCGATCTTTTTAATGAAACCAATGACTTCATCCGTATTTTTCATCGCATCTGCCGCTTCATTGGACTGCTCAAGCAGCTGTCGGCTATATTGGGCAAGCCCTTCAGAACCACTGTGAATGGAAGTAATCCGCTCATTTGCATCATTAATGGATTTAAAAATCTGATCGGAAATGGCCTGAAGCGCTTTTTCATTCTGCTCCTGAATCTGGATGGCTAATGCCCCGATGATTTCGTTCCCATCCAGGATTGGCATCGCGAGGCCTGTAAATGAAATACCGAAAAATTCCTCCGGCACCTCCTGTCTAATCTCCTTTTTAAAACGGATACATTCTGCCAGCGGTTCATTCGGATCAATCGGTCGGCCAGGCTGCGCCCCAATATTTATTTTTCTGCCCGGAAAGTAGGCGAGCCATTCCTTCGTATTCACGAGCCCAATCCCAATATCCGGCAGCATGGCGTGAATCGTCGGAATTACCTGCAAAAAGGCTTCAAGTTTACGTATATTTACTTCAGTTATTGATAGCGTTTTCATAATATTGTTATTCTCCTATTCATCTGAGAAATTTCACTTTAGTTTAAAAATAAAACTTTAGTTTCAGAAACTAAAGACCTATTCGATTATATGACAGAACCTCATCATTTGTGAAGTGATGAGGTTAGTCGAAGGCTACTAATCATGTTTCTTTAATGAAAAACCAATTTGATGCAACGCCCGCTGAAGATTCGCTTCAATCAGTACATCTTTCAGATGAATGCCCGACTGGATCGCCTGTAACGCAAGCTCTGGCCGCATGCCCGTCATAACTGGCACAACGCCGACCATTTTTAACAGCGTCGCGATCTTCAAAAGAGAGGCGCTGACAAAATCATCAATCTCAACAACACCCGAAAGGTCAATAATGAGATAATCCAGCGATAATTCCTGACTTTTAATCAGGGCAGCTTCGTTGATCTGATTAACACGATCCTCTGTGATAATCCCGATAATCGGCAAAATCGCCACTCCTTCTGCAATCGGAACAAAAGGAACGGATAAACTCTGAATCTGACTGTTAGCGTAATCGAGACTGATCACAAAGGAGAGCATGGAAGCCATCGTCTGAAAAAGTGCCAAATGTTCCTTTGTTACTTCCACGTTGGACGTATCAAGCCCGCAAATGGTTCCGTAATTTTTCCCGCTGGCATAATAAATGGGAATTCCGATGAAGCTGCCTCCGCCAAGATCGCGGGTCACATTCAGCTCATTTGTCAAATTGTTATCATTCAAATCATTTATGTAAAGCGGCTCATTACCGTGATCAACACTCACCTTGCATAGCGTCTCTTCAAAGGGTAAAGTATCCCCTTTTACAACCAGCGGCTGATTTTTGTTCAAAACGTGGGTAATTTCATTCGTATGGCGGTCATTCCTTGCAATAAACAAGGTATTGACATTCACGAACATACTCATCATCTGGAGAATTGTATCGGCTACTTCATCAACAGACTTGAAGGAATGGGTGGAGGGATTCAGAGAAAATGGTTGCATTAACAAAACTACCCTTCTATAACGTTATTTGCTATTCTATATACCCTTCCAGTCCATTAATAAGCGTATTCGGGACTATTTTTTCAAGACGAAAAGACTAATATTTTGAGATGATTTTGCCGCGAATGTGACTCCTCCCGGCAAGGGATATCGTTTCGCGTCCAGCTCAGCACATTAAAAACACCAGCCCGTAAAAGGACTGGTGCTCAAATCTTAACCGATCTTCTTCCGCTCCACGACTGCCTGCTCCATCAGCCTGGTCACGGACTCCGGATCATGAGACGGCATATAAATAGTTGGATGATAAAGAGAATAAGAGCGAATCGCAGCGATCGTTTCTACTGCAAGCTCTGAATTTTCTGTAATGCCCGGCAAATGATAATGCAGCAGTTGCTCCTGATTAAAGGTCACATCACCGGCAAAAAACAGTGATAACCCATTATCCCGCACAATAACTGACTGATGCCCGGCGGTATGACCCGGCGTTGCTACGATCGAAACATTTGGATGCAATGAGTGGTCCGCATCCTTAAACAGAGAGTCAGAATGCGGCAGATCAGTCGGCTTTACTTGCATATTTTTCGGCCATTGATGAGGAACTGCGCCACGCGGGGCTCTCATTGCATGGTCATATTCTGTCCGGGACATGATCACCGGCTTTCCAGCCACTGCTGACAAGCCGCCCGTATGATCCGTATGGGCATGCGTCAAAATCGTAAAATCAATCGATTCAGGATCAATCCCACTTTTTCTCAGCTGTGCTTCAAGCGTGTGCTTCTCTTCAATATCAAAACGCAGAATCCGCTTCAGCATCCATTCATTCCCCGAATCTCCTTTAAACCAGTCAGGCTCTTTCACCCGATGCGTTTCGCCGGTATCCACCATAAATTTCATATCAGGCAGCTCCACCAGCCAGCACCAGATCGGCAGCCACTCCGTCCACGACACAGACGCCATCAAAGCCGGAAGCCTGAACGCAGTCGGTCCCCTCCACTGACGATGCGCCTTCTTCACCTTCACATGACCCGTCGAAAAAGCATGAACCCGCAAACCAGACATCTCATTCTGATAAACCAGCACCCTCATCGCCCTCACTTCATGTTGGATTTACCATGATTATAAGGTGATTCGGTGTTTTTTGGGATGGCTGGGGGTGCTGGGGATGTGCGGGATTCACGATTAATAATCAACTAATAAAGACTGACAAACATTCTGACTAACCATGATAAAATGAATTTAATATCTAAGTAGGAGCTGAAACGATGAAAAAGAAAGTCAAAGTTGTTGCTGCAGTCATTGAAAATCAACAAAATGAAATTTTATGTGCGCTGCGATCTGAAGACATGTCTATCCCCAACAAATGGGAGTTCCCTGGAGGTAAAGTTGAGGAAGGTGAAAACCTTCAGGAGGCACTGGTGCGGGAAATTAAAGAGGAACTTAATTGTGATATCAAGGCTCATGAAGTGATTCATGAAAACGTTCATGAGTATGAAACTTTTGTTATCCAATTAATCGCAATTCGTGCAGAGCTTATAAAAGGAGAACCAGTAGCAACTGAGCATGCCAAGCTAATATGGATGCATCGCAATTATTTGGATTCTCTAATTTGGGCTCCTGCGGATATTCCTGCCGTCTCTATGTTGACCTTACAATCTCACGTATAATGAAATCGCCAGGACAAAATGTCTCTGGCGATTGTTTATGTTTGCTCATGTAAGTAATCATAGATTTGTTGGTCAAGACTTTCTTGTAACATTAAATTCATTGTAACAACTGGTAGATTCTCACCTTTGTCATTAAGCATTGTAGTTTCTTCTACTGAATTTTTATCAGGTATCACTTCACCGAGGTAGTAAAAATCACTGCCTTCATCATTGTCTTTTTTAACAAATAAATGAAGATCAATGTTACGTTCCTCAGCTTCAACAATTTCAATGACTTCTTTGGATGTTTTCTTCCTTCTGCTCCTCGTATACCAATGAAAAACTTCCGGATTAATGAATGATTCACCATAATTGACACTAGCTTCAATATCATCTTCCTTATGATAAGTCACGAAGATTGGGCAAGAACCATGTTTTGTTTTATAGCCGTAAATTGTTGATTGCTCATCTTTATCCCAGTTCAATAACCAACACGCATCTTTTCGAGAATATTTCTCGAGTCGCGTCAGCTTTTGGCTCTGTTTGTAACGTTCACCTCTAAGTAGAGCGGTATTTAATACATCTTCGACTAGTGTTAAGAACCAGGGCTCTTTTAATAGACCGATTATATTACTAGAAAGACTATACAAATCTCCTGCAACTGCGATCAGAGCATTACTACCATATTTTTTACGATCTGCTGATTTAAAAAACGTTAGTGTCATAACCTTTTCAACAGACAATAGGGTGTCCATGTCGTAACGCGCACCATCATTTTTCAGTTTATTTATGTATGCTGACTTTAATATTGTTCCGGTGCTTATTAATTCCTTTAAGAGTAAAGCTTCATGTATTCTTTTCCCAGATAATATTTCCTGTGTCAACATCGTCAAAACCTGAAGGTGTTCTTCTTCTAAGTCTACTACCTCTTCATTGACTGCCTGCAAAAAGATGTGATAATTCTCTTTTTTTCCAGCAATGACAATCGGATCAATAGAACGATGACTGTAAAAGTCTGATAGCATCGGAACCCTGCCTATTTTGTTTTTCAGCTCACGGTAAGCATCTCGGAGAACGGATAAATGGGTCAGGCTGGCATGTTGAATGGAAGCATAGATTCGCTCTTTCGCAATCGCTTCAAAATTGATCGTAGATACTCCTTTTATGTAGCTTTGATCAATGACTTTGCGACGAATTGAATCTTTATTTTGTGAACGGTCACCCGATAGCGCAACCGGAATGAGATAATTATTTCGATAGTTTCCGATGAAATCAATGACAGTGACAAAGTCTTTTGATTCATGTTTTCTCAAACCACGGCCGAGCTGCTGGATAAAGATAATGCTGGACTCTGTCTGACGAAGCATCACGACTTGATTGACGCTTGGTATATCAATACCTTCGTTGAATATGTCTACTGTTAAAAGATAGTCGAGCTCACCGTTTTCGAGACGGCTTACTTCAAGATTTCGTATTTCCTGAGGATCATCGCCGGTCAGGGCGCACGTGCGAAACCCTCTTACATTAAGCTCTTTTGATAATGTATGTGCTTCCTTTTTGGAGCTACAAAACATCAGTCCACGTACGGAGTCACCCGAGTATCCGTAATAGTTGATCTTATCTATGATTCTGTTAATTCGCTCTTCAGACACAAGCTTCTGGAACTCAAAAGTATCTTTTTTCTCGCCGTTAACTTCCAGGTCTGTTACACCAAAATAATGAAAAGGACAAAGCATCTCCTCTTCCAAAGCTTCTTGTAACCGGATTTCATAGGCAAGATTATAGTTGAATAGCTTAAATAAATCATAACCATCAGAACGCTCAGGCGTGGCGGTCATGCCCATCAGGAAAGCCGGATCAAAGTAATCAATGATGCGCTGATACGTCTCGGCTCCCGCACGATGACTTTCATCAATAAGGATGTAATCAAACTCGTCTCTTTGAAACTGATTAATTGTCTCAAGTTTAGACATTGTTTGAATCGTAGCAAATAAGTATTTCGCATCCGCAGACTTTATTGAACCAGTTAATAATCCAAAGTCGTCTTCACTTCCACCAAGAACGCGCTGGAAGTCAGATTTAGCTTTTTGGAGGATTTGTTCCCTATGCACTAAAAAGAGCATTTTTTTAGGTCTGAACCGTCTTACATCAAAAGCAGAAAGATAGGTTTTCCCTGTCCCTGTCGCCGAAACAACTAATGCACGTTTCTCACCTTGTAAGCGTACATTTTCAATACCTTGAAGAGCTGCTTGTTGCATAACGTTTGGTTCAATTTCTAAAGCATCTTTGACTCTATTGACGGAATAACGCTCTGGCATTTCAGCTATTTTTTCAGGAAGTGTTTTCAGCCAATCTTCTTCGTATCTAAGAATCCATTCAAGTGAGAGACCCGTGCTTTGTTCCCACATTCCCTCAAACTGCGAACGAAAGTGATGAACAATATCTCCATTTTCGTGAGATGTTAACTTAACATTCCATTCGTAATTCTCCTTTAGCGCTTTATCAGTTATGTTTGAGCTTCCAACAATTAATGAGTAATACTCATCGTGCTGAAAGATGTATCCCTTAGAATGAAAACCTCTAATATCCGAAATTCTCACCTCTACATTTTCAAGCTTCAGTAACTCTTTGAATACTTTAGGCTTGTTAAAATAAAGGTATGTAGAAGTTAAGATTTTCCCTTGAATTCCTTTTTCCTTCAAGTCATACAAGTGAGACTTTAGTGTGGCAAGACCTCCCTCTGTAATGAAAGCCACAGAAAATAAAAAGTGCTGACACTTTTTCAATTCATCTGTCAAAGAGGTTAATACATCCTGACGTTTATTCGACTGGTTAACCAGTAACTCCGGCTTAAAACGACTTGACTGTGTATGCGACTTATTAAAAAACCCTTTTTCAAGAGAGCTTCTAAGTTGCTGAGCAAAACTTTCCACGGACAACACCTCTACTTATTTAAGTTCATTAACCTTCAACCTCACTCGCTCTTCCACCAGCCCATCAAAATACTTCGTAAAATCGGACTCTCCAGAATAGGATAGGCAAAGGTATTCCTTGGCGCGGGTCATGCCGATGTAGAGGAGTGATGCTTCCCGCTCGACATCGTCTGTGAGAACAAATGGCATATTGTCCACATTCACAATAAATACGGCCTGAAAATCGAGACCCTTGCTGCTTTCAATGGTACTGATTTTTACCAGTCCATCTTCTTTTTCGAAGTTACGCTTAGACTCACTGTTTTCTGTCAGCCAGTAATAGCGGATGCCTTCCTGATCAAGCTCTCTTTTTAAAAGGTCGATATAGTTCGTTTTATATGTGTTTTTAACCCGGTAAAGAATCAGCATTTCAGCGTAAGGCACATTCTTCTGTTCATGCAGTTTTTTAATCTGTCTGGCTACCATATTGGCTTCACTTTTGAAGGTGTCGGTTTTAATGATAGCCGGTTCAAAACCTTTCCGTTTCGTGCTTTGAGGCGCGATGATCTCACCGTCCATCTCCTTTGCGACCACCTTGTTTTTCAATGCGGATTGGGACTGATAGAAATCCCATGCAAAAGCAACAATCTGTGCGGTATTACGGTAATTGATGCTTAGCACCTTCGACCGCCCTCTGAAATCAAGCCCGGTATCCTGCACATAGCTGCGCTTCCGTTTATAAATGGATTGAGCCCGGTCTTCAACTAGAAGCAGCGATTTTGTATCAGGATTCAGCAGCTGACTGACCAATTCAAACCATAAAGGTTCAAAATCCTGGCCTTCATCAATAAGGATCGCATCATACATCGGGAGAATCGCTTCACCTTTTTTAAGCTTCTCAACTATGACTGGAAGCTCTTTTTCATTGCATTTAAGATCATGCTTTAACCACGCATGAAAATTCCTTACCTCAATACGATGCTCAGAGTGGTTCCCTTCTTCTGCAAAATCAAACAGATTGTCAGGCTCCATCATCTGGAAGACCATCTGTTCAATAAAGCGGGAAAGAGAGATGTTATAACAGAGAATCAAGATTTTCCACTCCGGATTTTCTTTTGCCAGGAGCTTTGCACGACTTGCTAAGATCAATGTTTTTCCGCTACCCGCTACACCGCGAATCAGACGGTTCTGATCACCAATCTGCTTCGCCAGATTTTCCTGGTGCAAATCCATCGCCTTAATATTGTGCAGCGAGAGCAGTACCTGATCCTGATAGGGCGATACCTGCTTAAATTCCGCGCTGATCCGGACCTCAGGAAACAGGTGATAGCGAATCGCATCCACCTCTTCTTTTGTCAGCGGTTCTTTCATCCGGTAAGGGACGGTAAACATATTTAAAATTTTCTCAACGAACACTTCCTCAGAAAACGCCTCATCATCCGGGTTCATTTCATCCCGCGTTAAACAAAACAACGGATCCACAATCGAATACAGATCGTTTTGGATGAAATCCTTCTGCGTCAGCCTCGTAAACACAGCACCACAGCCATAAGGAAACTTTAAGTAAGAAGCGTATTTCCCCTCCAGCTGAAGCAGGTTTTTGTCTTTTTTTAAGGCGTTCACTAAATGAAACATATTTTCTCTCGCCTGCAGTAACGGACTTTTCGCTTTCACCTGCTCACCGTTAGAAGTAAGCAATGTCCATTCATCCTGATTGAGCTGAAATAACGTATTTTTCGTATAATCCTTTACCTCTAAAACAACGATCCCCAAATCAGGCCCGACGATGACAAAGTCCGGTCTTCTATTTAGAATCGAAGGCTCATAATACACAATATAGTCTTCTGGCAGGTGTTCTTTTAAAGTGCGGAAAAGCAACCTTTCACCCGCGGTTGCACTCGACCGTATCGTTTCCGGAACTGTATATGCCATGTGTCACACCTCATTTTCCAACTTTTGTGTCTATTATACTATAAGTGAGATTTTATTTTACAAATATTTGATGATTTCAGGTTGATCTGGGTAGTTGTCCGAGACAGGTTCGCACAATATCTGCTTTCTTTCGCAAAATTTTGTCGATGGTTCGCAGAATTCACCTCGTGTTTCACACAATACTGACGTCCTTCCACAGAATCCGCACCACCTTTCACAAAATCATGCCAAATGACCTATCCCTCCACACGCCCGACACAATTTCCTCCTCATAAATAAAACCAGCCTTTGACATCCACCACACTCTCCTGTAAATTATTATATGTACGAACAATATTAATTAAATTAAAAATAATATTCGCTTTTAGGAGTGTTTTATATGGATAATGTATTCGATTACGAGGATATTCAGTTAATTCCCGCAAAATGTGTCGTAGAAAGTCGATCTGAGTGTGACACATCTGTGCAGTTTGGGAAGCATACGTTTAAGCTACCGGTGGTGCCTGCTAATATGCAGACGATTATTGATGAAAAGATTGCGGCTTATCTTGCTGAGAACGGTTACTTTTACATCATGCACCGCTTTGAACCGCAGACGCGTATTTCGTTTATAAAAGAGATGCAGTCTAAAGGCTTGATTGCGTCAATCAGTGTTGGGGTGAAGGAAGAGGAATATGGCTTTATCAAGCAGCTGGCGGCAGAACAGCTTGTTCCTGATTACATTACGATTGATATTGCGCACGGTCATTCGAATGCCGTAATCCGGATGATTCAGCATATTAAGGCTCATTTACCGGAGAGCTTTGTGATCGCAGGAAATGTTGGCACACCTGAAGCGGTGCGTGAGCTTGAGCATGCTGGTGCGGATGCGACAAAGGTTGGGATTGGGCCTGGTAAGGTGTGTATCACGAAGATCAAAACCGGTTTTGGAACGGGTGGCTGGCAGCTGGCGGCACTGCGCTGGTGTGCGAAGGCGGCAAGCAAGCCAATTATCGCAGACGGCGGCATCCGTACGCACGGTGATATTGCCAAGTCTGTCCGGTTCGGGGCTTCCATGGTCATGATTGGATCCCTTTTTGCAGGACATGAGGAGTCACCTGGTGAGACGACACTGGTTGGCGGAAAGCTCGTAAAAGAATATTTTGGCTCAGCATCTGAGTTCCAAAAAGGCGAAAAGAAGAACGTTGAAGGAAAGAAAATGTTCGTCGAGCATAAAGGGTCTCTGCAGGATACACTCACTGAAATGGAGCAGGATCTGCAGTCCTCGATCTCTTATGCAGGCGGTAACACCCTTGAAGCGATCAAGCATGTGGATTATGTTGTCGTGAAGAACTCGATTTTTAACGGGGATAAAGTTTATTAATGAGAAAAGCCGGCGCCTTAGGGTACCGGCTTTTCATTTAATATGCGCCCTGAGAATAAGTCATCTCATAGCTGTGTGTATAGATTTCAAAAATATTGCCGAATGGATCCTCGACATACACCATTTTATAAGGCTTATCGTCTGGATAATACTCACGGATTGGCATACGCTGCTTCCCTCCGTATTGCTTAATCTTCTCAACCAGCCCCTCAATGTCAGGATCCTGCACACAAAAATGAAAAATACCGGTCTTCCAATATTCAAAGTTATTGGACGGTTTTTCATTCTGAGGGAATTCAAACAGCTCTACTCCAATCTTATCTCCTGTAGACAGATGGGCAATACGAAACTGCTCCCAGTCGTTCCCGAATACATCGCGGCACATTTGCCCGATCGCCGTATCATCGTTATACACGGGAGAGGGCTCCATAATGGTGTACCATCCTAAAACCTCTGTATAGAACGCTACTGCTCTATCTAAATCCGGCACTGAAAGACCAATATGAGAAAAATTTCTTGGATACGTCATCATCTGATAATACCTCCTTATTTGTTTGACAGCACCTATCATAAAGGCGTATTCTTCTACACACAAGAATGCACTTTTAAGTAAGATACTACCCAAAAGGATAGTAAAGGAGGCAATAAGATGACTGAAAATATTGAAGTGGATGAGCACGGGAAACTGAAATGCTCCATTGAATATACCCTGAATAAAGTCGGAGGCAAGTGGAAACTTGTCATTCTTTGGCATATTATTTTTGACGGCACGCAACGCTATAATGCACTTAGGCGTCTGCTTCCGGGCATTACCCATAAAATGCTGAGCCAGCAACTGAAGGAGCTTGAGCAGGAGGGACTGATCATTCGTACTCAATATAATGAGATGCCACCGAAGGTTGAATACGCGATCTCTGAAAAAGGGTTAACACTAAAGCCGTTGCTTGAGGAAATGCATAAATGGGGCAGGGAGCAAGGCGAATAACCGGCCTTCTGCTCCCTGCCTCTATTGATGATTCAAACCTTCTCTTCATCGACCACAATACTATAAGAAACATTCAGCTTATTCATCATCCACTGCTGAAACACGTCCTCAAGCTTTTGCTGAAGTGCCTCTCCTAAAAGGCCTTCATCAACCCCAAGCTCTTCTAACGGGAAGGTTTCAGTCGCAGAAAAAGCTTTATTCTCCGTCTCAAATGAAAACGTGACTGTTTTCTTCAATGCCCTCACTTCCTTAAGCCGTTTTTTGATCCAGGCGCTGCCGGGTACCTTTGCGCGCTGTTGAAAAGATCAGGACGCCAATGCCAAGTAACAACAATCCTACACCTAACCAGGAAAGTAAACTCAAAGCTTCGTTTAATACTAAAACACCCAGCATGGCAGCAGTCAGCGGTTCACCGAGTGACAGCGTAACGGCTGTGGAGGATGATGTGTGCGACAAGCCCCGTGAGAATAGTATGTAAGCGACAGCCGTTGTGATCACCCCTAAATGCAACGCAACACTAAGTCCCCGAACGTTTAACACCCAGGAGATATCAAAGATAAACAGAAATGGTGACAGCATCACGGCACTCAGTGTAAACACGGCGGCAACCGCAGATAGCGGCGGATGATGCTGAACGAGCTTACGGTTCACAATCGTATAGACCGCAAAAGACAGCCCCGCACCAAGCGCAAGCAAAATGCCTGCCGGATCTGCCTGTACAGCTCCCTGATTGCTAAATAGCATGATACAGCCCGCGATGGATAATACCGTTGAAATCCACCATACACGAGCCGGCCGCACCTTTAAAAACAGCCATTCAAGTAAACCCGAAAGCACCGGTGCACTGCCGATCGCCACCACCGTCCCAATCGCGACACCCGTCATCGTAACAGCTGAGAAAAACAGCGGCTGATACGCAGCCATACTCAGGGCTGCCATCAGCAGTGCCGGGATTGGCCAACCCTTCGGATTAAATGAGCGGGTTGCGCGTAACAACCCCATCAAAAACAATCCTGCTATCGCCATTCTGACCGCTCCGATCGCAATCGGATGGACCCCGTCCGGAGCGAGCGCCTGCGCGGTACCGGTCGTTCCCCACAAAACCGCCGCCATTAATATGAAAAAAGGAGCCAGCTTTGCCTGCATCTCCCCAACCTCCCCTTTTAAAAAAGACCTTTGTTTAAGCATAGAAAAGAGCGGCGGACTTTTCTATACCGTTTCAAAGGTCTTTGTTAACCATTTTTAAGATGTCTGTACTGCTTTGGCGCAAAACCGGTCTGTCCGGCAAACCACCTTGTAAAAGAAGACGCATTTTCAAAGCCGGTCTCCTCGCTGATTTTTCCAATCGTCCAGCTGCTTTCCCTCAAAAGAGACTGTGCCTCTTTTAAACGGAGGTCAGATACATACGCTTTAACCGTTTTACCGGTCTGCTTTTTAAACCAGGCAGAATAATAGGCAGGGTGATAATGTTCCATTGCTGCCAGTGTTTCAAGGCGGACCGGCTCTCTGAAGTGGCTATGCAGATACTCAATTGAAGCATGCCTTTGCACCTCAAGCTTCCCGGTTACGTATCGCGTTAAATGAGACAGTGATTCTGCCTTCTGCTGACCCGCTTCCTCAAGCAGTAAATAACGGATCGCCGACCATTGCTCATCCAGCCGCGTGTATATCGTATCTGTTCTGTCCGGCAGATAAAGAGTCGGAATATCCAGGATCAAAAATTCGTTCCGGTCATGAGAGCGGTAATCGTGATTGTAGCCCGGCGGTAAATAAAAGCAGTAATCCGGCGTTAAATGCACATGCTGCTGATCCGTCTCAATATCCAGCGATCCCTGCAGCGGAAACAGAAATTGGCCGTAGGCATGCTGATGAGACATATATTCTTTTGTATAAGATCTTTTTTCGCATACGACTTCGTTTAACAGCACAAGTTACGCCTTCCTTTCTCCCTGATCTTCTTCATTTATACGTTTGATTATAAGTGACTGTTAGAGTTTTGCCCATGTTAAATGGCCATAGAAAAATTGTGAGAGCGAGAGCCAACTCAGCGGTACTTCCTTCCAGTCCATATGCTATGATAAATAAAAAGAACTATTTTTATTTAAAACATATCCAAAAAGTCAGGGGGTAAGGGCATGGTAAAGAATCAGCAGGGGATCTCATTAATTGAAGTGATGGCTTCCATCGTCATTATTACCATGCTTTTGACCGTCTTTTTAACAATGTTTCTCACTTCTGACCGTTCCAATGAGGCCTCAGAAGACATTGTCGACTACACCTTTATCGCTCAGCGCCAAATGGAGGAGCTTTACGAAGCCGGACAGCAGTACAGCTCTGCAGATATCGGAACCGTGATGACAAATATTCTCGGCTTTACAAACCAATCGGCGACTGCCGGCGAAAGTATCTGGGCAAAAAGCGGGACAGCTTCAGACGGATCTGCTTATACCATTGAGCTGACGCTCCGTTCCTATACACCTGAAAGCAGCGAATTCAGCCAGCTTGGCCAGACATTGAGACGAACCATTGTAGAGGTTTATCCGCAGCCAGGTGCACATCCTGTAGCAAAAATGGAAAGCCTCATAGAATGGAGGGATTGACTGCGATGAATAATGAAAAAGGCTTAACGCTTGTTGAATTACTCGCCGTTCTGGTCATCACCTCTTCAGTCATTGTGCTGGTGATCTCAATTGTCATTAATACAGGAAACAGCGCCAGCAGTCAGCAGCAGGAGAGCCTCAGCATCCGCAGCATGACGACAGCCCTTAACTCGATTACAACAGATGTGAGGCGCTTTCCCGAAAACGTCACGATTCAAAGTGATGAACTTGCCATTTCAGCGGATGGCGAGACGATTATGTACAGCTATGACGCAGGCAATTCCGTGCTATTAAAAAACGGAACAGCTTTTGCAAGAGGCGTCACTGATTTTACCGTCGTATTAAATGGGGACACACTTGAAGTCACCATCATTGATCAGGCGGCAAAGGAATGGCAGACCCAAATTGTGTTGCGGAAGGGAGCGGACCTGTAATGAAGAGACACGTCAATAATCAGGAAGGCTATTCCCTCCTGTTAACGATTTTTGCCGTTACGTTTATTTCCATTATTGCTGTCAGCATTTTATCATTCACCTCTTTGACAACAAGTGTGTCCGTTAATGAACGTGATCACCAGTCCTCCTATTACATTGCAGAAGCCGGACTCGTGGAAAAACGGGCCGAGCTGAATGCGATTGCTGCCAATGCATATCAGGAAGTCAAAGCCCAGTATGACGCATTGGATCCGGAAGAAAAAGCAGCGTTTAACTTCACTTCAACCTTTTACAGCCGCGTACAATCACGCGTGAATGAGCATCTCAGCTTCACGAAAACCGTCACCTACGAGGAACAGCAGTCCGTGACCCCGGTTTCAACAACCGAGGTGACACAGATCAGCACGTCCCCTCTCATTTATGAAATCACCTCCACCGGCACGATTCCGGGCAAAAACCTGCCAGGTCAGACAAAAGAACTGAGCCAGCAGGTGCAGGTCCAGATGAATGTGAATGCAGAAACCGAGCTTGTGACCATCCCAGGTAGCGGTGGCGAAACGGTTAAATACCGCGCGTGTTATTCGGTTTACGCGACAGGGGATTTTTACCATAACGGCAAGGATTTGAAAGGTCCGATTTATGCTGACGGAAATGTTTATCTGGATAAAAACAAAACATCGATTGATGGAAACGTTTATGCCAAAGGTAATGTCACGCTGAACGGTGGAGAAGTTGATGGGGATATTTATTCGGAGAAAGAGGTCTATTTACAAAATAAAAAGTCCGATGTCACGGGTGAAGTTTTTGAAAATACAAGCTTAGAGAACGCCAAAAACGACTGTGTAAATCAAGCGCCTGCCTTACCTTCTGTTGCTAGTGCGTTTCCTGCAACTAATGCGCCTACTCCGCCAGATAGCGATTCCATTACAGACGGGATTTTAAATGTCAATAACAACGAAACACTGGAACTTAGTCAGGACATTTATTTAAAGGAAATTAACTTAAAGAACAATGCTGAATTAACGATTGATTTACAGGGTCAAAACCGAAAAGTTTTTATTGATAACCTCAATTTAAATGGTGGAAGCATTAAAATTAAGAATGCTGGAAAGCTCGAGTTAATTGTCCAGAACCACTTCTCTGTAAGCGGTGATGGTGAAATCAATACAAACGGAAACAAGGACCACGTTGAGATTCGTTATGCAGGAAGTGAAGACCTGAAATTCACGGGCAAGACATCATTAACCGCAAACCTTCATGTGAAAGATGCCAATCTCGATTTTAAAGGAAACAATAGTATCGGCGGTGACCTGTTTGTGTACGGGGAAGCTGAGATCACAACATCTGGAAACTCTGATACTGTAGACAGGCTTGTTCTTGCGCCGAACAGTAATTTCTTTATCACCGGAAACGGAAATGTGAATGGCAATCTGATTGTTAAGAATTTCAACATTTCCGGCAACGGCTCCATCAACCCGCCAAAAAACGACTATGGTGAATGGGAAGGTCCCAGCCCCGGAACACCTGACGAGGAAATTGAAATTATCCGTTATGCTGATGACGGCAGTTTTTTGAAGGCGGATGAGCTGAGTGAGCAGTGATCTTAAAGGTGAGAGAAATGGAGGAAAGTGTTTGAGATATTTCTACCTATCAGTCGTGTTCATGTTTTTGCTACTCTCAGGCTGCCAGGCTTCTTCAACAGAAGGTGTCATAGAGGAAATCAGCGGAAATGTACTGACGATTGCACCCGCGGAACAGGACCCTGAAGAGCAATATGTCCTTATCACAATCTCATTTAATGAACAGACACGCCTAACTGGAGCAGCGTCAGATCTCACTGATTTAAGAGTCGGCGATCAGATCAAGGTTTCGCTGAATCAACAAATCGAAGAGGCTTTTGCGGAAGAAATTCGTGTGGTAAATGAATAAAAAAGTCAGGAGCACAGTCTCCTGACTTTTTTATATTAGAAGCCTTACGCCGTCGCTTTCTTTTTAAACGGAATGGCCATTAGTAACAGAATGACAATCAGACTGATCACGATGGCAATCGGTCCGCCTAAGTTGGCAAGAGATCCGAAGAAGATGCCTCCTACGCCAAAGTCTGCGTCTGAGAATGTTGTGTTCGCAAAGCCAAGTTCTCCGAGAACCGGAAGTAAGAATACAGGCAGGAATGAAATGATGATCCCGTTTACAAAGGAACCGGCTACGGCACCCCTTATACCACCTGTTGCATTACCGAATACGCCAGCAGCGGCTCCGGTGAAGAAGTGTGGCACAACGCCCGGCAGAATGATGGTGCTTCCTGCAAGCGCCATAAAGATCATACTGAACAGACCACCGGCAAAGCTTGAGAAGAATCCGATCAGCACGGCATTTGGCGCGTACGTGAAGACAATCGGTACATCGAGTGCCGGCTTCGCGTTCGGTACAAGCTTTGTTGAGATCCCTTTAAAGGCAGGGACGATTTCCGCCAGTACTAGACGAACCCCCGCTAAGATGACAAACACACCAGCCGCAAAGTTACCAGCCTGAATCAGTGAGAACACGAGATAGTTCGTTCCATCACTGAGCTCAGCTTCAATAAAGGTTGGACCTGCTGCGATGGCAACAACAAAGTACATCACGACCATTGTCAGTGCGATACTGACCGTACTGTCCCGAAGGAATCCAAGACCTTTCGGGAAATCAATTTTTTCTGTAGACGTTGGTTCTTTACCGCCTACTGCCTTTCCAACTAAACCGCTCAACGCATAACCAACAGCACTAAAATGACCCAGTGCGACATTGTCGTTACCCGTCAGCTTTCTCATAAACGGCTGAAGAATCGCTGGTGACAAGGTCATGATAATACCAAGCGCAACGGCTCCTGCAGCAATCTGTGGTATGGTATTAAACCCTGCAACCGCCATAATCACAGCGAGCATACACGCCATATACAGTGCGTGGTGCCCCGTTAAGAAAATATACTTAAAGCGTGTAAAACGGGCGATCAAAATATTCACGATCATACCGAAAAACATGATAAGCGCCGTGTTTGAACCATACTCATTTAGAGCCAGTGCGACGATTGCCTCGTTATTCGGTACGACCCCCGCTACATTAAACGCCTCCTGGAACATGGTGCCAAATGGAATGAGTGACGTTTCCAAAATGCCGGCTCCGGCTGCAATCACCAGGAAGCCGACAAAGGTTTTCGTTGTTCCTTTCATCGTGTCAGACAGGTTTTTCCGCTGCGCGATCAGACCGATTAACGCGATCATGGCAACGAGAATAGCCGGCTGACTCAAAATATCCACCAGCGTTGTCAATACACTGTTCATATTGTCTCACCCTCTCATGAACCTGATGTTAAATCAGGTTTTTTTCTTCGGCCATCTTGCGGACCTTATCTCTTAACTCATCCATATCAATAATGTTATCGAGCACGACTACTTCACCAAGGTGTGCCCCGCCTTCTGCAATATCCTTCGCAAGGAAATACACGTCTGCATCACCCGGTGAAGCTGAGCTTAAATCAGAGTGATTCACCTCAACACCTGTAATGCCAAGCTCTCCTAATACCTGATTAATGTTCATCTCCACCATAAAACTTGTGCCAAGTCCTGAACTGCATACCGCTAAAATTTTCATCTTATTCTTCCCCCTCTTTAATCATGTTAATAATTTGTTCTGCAGAGTCTGCATTTTTCAACGTATTCAGCGCTTTTTCATTGCCAAGCAGCTTTGTTAAATGAGCAAGTGCCTTTAAGTGCGCTTCACTGTCAACAGCAGCCAGGCATACAAACACATCGATCTGATGCTCCTCCTGGTCGAGTAACTTTACAGGCTGTCTTGTTCTTAAAAAAGACATCCCAACCTCGTTCACACCCGCATCAGGTCTTGCGTGCGGAATCGCGATGCCTTTCCCGATATGAATATAAGCACCGGCTTCCTCGACGTTATGAATCATTGCATCCACATACCTCGGCTCCACTGTATCGGAAGTGACCAAAGGTTCTGCCGCTTTTTTGATCGCTGTTTTCCAATCAAGCGGCTCGTCTGTAAATTGAATGGTTTCTTCTGTTAATAGTTCTGAAAGCATTGGTTTTCTCCACCTTTTCGCTGTGTTATTCATATACATCAGTTCGACCAGCTCAGATATCAACTTCTTCTCGTTTTTGATATCTGCATGCCGCCGGACAACATCCATTACTTGTTCAATATCTATATTGCGTTTATTTAACTGCGGAAAAGCAGAGGTTACCTCCTGAATCAAGTGCGTCTTCTCAACAATGGAAAGTAAAGGCTTTACCCGGTACACCGGCTTCACAGACGTGATCGGTACCGTTGAGAAAATCAGGTCGTAGCTTGAAGGAGACAACTTTTGCACATGATCTGTCGTATGGATTCTGGAAAAATCAATCCCCGGGAACAGCTCTATCAGTTGCGAGCGCAGCATCACAGATGAGCTGACGCCATTTGAACAGACAATTAAGGCGCTGATCTTATCCGGTTCATCCTCATTGAATTTTTCCAGATACCCTCCGAAATGAAGGGTAAAATACCCGATTTCCGCTTCGCTGATCCCTTTACCTGTCCAGTCAGTGAGTGGACGCAGTGACTTTTCAACAAATTGAAAGAGCTCGTGATAATCCTCTTTAATCTTGTCTGTCATTGGATTCATGAGCGGAATGCCAAACGTCAGCCGGAAATAAGTCGGTACAAGATGATTGAATAAACTTTTGACTAGATACGCTTTATGGCGGATCGGCAGCAGCGTATTCCGCTCGAACTCATCAACAATTTCTTCTGCGAGTTTCTGAAGCGTCAAATGAACCTGCGGATTCATCTCCTCCTGGCTTGTCAGCAGCTGAATGGCGACAAAATACATTTCCTGTTCGCCCGCTTCCGGGAACAATAATGCAGCTAACTCAGCCGCATCATGGAACATGTCCTGCTCCTCCAAAAGTAATTTTTCATGATCTTCGAAATGGAGCTGGCTATTCTTTTGACGCATTTTCACAAAAATCAGGTGATACATCATTTCGACTTTCCTGCTTCTTACGAGACGCAGAGGCTTCGTTTGCAGGAAATTCTCAATCTGCGCTGTCGTTTCCATCATGAGCGACTCAAGCTCCCAGGCTTTGATCGTGCTGATGATGATTTCTTTTCCAAGCGGCTTCGAGAGCAGGGTGTCAATACAATAGATTGCGAGTCTTCGCTTATCCATTTCAGATCCCTTTAGGAAATATCCATCCATCCGCTGATAGTCAAGCTTCAGGTTCCATTCAACGCACAGCTCCCTCGCCTTTTTCACATCCGTCAGCGCCGTATTCTTACTGACATTCAGGACGAGCTGATAATGATAGCTTGAGATGACTTCCTGTCTGATAAAGGTGTACAGATAAATCATCAGCGGGCGATCCTGTTCAGAAACGATCAGGTCATTACCTTTTACGGAAAGGGGAGCTTCTTTTTTGATAAAGCTTTTAATTTGATCATCTACACGGAACATCAGATTATTCATTTCCACCGGTGGAAGCTGAATGATACTCAGCGAGCTATTTGTCTTTTCAAACAAGTACTGAAATTGACGCTCTGTCAGGTTGAGCTCCATCATAATTTCAGGCTTTGTAATCTGCTGATATTGGGTAATCCTTTCAAGAAACTCGTACGATTTCTGATCCATCAAAGGAAGTCCCTCCGTTTCTTAATGCTATTGTAAAGCGCTTACATCACTGTCGCAACACGTTCAGGGTCCAATCTCTGTCCGGCCCTTCAACACAAATTGGGCTCAGCACGCCTATGTTGCTTCTCGTATAGACTTTATACTTTAACTAATAAGTCAACAGACGACAAACAGGAGGCGGTATCGTTGAAACCAAAAGTAATCGCTTTAGATATGGATGGAACCGTTCTCGATGCCTCAAATCAAGTCAGCCCACGTCTGGCCGAGCTGCTTTCTAAATGGCAGACCGATCATGAAGTCCGGCTGATTTTAGCATCAGGCAGAACAAAGCAGGAAATTGAGGATGTGCTGCCGGAAACGCTTCAACCAGACGGAATCGTTTCTGCAAATGGAATGGGGAGTTACCTGGGGAATACAACGCTTGCTGAGCACACACTGGACGCTGAACTGGTGGAAAGAGTCATTCAGGCAGCTGGCGCAGAAGGCATTTATTACGAGGTGCATCCGCTGCACGGGGAACGTTTTTCACTAAAGAAGGATCAGGCATTGTTTCAGGAAATGCTTGCACAAAAGCAGCCTAACACGCTCCACGACAATGAACTTCTTGCCAGGCAGGAAGCGGTGAAAAAGGATATTCAATGGACGTCAACACCATCATTTGAAGGACATGTGAAGGTGTATTTTTTCAGCATGAGCCCTGAAAAAATTAATGATTGGAAAAGAAGGCTTGAGAAAGAAGCGGTGAACTTTTCATTCTCCACCTCGTCCTCGTCTTTGCATAACGTGGAGATCATGAACGCAGGCGTGTCAAAGGCTACGGGTATTCAGATGCTACTGCAAAAATGGAACATGACTCCTAATCAGCTGATGGTTGTCGGGGACAGTGAAAATGACCTACCCATGTTTCAATACGCGGGCCGGGCCGTTGCCATGCAAAATGCAGAGCCGCATGTGAAGCAGGCCGCTGATGAAGTAACCACACACGGCTATAAAGAAGATGGACTGTTCCGGTTCTTGAAAGAATTTTAAATAAAGAGAGCGGGGAAATTACTCCGCTCTGTTTCTATGTAACTGGTTTGATTGAAGTAACACTCACCTTTGGCCAGATGGACTGCCAGTTCTTTTTAACAAGCCGCTCTTCGTAAATGGCTGCACGCTCTTTTGTTTCTGTAAAAGAAGCAGTTGGCTTCACCTGAAGATTAAGAACATCCTCAAGACCGCTTGGTGCCGTCAGCACGAGCTTGTGCTGCTGATCGAGTGTGACCCCGAGTGCCGTTGCCGTTTCAGGAAACTTTGAGATGGCATCCTCAGAGGAAGTGTAAGGAGCAAGACCGTTCACCAGATGCATTCTTGCTTCGTTTTTCACAGACCACGGCACCTCCGGCATCATTTGAAACAGACGCTGCTCATACCCTTTTTCCGTTTCCTCACGCAGATCAGCCGGATCAAAATAAATCACATCCACATCCGGAATGCTCGTCCGTTCATCAAATCCGTGAAGCGTATCCCAGATTTTCGAACGCACAAACCCCGCACAAATCCACCAGTCCGGCAGACCAAGTGTCCCCGCTGCTCGAATGATGCTCATCATTTGCCTGTCCGATTGGATTAAGTTGTGGATGTCTTCTTCATTTTTTAACAAGTGATCTCATCTCCTCTTATCATAACCGAACATACATTCTTATTTTAACACAAAGAAACCCGCACTTACGCATCAGCGCAAATGCGGGCACAACTTTATGAATCAACACCCAATCTTCCTCTTATCCTCTTTCCCCAGCCTCACAAGCACCATTCTCAAGCCACTCTGTTCCTTCCCTAGGCAGCGCTTGATGCGGGAGACCATGCTGGAGCGGGCGTTGGTTTCGTGTTCGATTTGCTCGTAGGTTTCACCGTTCATGAGTCGAACAGCGACCTGGTAGCGCTGCATAAAGGCTTCGAGCTCCTTTTCAGTCGCCATGTCCTCAAAAAAATTGATGCATTCCTCAATTGATGTCAAAGAAAGAAGCGCTTCAAAAAACTGTTCACGGCTGGTTTGTTCTTTCCCGGCCTTCATCGTGCCACTCCCCATTTCAAACTGTCATCAGAAATGTTTATTACAATACCATTTTCTTTTCCTCAAGCACTGCATTTTCCGCAAAGGCATTTGCTTCCTCAGGCGGCAGCACAGCAAGGAATTTCGAGTACCCTATGATAATGGCGATAATCGGTGTGATGATACACATAAAGCTGAATAATACATAACCCATCCCTACACTCAATGTGGACATGATAAAGGCTCCTGACACACCCCACGGTACAAGCGGATGCACAACAGTTCCGGCATCCTCAAGTGTTCTGGACAGGTTCTTCGGATGAAGACCCGCTTTTTTATAAGAGGACTCAAGCATCTGCCCAGGCAATATAATCGACAGATACGCTTCCCCGATCACCACATTGACCCCAATACAAGATAAAACGGTTGTCAAAATGACATTGCCTTTTTTATTCAGGAAGCCTGCAATACCCTCAATGATGACCTGGTGGAAACCGATCAGCTGGATCAGACCGCCAAATGCAAGTGCCACTAAAATAATCGATACACCAAACATCATACTGGCCAGACCACCTAAAGAAAGTAGACTGTCCACAGCTTCCACACCCGTTTCAGCCGTGTAGCCGAAATGCGCTGTAGCCATCAGCTCTCCAAGTGTCACACCTGGAACTGTATAAAAAGCAGTCAATACGGCAATTAGTAAACCGCATAGCAGTGTTGGCAGCGGTGGAACCTTTCTTAAGGCAAGCAGGATAATCGCAAGCGGTGACAGCAGTGTGATCGCGGTCAGCGGAAACTGGTCGCGTAAAATCTGCGTCATCTCTTCAATTTGTGCAAGGTCCGGATTCACAAAACGCGTATCAAGACCAATGACTGTAAAGATCACCATCGTAATCAGCAGCGCAGGAATCGTCGTCCAGAGCATATAGCGGATATGCTCGAAAATATCGACCTTCCCGATCGCAGAAGCAAGGTTTGTCGTATCAGACAGTGGTGAAATCTTATCTCCGAAAATCGCCCCACTGACAACCGCGCCCGCCGTCATCGCAGGAGAAATATCCATTCCGTAGGCAACCCCCATCAGCGCGACACCCATTGTACTGATCGCACTCCAGGAGCTTCCTGTCATCACAGATACAACGACACAAAGCACAACAGCGGATAATAAGAAAAACTGAGGTGATAAAAACAGCAGTCCGTAATAGGACATGGTCGGCACGGTTCCATTTAGCGCCCAGATCCCGATGACCACACCGATCATGCATAAAATCAGAATCGAAGGAAGCCCTGCAGAGATTCCTTTCACCATAGCTCCCTCTAATTCCTTCCACTTAAACCCGAGAAAATAGCCATAAAGTGCGACAAGCGTCGCTACAATGAGAATTGGAATTTGAGGTGCGACCTGATAATGCAAAATGCTGACACCCAGCACTGCAGTTAAAACGACCATTAACAAAACAGACATCAAAAAAGAAGGTGTACGTGTTTTCATTCTGATCCCCCAATCAATTTGTAATCGTTAGCATTTTTAAAATGCATTGAAAACCCTCTGTGTGACATGTTAATCATTTTAATAAAGTGCAGCATTTTACAATTAAAAGAGCCCTTTTAAAACGCAGAGATGGTCAGTCACCCCTGCGTTTTCACTTACTTCCAGCTGTATTTATAATCCTTGTCTTCAAATTGATGCGCCTGCTTCACCACTTTTAGCGGACGGAAGGTATCGATCATGACCGCAAGCTCTTCTGTTTCCTTTTTACCGATGCTTGCCTCGACCTTTCCCGGATGAGGGCCGTGCGGAATGCCGGATGGATGCAATGTGACAGAGCCTTCCTTCACGCCTTTGCGGCTCATGAAATTCCCTTTGACGTAGTACAAAACCTCATCACTATCCACGTTACTGTGGTAATAAGGAGCCGGAATCGCCTCCGGATGATAATCGTACATTCTCGGTACAAACGAACAAATGACAAAATTATTCGCCTCAAACGTCTGGTGGATCGGCGGTGGCATATGCACGCGGCCGGTAATCGGTTCAAAGTCACTCACGTTAAACGTATAAGGGAACAAATAGCCGTCCCAGCCGACCACATCGAGTGGATGGTGGCCAAACGTATGTAAATGCATAAAGCCTCTGGACTTCGTTTTCACATGATACTCACTCCGGTCATCAAACGTCTCAAGCTTTGAAGGCGGATGAAAATCGCGCTCACAAAACGGGCTGTGCTCAAGCAGCTGCCCGTGAATATTACGGTAGCGCTTCGGCGTTGTGATCCAGCTGTTCGTCTCAATCACGAGAAATTTCGTTTCGCCTTCATCCGGCACGATGCGATAAATCGTCCCGATCGGAATGACGATATAATCACCCGGCTTATAAGGCAGCGTACCAAACGTGGATTCAACCTTCCCTGTACCGTAATGAACAAACAGCACTTCATCTCCGTCGCCGTTTCGGTAAAAGTAGTCCATCGGCTTTGTTGGATTGACGACACCAATCAGTACATCATCATTCCCAAGCAGATACTGTCTACCCTTAACCGCATCTGTTTCCTCTTTATACTCATGAGAATACAAATGGCGCGGAGCGAGCGCAGCCTGCTCCTCGTACTCTACCCTGCACTCTCCAATCAGCGTCGATTCAGTCATCGCTGTTGGCGGATAATGGTGATACAAAATGGACTGTATACCTGAAAAGCCCTTCGTTCCCATCACCTGCTCACGAAATAATGAGCCGTCCTCTTTTTTAAACATCGTATGTCGTTTGTGTGGGATTTTCCCCATCTGTTGATAAAACGGCATCGCCTTCGTCCTCCTACCCCTTCATATCGGCTTCCACTAATGCAGGTACAATGCGACCTGTGACTTCCCCAAAACCAATCCGGTAGCCGTCCCCCTGACACCACCCAGTTATCGTAATTTCGTCCCCATCCTCAATCCATTGACGCTCTTCACCCGATTCAAGCTCAACCGGATCTGCACCGCGCCACGTCAGCTCAAGCATACTGCCGCGCTGTACTTTTTCCGGACCGCTGATCGTGCCTGATGCAAGCAAATCGCCAGACCGCAGATTGCAGCCCGCCACCGTATGATGACTGATCTGTTGCGCCATACTCCAGTACAGGTAACTGAAGTTCGTCGACATGATCCGCTGTCGCTGCTCCATTTCACGGCTTTTCATATACACTTCAAGCTTAATATCAAAAGACTGAGCCCCTGTTTTCTGCAAATAAGGAAGAGGCTCCGGATCCTGAATCGGACCTTCCTTACGAAAAGGCTCAAGCGCCTCAAGCGGAATGACCCACGGTGACACAGACGTTGCAAAGCTTTTCGCTAAAAATGGACCAAGTGGCTGATATTCCCACGCCTGAATATCCCGTGCGCTCCAATCATTGACGAGCACAAGTCCAAAAATCTGATCCTCCGCATCCTTCATCGCAACCGGCTTACCCTGCTCATTACCCGGGCCAATAAACCAGCCCATCTCAAGCTCAAGATCAAGCTGACGGGTCGGACCAAAAACCGGCGCATCCGCTCCTGGTGGCTTCATCTGACCTCTTGGCCTGCGCACATCCGTCCCGCTGACCACAACAGAGCTTGCGCGACCGTGATATCCAACAGGTAAAGACGTCCAGTTTGGCATCAGGGCATTTTCCTTCCCCCGAAACATCGTACCCACATTGGTCGCATGCTCCTTTGATGCATAGAAATCGGTGTAGTCCCCGATTTGAGCCGGGAGTAATAAAGATGCTGTTTTCATTGGAATGATTGCTTTTTCCCGCAGCTCAGTATGATCTCTCAGCTCCGGTTCATCCTCATGTAAAAGCCGCTGAATCTCCTCTCTGACTAGCGTCCAATTCTGTTTTCCAAGACTCATAAAACGATTGAGGGATGGCTGATTAAAGACGGCCTCCTCTTTGAACCCTGCACGCCTGAAAAAACCTTCCGCTTCAAGCACTGACAAATCCAGAATGTAGTCGCCAATCGCCACACCAATCCGGGGATCTCCTTCATTTGAAGTCTTAAAAACCCCATATGGTAAATTCTGAATCGGAAAGTGAGAAGACGGATCTACCTGAATAAATGACCTCATGATGACCGTCCTTTCTATTCGTTCAACAGTCCAAGCGTACGCAAATCCTCGAGCGGCTCGGTAAAGCTGCAGCTGCCATAGGAAATGAACGCTGTTTTACGCAACTTTTTAATCTCTTCTACTGAGATGCCTAGCTCCCGCCAACCTGCTCCGGTTTTGGATAAGGTAAAGTCTGTGGAATTTTGATCTTTTAGGATCTCTGTAATCGTTTCAGGTGCCAGATTATGAACCCTCGTCAGCATGGCAGCCGTGAATACATTTAAAAAGCCGTGCATCTCCGTTTGCACCTCAGATCGATACATACGAACCGGATGGTGCAGGCCTGCCGTGAACTTTTGCGGAACCCCCCTGTCGCTGCAGGCTTTCAGGATCCATGCAAGCTGCTTTGGCTCCGGAAAAGCAGCTGCCGTCACGCCGCCTGTCCGGAATTTAAAACCAAGTGTTGTGTCCTGGGTCCGATTGTGATGAGCAATGGCATCAAGCGCTTTTAAAAGGCGCTGCTCTCCAGCTGATTCATCCGGAAGCTCAAGAAATGTCCGGATCGCAAGACTGGCTGATTGCTCCGCAATTTCTTTTAGTAACGACGGCTCCGGTGTTGCTGGGAGAGGCAGCTCAATCATGGACACCGCCACCTGTCCCTCCGCCTTTGCCAGAAAGGTCCGGATGACTTGCAGATCTTCCTTGAAATAGGGAAGAACCTCTGCATCCGTCGGACTTTTTCTGGCAATGACCGAGCAGTCCAGCCTTTGTTTTTGTGTAAACAGCTTGAGATAAGGCTGCAGCTCATTCAGCCTGACTGCAGGAATAATAAAACGGCCGAGCATCCAGGCATCTTTGTCAGCAAGATAGGAAGCGTAGTTGCGAACTGCATCATTCATAGAGAGCTGAGCCGGTGGAAACAGTCCGGCATAATCGATTAGCCCCGATAAATACGCCTGTATCCCCGCCGGAATGTGCGCCTTAAATGTTTCCACGACGCTCCTGCTCACGTTCAATGGACTCAAAAAGCGCTTTAAAATTCCCTTCGCCAAAGCCGCGCGCCCCTTTACGCTGGATGATCTCAATAAACAGTGTCGGGCGGTCAACAATCGGCTTTGTGAAAATCTGCAGCAGATATCCCTCATCATCGCGGTCCACTAAAATATTCAGCTCCTGAAGCTTCTGCACATCCTCATCAATGTCACCAACGCGTGCTACAAGATCCTCATAATACGTGGATGGCGTCTGTAAAAACTCCACGCCATTTTCACGCAGCGCACGAACCGTGGAGATAATGTCATTCGTCAGCACAGCTAAATGCTGAACGCCTGGACCGTTATGGAAATCAAGGTATTCCTGAATCTGAGACTTGCGTTTCCCTTCAGCCGGCTCATTGATTGGAAACTTGATACGGCCTGTTCCGTTCATCATCACCTTTGACATGAGAGCAGAATATTCCGTTGAAATATTTTCATCATCAAAATGCTTCAGCACGTTAAACCCAAACACTTTTTCATAATAGCTCGTCCACTCATCCATGCGCTCCACATTTCCAACAACATGGTCGATCCCGACAAGACCGATTGACTTTGCCGTCCCTGGACCTTCATAAGGCTCGTAGCCAGGAAGGAAGCTGCCCTTGTAATCCTGATTTTCAATCAGTGTGTGTACCACATCTCCATATGTACCAATAATCGCTTTTTTAACCGTGCCGTTTTCATCACTTTCTGTCCAGGGCTCCTGATTGGCAATGCCGCCACGCTCAATCGCGCCGTGATAAGCCTCGTCCACGTTAGATACCTTAAGTCCAATATCTTTAGTGCCTTCACCGTGCAGCTTAACGAATGCCGCGATATCAGTCTGGTCAGTTAAAGAACCCGTGATGACAAGGCGGATCATGCCCTGCTCCAGCACATATGATACGCGCTCGCGGCTGCCCGTCTCTAAACCACGGTAAGCCTTAATTTCAAAACCGAATGCATGACAGAAAAAATACGCAGATTGCTTGGCGTTGCCGACATACAGCTCAAGGTGATGAAAGCTTTCGACCGGGAATACGTCTTTGATTGTTTCGTTGTTTAATTCAGTTACGTCTTTTGCCATTTTTAGGGCCTCCTAGAAAAAATTTAGAATCTTTTTAAAAATTTTAATCTTTAGTATGTCACATTGCAAACGCTTACTTTAACGCGTGAAATTGATAGAAGGGTGAAGGTTTGAAGGCAATCGTGCCGGACCTCACCCTCCCTTTCCGCGGCCGCGCGGTGAACCCACTGTGCTTCGCACATCGGTTTCACCTGTCGCTTCACTGCCGCAGGAGTGTCGGGTGAGGTCCAGCACTCTGATCTGATAAACGGACACTTATCTTTGAAAATCAAAATTGCCGCGATTGGAAATTTTTTGTAGTTGATCAATGGTCATAAAAAAATCCTTTATCACGATCATGCGGTAGTGCTTTGACCTCGATCCTTGCGATCGCGTTTGTGGCGTCTTTATAATCACTGCAAGCAGTGTGATTATCGATGGGAGGTTGTGTGGCGTGACGCATATGGTGAAGTTTTGCCCGAATAATTTTAAAGGTGAGCTTGGGGAGACAAAGCAGCGTGTGAGGGAGTTAGCTGATACGGAAGTGGTGGAGCGGCTTTGCTTGAATTTTTGTGGTCAGTGTATTGTTCAGCCTTTTGCGATTGTAGATGGTAAGGGTGTGTTTTGTGATCAAGTAGATCAGCTTTTTCCTGCGATTATGGATAAGCTTGGACAATCGGTTTCGACGCAATAAAATGTAAGCGCTTTATTTTACTGGCATATTAATTTACAAGCGGGGGTAAGATGGGATGAAGATGATGACAAAGGCTGAGACAAAGACTGCGATGTCAGCAGATCTTTTTGAGTTAATGCAGGAGCACGAGCAGGTCGTATTTTGTAATGATCCGGAAACGGGCCTGCGGGCGATTATTGCGATACATAACACAACACTTGGACCGGCGATTGGCGGGACGAGGATGAGAAATTATGAGACGACTGAGGAAGCGCTTGAGGACGTGCTGAAGCTTTCTAAAGGAATGACATATAAGTGTGCAGCTGCTGACGTTGATTTTGGGGGCGGAAAAGGTGTGATTATCGGGGATCCATCGAAGGATAAAACGCCTGAGCTGTTCCGGGCATACGGTCAGTTTGTTGAGTCGCTGAACGGCCGCTTTTACACAGGGACGGATATGGGAACGGTGCTTGAGGACTTTGTGCACTCGCACAAAGAGACGAACTGTATCGCCGGGCTGCCGGAGGAATATGGCGGTGGCGGTGAAACGTCGATTCCGACTGCGCTTGGCGTCCTGTATGGGATCAAAGCGGTTTCGAAGACTTTATACGGTACAGAAAACCTTCTTGAAAAAACATTCTCCATTCAGGGGCTTGGTAAAGTTGGATTCAAAGTCGCTGAGCATTTATTAAAGGAAGGTGCGAATTTGTATGTGACAGATATTAATCCTGATATGATCAACGCGCTTGTACAAAAAGGTGAGCTGATGGGCAGAAGCGTGATTCCGGTTCAGGGAGACGACATTTACAGCGTACCGGCTGACATCTTTGTCCCATGTGCCATTGGCGGCATCATCAATGAGCAGACGACTGAACAGCTAAAGGTCAAGGCCATCACAGGAGCTGCCAACAACCAGCTTTTACACGAGTCGCTTGCTGTGACGTTAAAAGAAAAAGGCATTCTCTACGCACCGGATTATATCGTCAACAGCGGCGGCATTATTCAGGTAACCGATGAGCTCTACACGCCAAACAAAGAACGCGTCCTGAAAAAAACAAAAGCCATCTATCACTCCCTGCTTGAAATCTTCGCCCAGGCAGACGAAAGAAACATCACCACCATCGAAGCCGCCAACACCATGTGCGAACAGCGCATGGCCACAAGAAGACGCCGCAACAGCTTCTTCTCACCAAGAAAGTGTGCGAAGTGGGATGTGAGGCATTAAAATTTATAAAAAACAGAGCCGGTTTGGCTCTGTTTTTTTGCGTAGAGTTGGGGTCTGTCCCTCCGGTCTACCGTAATCGGACCTCATTCACTCTGTTTAAGTAGTAACCTAATACATATTTTTCATAAACATCCTTTAGGTGTTGGTTGAGAATCGCGCCTTTGGGTAACCTTTCCCATGCAGCATCCGTTTCCTCATCAAAGGCGTCCTTCATGGCCTGTAGAAAAGCTTGATCATTTTTGTGATGATCAAGTTCGGGCATGTTGAGCGTTTGATCAATGAAGTCATAAATCTTTGGATTTCTTTGTTCTTCATCTAACAAATTCACAACCTCGCAGCCTAGTGCAATGATCGAGCCCTGGTGCAAGAGCTCCGCCTCTTTTCCGTAAATCACTTCATCTTTTTCAGACATGACGGTTGCAAATAAGAACTTTTCATAGTCTACAGGTTCGAAGTCAATGTTATGGCCAAACCCACCGTAGCTTCTGGCCATATCATGATACATCCAGAGGATATGCATGATCGTCTCTCTGGCTTCCGGAAAACGTTGATCGTTGAGGTAAAATCGGTCTTTCATGATTATAGACACCACCTATAACGGATTATGGCTGGATCACTGCGTAGACTTGGGATCTGTCCCTGAAATCTACACTTACCCTAACAACATGAGAAAACTATACATCTGTGCAAATATAAAACCAAAGGTCAGAGCAATGCCTAATACGGTTTGATTATGAGTGCTTTTTTTAGCGTGTATTTTCTTTATAAACATAAATAAATTTATTACCCAGAGCACACCGAGTAAGGGCACAATGAACAGAAGAAAAATGAATTCCAAATGTTTCGCCTCCATTTTTTAGAAAATTCATCTTTTTTAGTATATCAATATGACCAATTACAAAAAAGCCGAGCCAGCAATCCAGCTCTGCTTTTTTTATGTAGACATGGGTCTTTCCCCAAGTCTACCGTAGCTCCTGGGACAGACCCTCCTCTACGCTCATAGGTCAAATGACACAATCCTTGGAAAGTTGCCTGAAATCTTGTGAACCGTCTCTCTTATTTTGTGAACCATCCCCAACATTCCATGAACCACCGCTAATATTTTCCGAACAACGATCAAAATTCTATGAACCTCCGTATGTTTAGAGCTGGACAGAGTCAGGTACAGACCCATGTCTACCTTCACCCAATCGCAATCATCCGCTCAATCGCGCGTTTTGCCTTGTTAGCGGTTGCTTCCGGCACGGTAATCACGTGCTGGTTTTCTTTGAGGGCTGCCAGGACTTTTTCGAGGGTGATCATTTTCATGAATGGGCAGATGGCTTCGGCATTGGCTGCGATGAAGCGTTTTTCCGGATTTTTCTTTTGCATCTGGTGGATAATGCCGACTTCAGTTGCAACAATAAATTCGTCTGCCGCTGCGTTTTCTGCGTGTTTGAGCATATGGCCTGTCGACAAAATGTGCGTCTTTTCCTGCGGCAGAACGCCTTCAGCAGTCAGGTACATGCTTGATGTGGAGCAGCCGCACTCAGGATGGACGAGCAATTCAGCGTCAGGGTGCTTGGTCATGACATCTTCTACCTGCTCCGGACGGATCCCTGCGTGCACGTGGCATTCGCCCATCCAAATATGCATGTTCTCACGGCCCGTTTCTTTTTGAACAAATGCACCAAGGAACATATCCGGTAAAAACAGAATCTCCTGATCCGCAGGAATGGAGTTGACGATCGCGACCGCATTTGAAGATGTGCAGCAGTAATCGCTTAACGCTTTCACCTCAGCTGTCGTGTTCACGTATGCCACAACGACCGCCTCAGGATGCTCTGCTTTCCAGTCGCGGAGCTGATCGGCTGTAATGGAATCTGCCAGTGAGCAGCCCGCCTCGAGATCAGGTAACAGGACAGTCTTCTCCGGATTTAACACAGCTGCGGTTTCCGCCATAAAATGGACCCCGCAAAATACGATGACATCGGCCGTCGTCTCAGCAGCTGCGCGGGCAAGCATGAGTGAATCTCCCAGCACGTCCGCGATATCCTGCACCTCCGGAATCTCGTAATTATGCGCCAGAATGATCGCATTGCGCTTTTCCTTCCACTCCTGAATTTCCTCAATCAGACGGTTTTTCGTTACGGTTGTTGTCATATCAAAATCCCCTTTTCAGCGTCAGCAGTGACTTTCACACTGATATCCAGCGCTTTATATGAATGTGTTAAAAATCCAAGCGAAATGTAGTGAACGCCGCAATCGCGGTAGGCTGCCAGATTCTCAAGCGTGATACCCCCTGAAGCCTCCGTCACAATGTGATCCGGCACGAGTTTTTTCAGCTCAATGATTTCATCTGGCGTGCGGTTATCAAACATGATCACATCCGCTCCTGCCTCTACTGCTTCAAGCACCTGCGTACGCGCTTCTGTTTCAACCTCCATTTTGACCATATGCCCGGCACTTTTCCGGACCCGCTCAACAGCTTCAGTAATCGAGCCTGCAAATGAAATATGATTATCCTTGATCATTACGCCGTCATACAGTCCGTAGCGATGATTGAAGCCGCCACCGCAGCGGACCGCATACTTCTCAATCATCCGAAGTCCCGGCGTTGTTTTTCTCGTATCGCAAATTCTCGTCTCCGTATCACCAAGCGTTTCAACGGCTTTTCTGGTCAGCGTTGCAATCCCGCTCATCCGTTGAACCAGATTCAACACCACCCGCTCCCCTTTTAAAAGCGTGGAAATCTGACCTGAAACCACAGCTAAACGCTGTCCGACTGAAATCGAATCCCCATCTTCTACAAACAGCTCGACCTGAACATCCGGCTGTAAAAGCGCAAAACCTGTGCGAATGATGTCCTCTCCGCAGAAAATTCCTGCTTCTTTTGCTAAAAAGACGATTTCTCCCTCAGTGCCATCGGTAAAAATCAGATCCGTGGTCAGATCCTGCTCACCAATATCCTCTATCAAAAATTGCTCAATGCTTGATCGCAGCTTTAATGCGTTCATCTTTTACCCTCACTTCCCCTTTGTTCGTCTGAACGATCGTTTTCTTCAGCCAATGCTGATCATCCTCAAACGGAAAATCCGCTCTGAAATGCCCACCCCGGCTCTCCGTCCTTTTCAGCGCAGCCTTTGTGATCAGCGAAGCCGTCACGCCCATCAAAAACCCGGTGAGCTCAGAAATGGTATATGCGTCCAGGTCACGAACTTCATTTAGCTGAAATGAATCAAACCACTGCTTTTGCCTCGTTAACCCTTCTTTTGACCGGACGATGCCGACGTTTGCCATCATGCTTGCCTGCAGTGTTTGAATGTCCGGCACCGGAAGCTTTTTATATATGCTGGTGCGTTTCAGATCCGGTGTAATTGACGTTTGATCGTCATGATTATTAATCCATTCTGCAAGACGTTTACCCTGAAACAGCCCCTCTAAAAGAGAATTGCTGGCGAGGCGGTTTGCTCCGTGAAAGCCGGTGCAGGCTGCCTCCCCAATGGCATACAATCCCGCAACGGTGGTCTGTCCTTTCAGATCCGTCTTAATCCCGCCCATTAAAAAATGACTGCCTGGCGCAACCGGAATCCTTCCGTCTGAAATGCTAATCCCATTTTTTGCACACAGTGCCGTTATGGACGGAAATCGCTTTTCGAACTGATCAATTTTGCTGATATCCAGGTAGACATGCTGACCACTTTGAATCAGATCAAACATCGTCTGTGACACAATATGGCGCGGTGCCAGATCCTCAAGCGGATGAATACCGCGCATCACCGGCGTGCCGTCTTCTGTCACGAGTACCGCACCCGCCCCTCTGACCGCCTCAGATACGAGCCCTTTTGCCATCCCATTTTGATAAAGGAGGGTTGGGTGGAACTGCACAAATTCCATATCCGCGACCGCCGCGCCAGCAAGATACGCCACCGCAATCCCGTCACCTGTCACCGTTTGAGCGTTGGAGGTAAAGGAATACAGCTGACCGCAGCCGCCTGTTGCGATGATCGTGTGACGGGCGAAACAGTGCCGGATGCTTCCGTCCGCCGATTTACCTTTTACACCAATACAGCGGTTTTGATCGTGATCCATCAGCAGCTCATAAGCAAAAATATTTTCTTCTATTTGTACATGAGGGGTCAGTTTGGCAAGCAGCGCTTCTATCACATGCTGACCCGTCGCATCACCGCCGCTATGAACAATCCTTTTTTCAGTGTGTGCGCCTTCAAGACCAAGCTGCAGGTGCCCTTCCCCATCACGATCAAAAATAGGGCCAAGACCTGAAATCAAATCAGATGCTTCCTGGACAATCTCACGGGCTGCAGCCTCATCAGAATGAAAGGCTCCCGCTTCAAGCGTGTCTATATAATGCTTTTCGGGAGAATCACCCGGCCCAACAGCCGCCGCAATCCCACCCTGCGCTAAATAAGAATTACTCTTTCGAAGTGATGACTTTGTGATTATCTTCACATTTAATTCCGTATCAATCATGGTCGCCAGCTGTAGCGCAGCAACCCCACTGCCGATGATGAGAACATCCTCACATTTTATGATGAAGACCCCCTTTAATTACATGTGTCTTTACATCTGTCACAAAACCTATCTTTACATAGATTTGACAGAAACACAAGGGGGCAGATTCGCCTCTGTGTAAGGACGGTCTTCACTCCCAGACGTACAGTATTTATTTCCCGATTTCTTCAGAAGATTTGATCAGCTTGTCGTATATACGAGTTATGTAAAAGTCCGTAGGATAAATAATTGTGTAAATTCGAATTTCATTGATTGGGAGGATATTGATGGATCTTTTTGTGAACGCTTTATTTGTATTGTGTATCTTATTTCCAGTTTTACATTTAATCAATTGTCTCCCCTCATTTCGACGCAGCGGAGAGGCTGTAACATTAAACCATAAACCTGAAAAGGAACACGGCATCAGCATTCTGATTCCATGCTTTAATGAGCAGGCGTTTATCGACACCTCGGTGCAAAGCATGAACTCACTGCCCTATTCTTCCTACGAGGTTATCTATATAAATGATGGCTCCAGTGATGATACGATGGAGCGCTTAATAGATTTTTTAAAATTGGAACCTGTTTCGATCACCCGGGCAAACAACCTGACGCATAAAAAAGTAACCGGCTGTTACCAGTCGTCTATTTATCCAAACTTTTACGTGATTGATAAGGTGAATGGCGGAAAAGCGGATGCACTGAATACCGGGATTGAATATGCCAGTAAAGAACTGATTATTACACTCGATGCAGATACCCTTTTATCAGAGGAGGCTCTGCCTGTCGTCAATGCAAAATTTCAACAGCCTGAAGTCGTCGCAGCCGGCGGAATGGTTCACGTGCTGCAAACACGATCTCAAAAAGCTCGCACCCCGCTATCTATTAAAGCTGCAAATCTTTTAATCAGAGCCCAGATGCTCGATTTTCTCAAAGGGTTTTATATTTCAAAAATCTCACTGTCCCGCTTGCAGTCCCTATCGATCATTTCCGGTGCTTTTGGCATTTTCAGAAAGGATATGCTCATCAGTGTCGGCGGCTATCGATCAACAATCGGCGAGGATATTGACATCACACTGCGGATTCACCAGGCCATTTCAAATAGGAAAGATCAAAAAATTGTATTCATTCCGGAATCCGTCTGCTTTACAGAGCTGCCTGAAAACTGGCGTGACTTCTTCAAACAGCGGATCCGATGGCAAAAAGCATTTATAGACTGCCTGATCCATTTCCGGAGCTTCTTCGCCAAAACGATTTTGACCAAGCCGCTATCCCTGTTTTTTATTATCGAGTCATTTTTAGTCGGAACCGTGTCAACGTACCTGGTCACTGGACTGATCCTGACCGACCTGATCTTTTTTGAAAATGGAGACCTGTATCACTATCTCACCTTCTATCTGTTTTATATTTGCTTTGCCATTATTTATAACCTGTCCGCCATTTTCATGAGCCGAAGCTATGGATATCACCTGAACAAACAGGAGCTTACCGAGCTTATAGGAACGATTCTATTCGATATTCTCATCTTCCGCTTCGCTCTCATGTACCCGGTCATGCATGGCAGCATCTCCTACTTCTTCAACAAAGACTGGAACAAAGTCGCCCGTACAGGCCGCAAATACCACGCTCCTGCACGTGGAATGTAAACCTTTCATGCTACAGTAGAACAGGGCTTGATCCCAGTTCTACTGTGGCGTGGGGTCTGTCTTGCTACTAACTTTTCCCCGACTATACATATTCAATTCGGCATTTTATAATAGAACAATATTGAGGAGGTGAGAAAATGGAGAATGAAATCCTGAAGGCAATTGCCGGGCTTCAGAAGACGATGGATGAGCGGTTTGAAAAAATTGATGGGCAGTTTGAAAAGATTGATGACCGCTTTCAGCAGATTGATGGGCAGTTTGAAAAGATCGATAGCCGTTTCCAACAGATTGACGGTCAGTTTAAAAAGATCGATACCCGTTTCCGGCAAATCGATCAGCGGTTAGATGGAATCGATCACCGATTAGATGGGATTGATGCAAGGCTGGATCAATTCGATGTCCAATTCGTAGAAATCAGAGGTCAGCTCGAGCACATGGAAAATGAGCGCCAAAGAGAGATCATGTCTATGCTGAAGCTTATTGCGGACAAGCAGGACGAAAATAATCTAAACCACGACTACCTGATGCACAAATACATGATCCACGATAAAGAAATCCACCTGTTAAAAAAACAACTCAAAAACTAGTCAACTGACCACATCAGCTCCAGACCATTCCTCAGGAGCACTGATTAAAAACCAAAATAAAACAGCAGTGCACCGTTGCACCGCTGTTTTGTTTTGCAGAATAAATGAATCTTTTTCCTGCCTGTATTTTCATGCCCAACCACTCCTTTATCCGATTCACTCCCTTGCACTTTTCCCCAGATCGCAGTAAAGTATATACTGATTGAAGTCTGCTTTTGTCATGGTGATGTAGAGGGGGATTTGTCCCTGTCTGCGTTTTTGTGTAGGCCCAGGTCTACGGTATATAGATTCCGGGAAGTGATTTCCCTTAAGGAAAGGGTTCAGATAGATATGAAGGATAATTTTTGGCTTGAGCTGCCGAAGCCGTTTTTTGTGCTTGCACCGATGGAGGCTGTGACGGATGTGGTGTTCCGTCATGTGGTGAGTGAGGCGGCACGGCCTGATGTGTTTTTTACGGAGTTTACGAATTCGGAGAGCTATTGTCATCCGCGTGGTAAGGATAGTGTGAAGGGCCGTTTGACGTTTACAGAGGATGAACAGCCGATGGTTGCGCATATCTGGGGCGATAAGCCTGAGTATTTCCGCCAGATGAGTATCGGGATGGCGGAGATGGGCTTCCGCGGTGTGGATATTAATATGGGGTGTCCTGTGCAGAACGTTGCGGCGAACGGCAAGGGCTCCGGCCTGATCCGTCGTCCTGATACGGCTGCTGAGATTATTGAGGCGGCAAAAGCGGGCGGACTGCCTGTCAGCGTGAAGACGCGCCTCGGCTACACGTCTGTTGATGAGTGGCATGACTGGCTGAAGCATATTCTCGAGCAGGATATTGCCAACCTGTCGATCCACCTTCGCACGAAAAAAGAAATGAGTAACGTGCCCGCACACTGGGAGCTCATTCCTGAGATCAAGAAGCTGCGTGATGAGATTGCTCCACACACACTTCTGACCATCAACGGGGATATCGAAGACCGCCAAATGGGTCTTGAGCTTGCTGAAAAGTATGGCATTGACGGTGTCATGATCGGCCGCGGCATTTTCCATAATCCATTTGCCTTTGAAAAGGAAAAGAAAGAGCATTCAAGTGAAGAATTGCTTGATCTGCTTCGCCTGCAGCTGGATCTGCACGACAAATATAATGAAGAACTCGAGCCGCGCGCATTCAAGCCGCTTCGACGCTTCTTCAAAATTTACGTACGCGGATTCCGCGGTGCCGGCGAGCTGCGCAACCGCCTGATGGAAACAGAATCCACAGATGACGTACGCGCACTGCTAGATGAATTCACAGAGAAAAACGGTGTGAAGGAAGAAGAAGGATTTTCGGTTTCCTGATGATAAGAAAGAGAAGAGCTGGTTGCGGCTCTTCTCTTTCTTGGTTTTTGGGGACGTATATTTTGAATCATTCGTTAAACGAAATACATCCGTAAAACGTAAGTCTAATTTCACTGAAATGACGAACTTCCGCTGTATGCTCACGAATCCGCGGTGTAAACTTACGAACTTGGGCTTTAACCCCACAAACTTCGCGGGTAACCTGGCGAATTTGAACTACAACCTTTGGAATCAGAATCATCACTCATAACCCTGACCCTTTAATGTCCTCATACATTTTCCGAATAATCCCTTTAAGACTTCCATTCTTTCCTTCGTTGAAATCACCTCAAAAGGAATATAGACCTCGTGGCTTTTACGCTTAAATTTCCGCATTTCATCAATATTAAAACGAAAGATTTGGTGCAGTTCCTCCTGAATGCTGATCCCCTTTGTCGACGACGGCTTTCCCGGGTCAACGTGAATGATCACGCACTGATAATTTTTATCCCCGATGATTGACACGAATTTGCTCTGCTGCCCCATAAAAGAAAAAGGCTTGTAACCAATATTGAATGATTTCTCCGGGAGGTTTGTCCTCATCCGCCCGAGAGAATGAATAAATTTATGCAGTTCAGCTGCTACTAATAGCGGGTTCATTATGAACAACTCCTTTTTTAGTTAAATGAAGCATGGGGACGTATATTTTGAATCATTCGACAAACGAAATACTCTGCGAAGTGCAGGTCTATTTTCACTAACCTCACAAACTTTAGCTGTAAACTGACGAATCCGCGGGGGAAGCTGACGAACTTTGGCTTTAACCTCACAAACTTCGCGGGTAAACTGACGAATTTCCATCGTGAGCTCACATTGGATTCGGGAGTCAGAGCGGCCGTGGGCGGTAGTAGGTCCTTTTACACTAAACTCACGAATTCCTGCGCAAGCTCACAAACTTTCACGTTAACCTCACGAACCGGCCGCCTAACCTCACAAACTCTCCCGCTCACCTCACGAATCCACCACACAACCTCACAAACCCCACAGCCCCTCTACCTCACAAGCTCCCTTCCACCTACTACCTTCACATCCCACTCCTTCAAAAATCTCGCGTATGCCAGCGGTTCGCCGTGGCGGCGGATGTTGGTTGAGAAGTCGATGATTTTACACGTTTCGGTGCCGCCGAAGCGGTGCCCACGCAGGCCACGGCCGACCATTTGTTCATAGAGAATGATGCTTGAGGTTGGCCGGCAGATGATGAGATGATCGGTTCTCGGCGCGTCAAAACCCGTGGTCAGAACGCCATAGTTAAAGAGAAATTCGATGTCCCCTTTTTTAAATGCGCTGATGTGCATGCGGCGGATCGGCTTTGGTGTGTCTGCCGAAATGACCGCAGATTTACGGCCGATGGCGTTCATCGTCATCGCCAGAAACTCGGCATGCTGAACGGTGCAGGCATACACTAATGATGACGAGCCTTCCGGAATCGATTTCATATAGTTGATGATTTGCAGGTTACGAGTTTGATCAGCAGCAAGTATCTGCAGAAATTCCGAGCTGAGATCGTGGTCGTCCTGATTGAACAGATCATCTGTCACCTCGGTTTCCACCCCGTCCTCATGCAGGATGAAAACCGGCTCCGCTAAATAACCCTCTTTCCTAAAATAGCGAAGCGGATGATCGTTATACTCCTTCATATCCGGGAATGAAGGATGGATGAGATAGGCATCGAACTGATCGACAAGCTTCATCGTTTCGTCGTTGCTGCGGCCCGGAGTGGCAGTGAGACCGCAAATCGGAAACAGGTCATCTCCCGCAAGCTCCCTTGCTCTGTCAAACAATGCACGATAGCTTTTTGCCGTAGCATGGTGGGCTTCATCAATAATCATCGCGCCGCAGTTTGCCAGAATCTCCTCAAGCGCCTCATCCCCGCTCTGGATCCGGGAATAAAGCTGCTGGATACTCGCGATCACCGCACCGCCAATCATATCCTCCACCTCAAACTTCTTACCGCCAAAAAAGCGGTAAATCCTCAGTGCTTCAGGGAATTCGCGCTCCTGCCACATTTCGCTGATACAGGAAATCGCCTGCTCGCAAAGCTCCTCGCCCTGCGCGATCCACAGCATATATTTACCCTGCTCAAACCGTGGCTGCATCCAGTCAATAAAGCTCTCAACCGCAACACGCGTCTTCCCGCCCCCGGTTGGCAGCGTCACAACACATCGGGTTTTATCCTGTTCCTTATTCAAAACCTCCAGCATCCGGCTTTTTAAGCCAACCTGGTACTCCACAAGCTTCGGAACCGCACGCCTCGGCTCAATATCCTGAATCGCATCCGTGCTGTGATCCTTTGGAATCGAAATGCCTGAGAACACAAGTGGAAAATCAAATGCCGTCACAAAATCACGTGCCCATCTGCCACCAATGAGCCACTTCTTTTTCGCAAGCGCCGTGCGCATATAAGTCGGAGACGTAATCGCCTTCCCCTGCACCTTATTCCGCTCATAAAGCGCCATCAACCTCTCCTCAGAAAGCTGTCGCAGCAAATGAATCCGCAAATCGCGAACCTCCTCACTGCTGCCCGCAAATAAATACGGTCCCTTCTCCACAATCAACATCTGCGCAATCCGGACCTCATCCGCCGCCGGCTCACGCAAATCCCTGAACACGCGAACCAGCTCCTTATACCGCTCTCTGCCCATCAGCTTCATCAGGCTATTCATTTTCACGCCATATGTATGTACCAGCAGCTCCGCCGTCTGTCTAATTTCCTCTTCAGTCGGTAATGCATTCAATGATGGTTCTCCTTTCGATGTAAATCTTGATTCTATTATAAGGGTTATGCGTGAGGCGTGGGGACGTATATTTTGAATCATTCGTGGGACGAAAAAGAAACGCGGGGACGGAGATCATGTATCATTCGAAGAACGAAATTCAACCAACATACTGTTCGGGACTTTTTTCACTAAACTCACAAACTCCGGCTGTAACCTCACGAATACGCGGCCGCAGCTGACGAACTTGGTCTTTAACCTCACAAACTTCGCGTCTCACCTGACGAATTTCCATCGTGAGCTCACGTTGATCAAGGGAACCATTTTTCTTGAGAGGAAGCCGTGGCGACGTAGGTCCTTTTACACTAAACTCACAAACTTTCCCGCAAGCTTACGAACTCGCACACGCAACTCACGAATCTGCCGCCGAACCTCACAAACTCTCCCGCTAACCTCACGAATTCATCCCACCACCCCAATTTGATATGATAAAAACAAACAAAACTCAGAGGTGCGTATGGAAGCTGTACATTGGTTGGTTAAAAGGGTGCGGCAGCGGATCATGGACCGTCGATATTCGGTCAATGAGATTCTGGCGGGGCGGTATCAAATTGAGAAAGTGTTGCAGAATGGGAGTTATGGGATCATTTATTTGTGTGAGGATTTGAACACGGACAATAAATGCGTTGTGAAGCAGATGCGAAAAAGCAAGCGGAAGGAAAATATAGAGAATTACGCAAAAGAGACGGAGATTCTTCAACAGCTGAATCATCCTGGCATTCCGGCTTTTATAGAGGCGTTCTCCCATGGCGAGGAAGTATTCTTTTCCATGGAGTTTGTTGAGGGCAAAAATGTGGAGGACACATTGTTTGCGTCAGGACAGCAATATTCAGAGAAGGAATGTCTGGCGCTTTTGAAAAAGCTGACGGAAATCGTTTGTTATATCCATCAGAATGGCATTTTTCATGGGGACATCAGGATTCCAAATGTGCTGCTTCATGGGGAAGAGGTCCACCTGATCGATTTCGGTCTGGCGAATACGCTTAGAGACGGAGATCTGAAAGAGTGCGAACTGCTCGCACAGGATGACTTTTTTGATCTGGGTGATTTCCTGCTATTTCTGCTTTACTCGTCTTATGAGGGGGACACGAAGAGAAACCAGCCATGGACCGAGGAGCTCCGCCTGCATCCACAGACCACACTGCTGCTGAAACGGCTGTTGAAGATTGAACGTCCTTACTACCATTGTGAAGAGGTTCTTGAAGATATAGATAATCTAATCAGCCAGCCCACTAAAAAGACTCCGTCATAAACGGAGTCTTCAGTCTGTCAATCAGCTGCTTGAGTAGTGTCTTTTCTTTTTGTAATGGTGTGAGCCATACATAGGATTGCGGCCTCGGCGGCTGCTACTGCTGCTTCCGTAATACTTGCGTCTTTTTCCGCTGCTTGAGCCGTGACGATAAGATCTTCTGCGCCCACTGCTGCTTCCCCGCTTACTCAACTCTTTCGAAATGCCTTTCATGATCTTTTTAAACATTTAAGCATCCTCCTTTTGAGTAGAGGTGTTCTTACTCTCCAGACAAATACACCCTCTATAATGAGCATACGGTGGATAAAGAATTTGTACAACTAATATCCCTTGAAATGCGGGTACGAGATTGCTTTGAAAACAGTGTTGTGGTGTAGGTCTTATTACACTAAACTCACAAATTTTCCCGCAAACTGACGAATCCGCGGACGGAACTCACGAACTTGCCTGAGAACCTCACGAAAGTCGCGGCTAAACTGACGAATTTCCTTGGGAAATTCACGATGGTCAGCACACCATCTCAGGCCGGGGAGGCGTAGGCCTATTTACACTAAACTCACAAACTTTCCCGCAAGCTCACGAATCCGCGGACGGAACTCACGAACTTGCCTGAGAACCTCACGAAAGTCGCGGCTAAACTGACGAATTTCCTTGGGAAACTCACGTTGGTCAGCGGCACCATTTCAGTCCGGGGAGGCGTAGGCCTATTTACACTAAACTCACAAACTTTCTTGCAAACTGACGAATCCGCGGACGGAGCTCACGAACTTGCCTGAGAACCTTACAAAAGTCGCGGCTAAACTCACGAATTTCCTTGGGAAACTCACATTGGTCAGCGGCACCATATCTGTCCGGGGAGGCTTAGGCCTATTTACACTAAACTCACAAACTTTCCCGCAAGCTCACGAATCCGCGGACGGAGCTCACGAACTTGCCTTCTAACCTCACAAAAGTCGCGGTTAAACTGACGAATTCCAACCCTGACCTCATAAACCCTACCCACACCAAAAACGCAAATGCCTCTCATCCGTAGACCGAATGATGCAGCATTTGCGTTTTTTGTATCAGTTTATTGTTCCGCCCGCATTCAGGTAGCGTGCATTGAATTCCTGAACGAATTGGTTGACGATGTTAGTGTCATGAATGATGAGCATGTTTTCGTCATTTACGTTGTTGCCGTTGTTGCTCCAGTTTGTTGATCCGACCACGACTGTCGGGTCACTCGTAGTGTCCGCATCGATGATCATGGTTTTGCTGTGAAGTTTACGGTCTTCGTTTGCTTTATAAACCGGTGCAGGGTTTGCCCAGCGTGTATTTGGATTATCGACGCTTGTCTGACTGGCTGTGCGGCCGGTCATATCCACGCTTGCACTCCACCACTGGTTCCAGAAGCTGTAGTCAAACAGCCCTTTTACATCAAAACCGGTAAGCGTGCCCTCGAGATCATTGTAGGAGCCTTCATATTTATGTTTCAGCTCGTCGACAAGACCCTGATCGCTCCAGGCAAAGATGGTGAAATAAGCATTGAGATCTGCTTCATTTTTAACCAGCTCTCTCATACGGCCCAGTGCATCATCACCTGTAGAGAAATAAACCTCTACCATTTTGCCGCCTACATCAAAGATATGCTGGGTATTGTCTGTTTTTCCGGTACCGAAATTAGAAATCATTGCATCCGGGATCAGCGTATTGCTGCCCCACATTTCGTTAAATTCCGTTTCATAGGCATTTGCCACTTCAGGTGCATGGAGCTCTACAACGTGCTGCTGATTTCCGCCAAGTACGCCGTTTGCCATATTTTCCTCTGAACCGTAAAGCCCTGTTACAGTAAAGTTCCAGCTGCCGGTAAATACCCATTTATCATCCACAACGGCAAACTTGTTGTGCATTTGAACACCTGGAGAATAGTAAGTACCATCTGTTTTTTGCTCAGCGTCCACAAATAAATATCCTGTATAGTCCGTACTTCCAATCGTATAAGTGCCATACTCAAAGTCACTTGGTTCTGCAGGCAATCCATACGATGTTCGCAATGCCGCATCCTCTACTGCGAGCATAGCAGAATCAGAAAAAACCTGAATATCATCTCCGGTGCCAAGCGTACCATCCCGGCCACGCACCATTTTCTCTATGTATAATCGCATCACTGTAAAGCGATCTGCATAATGAGGATCTGCCGCATCCTTCGCATCAGCGATCACACGCACATCTATCCCTTCAGCCGCCTTGTTGATCAGCGTATCAACCACACGTGGTAAATTAATTTCATACGTGGCAAAATCAATACTTGTGGTAGCCTCATTCAATCGCTCAATTAAACGGTCTTCAAGATTCACATTATGATTTGCCGCATTTCCAGAAGTCGCATATTCAGATAGCGCACATTTATTAAAGTAAACATTAATCGCATATAATTGCTCTGAAACATTATTCAAATGCTCTGTTGTGTCACCACAGACATTGCTTCCCGTCGAACCGCCATTATTAACTGTTGTACTGTTAGCAGGCGTGCCATAGCCGCCATCATAGGCTGCTGTTGCAGTGCTCCAGCTTTCAGCAACCGTGCCTGAACCTGAAAGATCCACTCTTTCCATTGTGGCTTTAGATGTATTATCACCACCGTACCAGGCATCAACCGAATCGATTAACACACCCCCGGCATCACGCAGCTCCAATACTTCACCCGTATTACCGAGCGAACCGCTGTACACTAAATCAGCAGCCACACCAGGAACCGCAACATCATCGGTCTTCTCCATCAGATAAGACCCATTAGCAGGAATTTGCCCCTCCAACGTAATAGAAGGCGAACCATCCTGTGCAGCTAAAGTCCAGCCTGTTACATCAACACTCTCCGATGTAGAATTCGAAAGCTCCATCCACTCATCCGAATAACTGTACGTCGTACCCATCCACGCAACCTCACTGATGACCACGTCATTCGGAGTAACCGCCTGAACGCTCTCTTCACTTACATAACCAGGAACAAAAAACGACATGACCAGCACAACAATTAACGACCGACTCAAATACTTCCTCATCATCACAGCTCCTTATCAATTAGTACTCCACTAGTATAAAGGAGTTGCTTATATAAGTGTTTGTTTATTATTAATTGTTTGTAAATATTTTTTGAGTCACGTGAAACACGGGGACGTATATTTTGTTTCATTCGGAGAGCGAAACATTGCGTGCACTGGGGTGGGTCTATTTACACTAAACTCACAAACTTTCGCGCAAGCTGACGAATTCGCGGACGGAACTCACGAACTTGCCCGAGAACCTCACGAAAGTCGCGGGTAACCTGACGAACTCTATATCCAACTTCACAAACTTTAAAAACACAAAAATATAATTCACCATTTACATCCCCACCTCCGCCATGTATGATATTGTCAATCAGGGAGATGATTTTATGTATAGCCTATTTCAAATCTGCAGTATGAATCTTCATCATCACAACTAGCCTTTCACGTTATTGATCTAAGAATTTGATCATTGTGAAGGGCTATTTATCATGAACCGCATGAGAAAACGTGTTTCCGTTTCTCGTGGGGTTCTTTTTATTTTCAACTATTTAGGGAGGCATGAACATGAAAAAGATGGATTATCAGAATGTGAAAGGGACACAGGATTATGTTGGAAATGAGGCGGTGATCCAGCGCCGGGTGAAGCAGACCATTGAGGAGACATGTGAGGCCTATGGCTGCCAGCCTTTTGAGACGCCGATTTTGAACTATACATCGCTTATGGCGAGTAAGTATGGTGGAGGTGCTGAGATTCTCAAGGAGATGTATAGACTGAGTGACCGCGGTGAAAGGGATCTGGCTTTGCGTTATGACTTAACGATTCCTTTTAGTAAAGTGATCGCGATGAATCCTGCTTTGCGGATGCCGTTCAAGCGGTATGAGATTGGCAAGGTGTTTCGTGACGGGCCGATTAAAACAGGGCGAAATCGCGAGTTTACGCAAGCGGATATTGATATTACCGGCATCAAATCTCAGGCAGCAGAAGCAGAACTGATGCTTCTTGCAGCAGATGTTTTTGAAAAGCTTGGGCTGGATATCTTGATTCAGTACAATAATCGCAAGTTGCTCGGCGGTGTTCTCGAAGGTTTTGGCGTACCGAAAAAACTTGTAACAACAGTTGTGTTGAGTCTTGATAAAGTGGAGAAAATCGGTGTTGAGAATGTGGTAAAAGAGCTTACAGAAAAAGAAATACCTGATCAGGCAGTTGTATTAATAAAGGATTTATTGACTAACCCAGAAGCAAAATCACTTACGTATTTTCAATCGGAAATCGTTGAAAAAAATGAGCAGACGTTGGAAGGTGTTCAGGAGCTGGAGGAGCTTCAAGGCTATTTATCAGCGCTTGGAATAGATGACCGCTGTCTATTTAATCCCTTTTTAGCGAGAGGGCTTGAAATCTATACAGGGACCATTTATGAAGTGTTTTTAAAAGACAACTCGGTATTAAGTTCAAGTATTGGCAGCGGTGGCCGCTACGATGATGCGATCGGCGGGCTGATGGGCAGTGAAACACGATATCCCACAGTTGGACTATCATTCGGAGTAGATGTCATTTGTACAGCACTGAACGTGTTGACTAAAAACGAGAGCAACTCACCATTAGTGGATCTTTACTTAATACCTCTCAACACGGAGAAGGAAGCGCTCGTACTGGCCAGAGCCCTAAGGAAAAATGGTTTGCGGGTTGAAACAGAATTCGGCCGCAAAAAAGTCGGCAAAGCGATGGAGCGGGCAAACAAAGAAAGTATCAGATATGTAGTCGTACTTGGAGAAAAAGAAGTGAGTGAAAACAAGTACCGGGTGAAAGACATGGTGACTGGAGAAGATGAGGAGTTTGAATTCAAGTTTTGAGCATAAACAAGACACCCGCTGAGTAGTTGAGCGGGTGTTTTTGAATCACGGGGACGTATATTTTGTTTCATTCGGCGAGCGAAACATTGCGTGCACTGGGGTGGGTCTATTTACACTAAACTCACAAACTTTTGCGCAAGCTGACGAATCCGCGGACGGAACTTGCGAACTTGCCCGAGAACCTCACGAAAGTCGCGGGTCACCTGAGGAACTCTACACCCAACCTTACAAACTCACTCCTCAACCTCAATAACCGAATCCAAAGAAACTTCTGCGTGATAAATTCCTTTACTATTCATCAAAAACAAATGGTTGCCGCGCATGCGGATCGAGGCATTTTTATGCTCCAGTTCTTTTCCATGTTCGTCTTTCAACATAACCGTGTTTTCTAGTCGAAACTCACCGTTAGACCTTTTGAGAATTAGAAAGTTTAACCGTTGCGAGCAGTATACAAGCATCGTGTCAGCATCAATCAATATAAATTGACTGAAACTGATTTTTTCTTCTATTTCATCATGCTGGACTTCTTCGAAATGATCGAAGTAAACAAAGGATGACATGAGCGTATAATGGGCGAATACTTGATCGGCACTTTGGACGTTAAATCCCTGCAATTCAAACATCATCGGCAACTCTGGACGGAAAACGACTTCACCCTTTTCTGAAAAGACAGCGATACCTGAATAGCCAATCGGCTCTTCCCAACCAAGGTTTCCATATACGCCCTCATCAAAATAGCCGACCCAGATTGTATTCTCATCATCAATCGCCAGGTCAGAGATCCCGTCTCCCAGCACAAACTCATCCAGACATTCACCATCCATTGTGTATCTCCTGGCATTTTGCTGAATCCAGTCCTCTGTTCTTCTGCACCTGCATGAAGCGAGCAAAATTGTGCCGTCTGTATACGTATCAATTTTATTAGGGATAAAAGGGAGATCTTTGACAGCAAATGTCGATACGGCATTCCGATCGATGATCCTCACTGTAAAATCTTGACTAAACGTCCTTTCATCCAAATTTACAAATGGAGTAAAATCCTCATCTACAATGATAATCTTTTGATCACGCGTCAAGGTTGTATTGTATACCTTCTCTGCTGGAACAACCACATCACTCCACTTACTCAAAACGATGGTTTTCATCTATGTATCCGCCTCCGTCATATAAATAAAGACGTTTAAGCTGAATCATACACAGATGGATGGATCCAGCTTAAACGTCCTGTTTGACTAGTTCTATTTACACTAAACTCACAAACTTTCGCGCAAGCTGACGAATTCGCGGACGGAGCTCACGAATTTGCCTTCTAACCTCACGAAAGTCGCGGCTAACCTGAGGAACTCACCTCGTAACCTCACAACCCCACTCCATCATCAAAAAATCGAACTTCGAAACACCTCTTTATGATAAATTCCTTCATCATGTATTAAAAACAAGTCTTTTCCACGCATTCTGATCGTTGTTTTTTTGATGTCGAATTTGGTTCCGTGTTTGTCTTGTAACATGATCTCATCTCTTTTTTCATACTCCTCAAACTCATTCTTCCTGTGAAGTCGATAGAGTTTTTCAGCGCCGTATACGAGCATCTCATTCCAATTCAGCAGAATCAATTCGTCAATGTCGACATCTATATCTAGATATCCATGCTGCACTAATTCAAATCGATCGAAATGAGTAAAATGTGAGAGCATGGTGTAATGAACATAAACTTCATCGGCGTATCCCACGTTCAACGCTTTTACTTCATCAATGCCCAGCGACTCCGGCTTGAACAGGACCTCTCCCTTTTCTGAGAAAGCCACTAATCCTGACTGGCCAATCGGCTTGTTCCAATCAGGGCTGCCCTTTACCCCTTTTTTATCATAGCCTACCCAGATCGTATTCTCATGATCGATCGCAACCCTTGAAATCCCGTCTCCGAGCACGAACTCATCCAGACACTCCCCGTCGAGTGAGTACCTCCTCGCATTCTGCTGAATCGCATCGCCTGTTTTCCGGCACGTGCTTGATACGATCAAAACCGAGCCGTCATTAAATGTATCCAATTTAGCCGGCACAAAAGGAAGATCCTTTACTGCAATCGACGTCACATGATCTTGATCAACCAAACGGACAGCAAAATCCCCTCTAAAAGTTAGGTGGTTCCACGCTGGAGATTGATCAAAACCCTCCGCAAGAAAAAGGATCTTATGATCATTTGTGACCGCTACTGTCGACCTTGCAGCCTCCGGAACAATCACATCACTCCATTTCGTCAGCTCAATCGTTTTCATTTACACAGGCTCCTCCCTTAATATGCTGCTAATATCTTATTCAAAACATGAACCCCTTTTCGCTCATACAGGAGGATGCCATGATAGATCCACAGCTGACTGACACAAGAGACAAACTGGTCCGCCGCTAAACGATGAGAGTTAATTACTCAGGCTGTAAGTGGAGGATGGACGGTGGCAGAGGTTGTCGAGCATCCGACAGTGGCTGAAGTGAATTTTCTCCGACTCGTGGAAAATTTCACCCCTCAGCAACAAATTCAATCATTGCGCCGTTCTTCATATTTTTTATATTCATTCCATACGGTAGTTGAGATACGAGATTCTGAATCTGATAACTCGCTATACCATTGATGATGATCCCCATTACTGAAATGATCATTAATGAGAAGCAGAGACTGATAAACAAACTCATAGACCATTTGAAGCCTCTCCAGATTTTCATTCGATGTCTCACCATCGTTGTCTAACTCGCTGTAAAAGTTAGACAACAAAGCCAGTTCATTTCCGATCACACCAACATTCCCGTTTATCCGCTGAATATCCCCGGCCAGGGAATTCAGCTGTTCCTGATGTCTTACGAAACCGGTGTCACTAGATTGCGCTTCCAATTCATTGATCCAAAATTCAGGATCAGTCTCAAGTTCAAATAACGCATTCTTGATAGTAGTGGCATAATACGCCCCACCCTGCCCTTTAAATGCTTGATTTTGTTGATAAATGAAAATATTAAATGACACTGAAATCACAAGAACGATGGACAATACAATGAGCAGATATGTACTTTTTCGACCTATGAGATCCACCACCCAAACTGATTTTTCCGGTAATTAGCTTATATTTTCGATCAATTAACGAAATTACACATGATGAGCTTCTTAGAATCCCTGAGTCTATTTACACTAAACTCACAAACTTTCCCGCAAGCTCACGAATCCGCGGACGGAACTCACGAACTTGCCCGAGAACCTCACGAAAGTCGCGGCTAACCTGATGAACTCCGGCCACAACCTCACATACCCCACCCTCAACTCTCAACCTTATACTTATTCAACACCTCTTCAGGTATGTGACAGTAATCATCCGGGCATTTTGCCAGGCGGTCCTGGTGTTCTTCGGCGCTTCTTACGTAGTTGGTGAGCGGCAGGACTTCGACAGCGACCCGGTCGGCGTCGGGTCTGTTATGTATAAACGCGCTCGCTGCTTCTAAATGAGCGGGATCTTCACTGCACACGCCGGTTCTGTACTTCTCCCCAACGTCATCCCCCTGCCGGTTCACACTATACGGATCAATGATTTCAAAGAAATAACCCATCAGCTGATCCACCGTAACCACACCCGGATCAAAGACCGTCTTCACACATTCCGCATAGCCATCGTACGGACCTTCAAGCGTCTCACCAGCACCATTCGCCCGCCCCGCTTCCGTCCACGTCACACCAGGCAGCGTCTTGATAAATGCCTGCACACCCCAGAGGCAGCCTCCAGCGAAATAGATGGTTTGCATGTTACTCACCTCGTTTTCTTAATTAAAGTAGCAGTGAACTTTTTTGATAAAGGATAAATTATCTCTACCTCTATTTTATTGGATGAAAATACCTTTTAACAAGGTTATAATTGATAAAACACCAAAAGGAGTATGCTCAGTGCCTGAATACAATAAACTCGTCCGCGACCAGATTCCAAATATCATTAGTAAAAGCGGTAAGAAATTCGAAACGCGAATACTCAGTGACAAAGAATTTTTAACAGAGCTTAAAAAGAAAATGCAAGAAGAACTTTATGAATACTACTCTGCAACAAATCACTTTGATGCGATTGAAGAGCTTGCTGATCTTCTTGAACTGATTGCAACGGCAGCTAAAACACACGGATCGTCACTTGAGGATGTAGAGATTTTACGTAAGAAGAAAGCCAATGAACGAGGCGGATTTGATGATAGAATATTCTTAGTCAGTGTAGAAGATTAGAAACGGAGAGAATTTCACATGAGCCACAAGCTGAAGGTTGCTGAAGCAAAAGCTGAATATATTACAGAGCAGGACGTGTGGAGTCATTTCAATTTTATCTTCTCCTCAAGATCCAAAAACTCTACCACTTACAAATTCGTACTGATTAAATCTCTTCTTGAAAATCTATATAACGTTAATAGTCAGCTTGAACTTACATATTTTCAGATATTTGAGAGCTTTACAAAGATCTACTGGAATCTGGTCATCCACCATAAACTAAATCAAATTAACATGTATGGAAAAAAAGCTGGTGTGCAGACAGAACTTGAAGCCTTTCAGCAAAAATACATGATTGATGATTCCATCGTCTTTGATAGATTACCGGATCACCTGCAGCTTGAACTCATTCGAAAAGTAACAACAAAATCTAAAATTAACGTAATGGGTGCCATCTACGGGGATACGGGAGGCAACATTTATTCTTTCAATAATAAAACCGAACATCTTAAACTAACACCCAACTTTTATACGTTTATGCAAAAACATCAGAAAGTGATTATGTATCTTGCCAACTATCAACTGGCACTGTTTTTAGAGAAATTCAATGACAGCGGAAACACGATTAATCTCCTTATGAAAGTTGAGAACTTATCAAAGCGTTCTTCACTGGACAGCTTTTATAAGATCCTTACTTCGGTTTATCAAAATGAGTGCTTTTACTGCGGAAAAGAGATTCGCTCGCGAAAAGGAAATCATGTTGATCATTTCATCCCTTGGAGCTTTGTGCAGACTGATCAGCTATGGAATCTCGTGATTGCTTGCAGCAAATGCAATACTTCTAAAAACGATAAACTTGCAGAGAGTGCTTTTTTGCAAAAGCTGATCGAGAGAAATACAGCATTACTGAAAGATCAAATTATTCTTAAGCGAACTGATATGCAGATATACAGACCTGATAAGCTTAAAGCTCTATACAAATTCTCTATAAATAACGGATACACTGGTGTTTGGGTTCCGAAAAACGCTTAAGAACTAAAGCAGGAAGAGTGGTTTGAAAAATATAATTATCATATCCGTCCTATGTGTATACAATACCACTTTCTGAACTTATGAACTTGGACAAGTTCCATGTAGCTACGTTGCAGAACCTCCACACTTTACTTTATACGGTTGGAGCAAGATAGTATTGGATTATCATCCTTGATAATTTTGGATCAATTGGTATATACAGCAATAAAGATTATGCATTTATTTAAACACTTTACTTAATTAGATTGTTCATCCTATTAGAACTATTAATTCAGAAATTAATAAATGATAGCCTTTAAGGAGGGTTGCTATGTTTGATGAGTTATTTCATTTGTTAGATGCCAATGTTTCTCCTTTAATTGTCGAAGAGAAAATTAAAGGAGAAACATTTGTAGTACGAACTTATAAAAACACCGAAAGTATTTTTTCAAAGGTATTCTTCATAGCTATAAATAAAAGAACTTCTAATATGTTCTCAACAAGTGGAGAATCGTATTCAGATTGTTTAAAGAAACTACATGACTTCTTAATATAAAATATTTATTAATAAATATTTTATATTCTCACACAATAAGAATAGTGAATTGTAATATAACAGAAAAGAAAAAGTTGAATAAAAAATTTAATCGAAAAAAGAATAATTCCCTTTAATTATTCTTAATCATGTTGTGATAAATCTAAACCCGATTGTTATTTAATTCAGAATACCCATATTTATGAACAACTTTTCTAAGATACAGCATAGAAAAAAAACGGTTCCATTTCACTAAGTAGTAACATCCAATTTAATTCTTAGATGCTAATGGTCCTCACTCGTCTTATACTAGTTACAAGGTTCTTTTTTTTAGTCTGAGAAGTATTAAATCATTCGAATTATTTTAATGTGAATTAATTGATTATACATAAACAAAAATCATCTTCATAGTTATAGTTTTATTTTCTTGATATAGTAGTAATATAATGTTTTGTAATTGTCGAAACATATCTATGCGGTCTTCAATTTTTCATGAAATTTCTAACGAAGATGAATAATATCAGCTAGATAAATCAAAGGAATCAACATCCCACCTTAATAATACAATTAAATGTGGAAAGGGGACATATATAATTTATGAATAAACAAAAACTAGCATCCAGAATATGGGAATCTGCTAATAAAATGCGCTCAAAGATCGAGGCTAACGAATATAAAGATTACATTTTAGGATTTATTTTTTATAAATACCTCTCAGACAATGAGGTAAAGAAACTGAAAGAACTAGGTTTTACACAGGAAGATATTGAGGGAGTTGTTGAAGAAGATGCTGAAATCGTAAAGTATGTCCGTGAAAATGTCGGTTACTTTATTGCTTACAAGGACTTATTCTCAACTTGGCTCCAAATGGGCAAAGATTTTGATGTGGCAAACGTCACGGATGCCTTGTCAGCTTTCAACCGTTTGATTAACCCTTCTCATAAAAAGGTATACGAGGGTATATTCAATACTTTACAGACTGGTTTAAGCAAACTTGGTGATAGTTCAGCTTCTAGAACAAAAGCTATCAGCGATCTGATCCATTTAATTAAAGATATACCTATGGACGGCAGACAAGATTACGATGTGATTGGATTTATATATGAATATCTTATTAGCATGTTCGCTGCTAATGCAGGGAAAAAAGCAGGGGAGTTTTATACTCCGCACGAAGTATCTATTCTTATGTCAGAAATTGTAGCAGACCATTTAAAGGATAGAAAAGAAATCGAAATTTATGACCCCACAAGCGGTTCAGGTTCTCTGTTGATAAACATTGGTCGCTCAGTTGCAAAGCATATTGATGACGAAAGAAATATTAAATATTACGCCCAGGAACTAAAACAGAATACATATAACCTTACTCGTATGAATTTAGTCATGCGTGGTATCCTTCCAGCTAACATTCTTACCCGTAATGGTGACACTTTGGAAGATGATTGGCCGTACTTTGATGAAAACAATCAGGTTGAAACATATAATCCACTTTATGTCGATGCAGTTGTGTCTAATCCCCCGTACTCTCAGCACTGGGAACCGACTAATAAGGAAACAGACCCGCGCTATGCACGATTCGGTCTTGCTCCAAAAGCAAAAGCCGATTTTGCTTTCCTGCTTCATGACTTATTCCATATTAAGCCAGAAGGAATTATGACAATAGTTCTTCCACACGGTGTTTTATTCCGCGGTGGAGAAGAAGGAGAGATTCGAAAGAACTTAATTGAAGAAAATCACATTGATGCTATCATCGGACTTCCTCCAAATATTTTCTTTGGTACGAACATTCCAACAATCATAATGATTTTAAAACAAAAGCGAGAGAATACTGATGTATTAATTATTGATGCCTCGAAAGGTTTTATTAAAGCAGGCAAGAACAATAAACTCAGAGCTTCTGATATTAAGAAGATCGTTGATATCGTAGCTATCAGAGCAGATATTGGCAAATTTTCAAGGAAAATCAGCCGTGATGAAATCCGCAGAAATGAATACAATTTGAACATTCCAAGATATGTTGATTCCTCTGAAGACGTAGAGAAATGGGACCTATATGCTTCTATGTTCGGAGGAATCCCTGTGAATGAAATTGCTAGACTTAACGATTATTGGAGTGCTTTTCCAGGATTAAAAGAGGTACTTTTCACAAATGGTGGAGGTCCAACTAGGAATTTAGCAGTAAGCAATATTGAACTTACTGTAAAGGAGCATCCATCAGTAACAGCCTTTATATTAAACTACAAAAACTCCTTTGCACACTTTGATAGTTATCTAAAAAGCAAACTAATAAAGAAGATAGAGGTACTGAATATTTCTAAAGAAAAAGCTATTTTGAGTAATTACATTTTTGAGTGCCTTAGTTCAATTCCACTTATTGATAAATATGAAGCATATCAGATACTTGATGATCAGTGGTCAAATACATCTGTTGACTTAGAAATAATACAAACAGAGGGATTCAATTCTGTTAAAAAAGTTAATCCAAACATGGTTAGTAAGAAAAAGGACGGCAAAGAAGAAGAGGTACAGGATGGTTGGATAGGTCATATTATACCTTTTGAACTTGTACAACAGACGCTTCTTTTAGAACAATATGAAGCACTTAAACAAATAGAACGACGACTTGATGATATTTCATCTGAATATTATGAAATACTTGACTCGCTTTCCGAAGAAGAAAAGAATTCAAGCTTAACTAACGATTCGAGCGATGCATTTGTTGCAAAAGAAGTCGGTACCACACTTAAAGAAATCTTTTCCGACGTGGAGACCCAAGAAATAAAGGTTCTAAAAAATTATGCCAAGCTCTCCAAAAAAGCCGATAAATTAGCTTTTATCAAGGCTAATGATGATGTGGTATGGTCAAATATGGATGTAAATAAAGATGGAACATATAGCAAAAAATCGGTAAATTCTTATATAGTAGAGCTTCAATCTTCTTATGAATTCCCAAAAGATTCATTTGAGTCAAAGATTGTACAAGTGAGCAATTTGTTAATAGAAGAAAAAGATATAAAAGTAAAGATAAAAGCAGATGCCGCTGAATTGCATATGAAAACAAAGGAAACAATTGAGTCACTTTCTGACGAACAAGCACTTGAGCTACTTAAGCAAAAATGGATCTCACCACTTACGGAAAGTATTTCTCAACTTCCAAATTATGTAATTAACCTTTTGATAAACAAAATTCAAGCACTTTCTGAAAAGTACGCGGTCACATATTCATCAGTTGAAACAGAGATACAAAAAACGGAGTCTAGTCTTTCTGCCCTCATTAATGAACTCAATGGCAACGAATATGATATGAAGGGCCTCGGCGAACTAGTAACATTATTAAAGGGTGAATGATATGGATGAAAACAAAAAGAAACCAGAAATTAACTTTAATAAGTTTAAAGAAGATTGGGAACAGCGTAAATTGGGGGATTATATAATACCTTATTCAGAAGTAACAACTGAGAATAATCAGTATCCTATTCTAACATCATCCAGGAAAGGTATTTTTTTGCAAACTGATTATTATCGTGGTCACCAGATCGCTTCTGCCAATAATTCAGGCTATAATATTGTACCACGTGGCTTTTTTACCTATAGACACATGTCTGATGATGAGGTTTTCAAATTTAACATAAATAATTTGGTGGATTTTGGAATAGTAAGTACGCTCTACCCTGTATTTACCACCAATTCAGAATTGAATTCCAAGTATCTTCAGTATCAATTAAATGAGGGTGCTAATTTTAGGAATTTTGCAAAATTGCAAAAACAGGGTGGTTCAAGAACATATATGTATTTGAGCAAACTTAAAGAGCTCACATTAACAATGCCAAAAACTCTTGAAGAGCAAAAAAATATTTCTGATTTTTTTACAACCATTGATAAATTAATTAATCTTCACCAAGATAAGTATCACAAGTTGATAACTATTAAAAATTCATTGATTGAAAAAATACTTCCCTTGGATGGAACCAACGTTCCAGAAATTCGCTTTGCAGGGTTTACTGATCATTGGGAACAGAGAAAAGCTGCTGATATTTTCATGTCGATAACTAATAAAAATCATCCCCATTTACCTGTTCTATCCGCGACACAAGAACATGGAATGATATTAAGAGAGAATACAGGTATTAACATTTCTCATGACAAGAACAATGAAGCGACGTATAAAAGAGTTTTACCGGGGCAGTTTGTAATTCACCTGCGTTCATTTCAAGGCGGTTTTGCCCACTCAAAGGTAGAAGGTATTACGTCTCCAGCTTATACAGTTATGGACTTCTTTGAAAAAGAAAAACATTATGATTTCTTTTGGAAATATATTTTTAAATCCGAAAAATTTATAAAGAGTCTTAGAAATGTAACTTATGGAATACGTGATGGTAGAAGTATTAACTTCGATGATTTTTCCACAATGATTGTTTTATTTCCAAGTTATGATGAGCAAAAGGTTATAGGACAGTTTTTTCAAAGCTTTGACCACCTTATCAATCTTAATCAGCGAAAGCTAGAAATATTGAAAAACATCAAAAAATCAATGTTTGAGAAAATGTTTGTGTAGGAGGTGTATGTAATATGGTCTTTAACAAAGAATCTGAGTTCGAAGAATCTCTAATTGAAGTACTCTCGCATAAAGGATGGGAATCTAAGATCCTGAAAAATCCCTCAGAAGAAGATTTGATAAACAACTGGGCGGATATTCTATTTGAAAACAACAGGGGTATTGATCGTTTAAATGATTTCCCTTTAACTAGGGGTGAGATGCAACAGATTATGGAACAGGTCAACACGCTACGGACTCCTTTGAAATTAAACGGCTTTATCAATGGAAGAACAGTAGCAATTATTCGTGATAACATCGATGACGTTTTGCACTTTGGAAAAGAGGTTAGCCTCAAGATTTATGACCGACGTGAAATTGCTGCAGGACAAAGTCGTTATCAAATTGTACAACAACCCAAATTTAAAAGTAAGTCCAAAATATTAAATGACCGTCGCGGTGATTTGATGCTCCTAATCAATGGTATGCCAGTTATACATATCGAGCTGAAACGCAGCGGCGTTTCGGTTAGTCAGGCGTGTAATCAGATAGAAAAATACTCCACAGAAGGAGTCTTCACTGGAATATATTCGCTGATACAAATATTTGTTGCTATGGAACCAGAAGAAACTGTTTATTTTGCTAATCCTGGAACGGAAAGAAAATTTAACAAGGATTTTTATTTTCATTGGGCAGATTTTAATAATGAGCTGATCAATGACTGGAAAGATATTGCATCATCACTACTTTCCATTCCTATGGCACACCAACTTATTGGCTTTTACACTGTAGCAGATGATTCTGATGGTGTTTTAAAAGTGATGCGTAGTTACCAATACTATGCAGCAAACGCCATTTCTGATCGTGTTTCAAAAACTAATTGGGATGGTCGCAATAGGCTCGGCGGGTATGTTTGGCATACTACAGGCTCCGGCAAGACCATGACTAGCTTCAAATCAGCACAACTTATTGCAAACTCAAAGGATGCCGATAAGGTTATCTTTCTGATGGACAGAATTGAACTCGGAACTCAGTCTTTAAAAGAATATCGCAGCTTCGCAGATGAAAATGATTCCGTTCAAGCTACTCAAGATACCATTACTTTAATATCAAAACTAAAAAGCACAGACCCTGCAAATACTCTTATAGTCACTTCTATACAGAAAATGAGCAATATCAAAAGTGAGGAAGGCAGCATATGTGCTTATGATATAGAGATAATGAGTTCTAAGAGAATTGTCTTTATCATAGATGAAGCACATCGCTCGACATTCGGAGAAATGCTAACGGATATTAAGTGTTCTTTTCCATCTGCCGTTTTCTTTGGTTTTACAGGAACACCTATTCAAGATGAAAACCAAAAGAAAATGAACACTACATCCACTATCTTTGGTGATGAACTACACAGATATAGCATTGCTGATGGTATTCGTGATAAGAATGTTCTTGGATTTGACCCATACAAAGTACTGACTTATAGAGATAGGGATGTTAGGAGAGCTGTAGCTTTGTTACAGGCAAAAGCCAATTCTGTTGAAGAAGCCCTTGCTGATTCTAAAAAGCAGGAAGTCTTTTATAGATTCATGGATTCTTCTCAAATAAAAATGGCAGGTTATGTAGGTGAAGATGGAAATTATGTTAAAGGTATAGAAGATTATTTGCCGACAACCCAATATCAGACGGAAGAACATAAGAATATGGTTGTTAAGGACATTGCTGACAACTGGCTGACATTAAGTCATAATAGCAAGTTTCATGCAATTTTGGCTACAAGCAGTATACCAGAAGCAATTCACTACTATCGGTTAATAAAAAAAGAAATTGCCGAATTAAAGGTCACGTGCCTATTAGACCCAACTATAGACAATAACGGTGGACTTGCTTTGAAGGAGGACGGTCTAATCGAAATAATTGAAGATTATAATGATAGATATGAGCAAAAATTTAGTCTAAAGAACTTCAATAAATTAAAAAAAGACATCGCATCACGCCTTGCTCACAAAGAGCCATACAAGTTGCTCGAAAGAACTCCAGAAAAACAGCTAGATCTTATAATTGTAGTCGATCAGATGCTTACAGGATTCGATTCAAAGTGGATTAACACTCTTTATCTGGACAAGAGACTTCGGTATGAAAATATAATACAAGCATTCTCACGTACAAATCGTTTGTTCGGACCGGACAAGCCTTTTGGAACCATTAGATATTATAGGTATCCGCATACAATGGAACAAAACATAGAAAAAGCTGTGAAGCTCTACTCTGGCGATAAACCTATTGGATTATTTGTAGAAAAGCTTGAGTATAATCTAAACAAACTTAATTCTATATTTGATGATATCAGTACGCTATTCACTCGGTCCAGTATCTCTAACTTTGAAAAGCTTCCAGATGACCGTTCAGAACGCGGAAAATTTGCTTTACTATTCAAATTAATGAATAACTATCTGGAAGCTGCAAAAATTCAAGGGTTTACATGGAATCAGTCAACTTACAAGTTCAGCCATGGCCGTGGCAAACCCAGAAGTAAGGTCGAAATGGATATTGATGAAAACACCTATCTGGTGTTGGCGATGCGTTATAAAGAGCTCTTTGGAGACAGCAACGGAAGTAGAGGTGAGGACGTTCCATTTGAAATAGATGGCTACCTAACAGAGATTGATACTGGGAGAATCGACTCGGATTACATGAACTCTCGATTTGAAAAATTTTTAAGAATACTTATACAAGATGATGTTAATGTAACTGAAATGAGGAAGACACTTGATGATTTACATAAGTCATTTTCTATATTGACACAACAACAACAAAAGTATGCCAACATCTTTCTTCACGACGTAGCGAGCGGAAATGCAAGAATAGAGAGCGGCAAATCTTTTAGAGATTACATAACTGAATATCAATTCAAGGCTAAGAATGATCAGATCCAAAGTATTTCTCGAATTTTGGGAGTGGATGAGAGTAAACTCCGTAATCTTATGATTGCAAAGGTAAATGAAGCAAATATTAATGAGTTTGGTCGATTTGATGATTTGAAGGCCTCGGTTGACAGAGTCAAGGCTAAAGAATATTTCGAAACAATGGAAAACGTAAAACTACTACCATTTAAAATCAACATAAAAGTTCACAATTTGCTTCAAGAGTTTGTTCTTAAAGGAGGATACGATATCGAAGAGCTGAAGGAGTAGTAGACAGCAATTTTGCTTAAACAATTTACCAGTTATTTTCTCAAAATAAGATCCATTCCCACAATATAAAAACAGATAAATAAAAGGTTAGGGAAATTAAATCCCTAACCTCTTTATATAAGAGATAAAAAGCGTAGACCAATTGAAGAATGATGAACAGTTAGACGAATCATTAAAGTATTACATTAACTAATACGACACCTGATATTTGCGAGAAACTTTACTCCTTAACCCCAAAATACCAATATACTCGCTCAAGCAGCACTAGCCTTATCCAGTTAATGCGGAAACGTAATTTCACAAAACGATAGCGAACAGTGACTCTGTAGCACAACTTTTCAGTTAGGCCGAGTTAGTCTGAAATAAAGAAGCCGATTTTTTCCGCAGTTGTTTAGGAGTAGGACTTCGATTAAATTTATGGTTCACTATGCTCTAAGGCATTTGGTGTATTCGGGACAGCTCTGCTTGAGGTATTTTACTATCAGTTTGTAGATCGTAATAATGTTAATTTTTATGGTGACTTTTCCAACGAGATAAGCGATTAAAGTGTATTATTTTTAAAGAGAGTATGCTTTTATACTGAAAAAGTTCTTCACTGATTAGGCATGGCTTTATGAGCTCCAGAACAAAGATCTTTTGTGACGAGAATAGCCATTCGTTACAAAATTTAAGTAGCCTAGGATTGCTGTATTGGCATATAATTAACCAGGCTCAAGTGATTATCTAAACACAATTTAGCGCTTTGAATGATTCAATATCTTATTTTCTATATTTTTACTAATAGTTTATCTGGGCACATTAGATGCTTTCGTAATAACAATAGCGTAATGAAAAAGCTACTGTATAAATAAAATCATCTTTCACACCTTTGAGATATTTGAGCACAATACAAAGTTGCAGCTTTTAATGAACTCTTGAAGTATTAGTATTAAAAAGTGTTAGATGATCTAATCAACCCTGTTTAATTACTATAGATAAGAAATTAAGCAGTTAATTCAAGTGATTAAATACCGTGGAAATTGTGCTAAACTTGTGCTTAGAAAGAGCAGGTACCTCTTATATATACTTTTAAAAAACATTCAAAAAGATATAGTATAGTAGTGTAAATATTTACTTAAAGAGAGGCTATGTCATAGTGAAAAAACCCTTAGCAATAGATATATTTTGTGGGGCTGGAGGTGTTTCTCAAGCCTTAAAAAATTTCTTCAATATCATTACAGCAGTGGAATACGACCCTATAATAGCAAAAACCTATGAGTTAAATCACGGAAGTGAACACCTCATTATTAATGATGTGGAAAAATTGACCAAAGAAGAGTTTATAAAAATGACCAACTTAAAAGTAAAGCAGCTTGATTTACTAGTATCAACACCTCCTTGTCAAGGTTTCTCAAGACACTCACGAAAAAAAGCCTTTGATAGTAATGATCATAGAAATAAATTAATTTTAGAAACAACCAGAATTTCTGATATATTCCATCCTAAATATATTTTTTTTGAGAACGTAGATAATATAATTAACTATAAAGTTTTTCATACATTCTTAAGAAGGTTAGTAAATTTGAATAAGTTAGGATACAAAAGAAACGAAAATCGTCCCTCTTATCATATCAATTTCAAGGTTGTCAGTGTTTACAAATACGGTGTACCACAAAAGCGACGGCGCTTAATACTTTTAGCAAAAAGAATAGATGACTATCCATTTGTTGAGGGCGTTATCAAATTCCCCAAGGACGGCACCCCTATAATTGGATCGCCTCTTAATGTTTGGCCAAAAGAAAAATCATCTATATTATTGGGAGAACATCTATCTAAGTATGAACTTAAACCAATTGAAGCCGGCGAAACTGATCCATCTGACCCACTGCATACTTGTAGAAACCTCTCTGCACTAAATTTGAAAAGGATCAAATCTACTCCTCATGATGGAGGCAGTAGAAACGCGTGGCCTGAAGAACTACTTCTAAATTGTCATAAGAAAAGTAATGTCAGTTTTGGAGATGTGTACGGTAGAATGGATAGAAACGATTTTGCTCCAACGATAACTTGTGGTTGTATTAGTTATACTAAAGGACGTTTTGGGCATCCAACTGAGGATCGAGCAATAAGCCTAAGAGAAGCAGCTTTAATTCAAACATTTCCGTCAGATTATAAATTTACAGGCGAACTATCGGATAAACCTTATAAAGGTTCCAAAGATAACATGGCAACTCAAATTGGAAATGCTGTTCCGGTGAAGTTAGCCGAGACTTTTATTAAAGAGTTATATTCAGATCTTATAAACGAAAAAAACAGGGAATGAGTGCTTCCCTGTTTTTATTTTACCTTAAATCAAATTTTTAAAGTTCGATATATAATTCGATTCTTTATAAAAAATTTCATTAATACCAGCTCTCGATTGATAAGCTATATAGCGATTTATAATATTTTGAATATAATCTTTCTTTAAAGTAATTAATGCTCTTTTTTCCTCTAACTCAGATAAACTAATAGTACAAGTATCATAAAAATTCCATTTTATATAAAATAAATCACTTTCTAATGGTGCAGGCATAAAATAACAGTTGTTTTTTGTGTTTTTTAATTCATCTATTTTAGGTTTTTGAACTTTTTCACCTACTAAAAATTTAAATTTATTTCCTACCTTTTCTGGTCTTTCTATATCACATAGAGGAGTTATACATAACAAATAGTCTTCTCCAGATAAATTATTAATGATACTTCCTGTTTTAATACTGTTATCTGATGGTGAAATAAACTTAAGAATCTTAGTAAAGGCTAAGGTTTGTTTTTGGAACGATTCAACAAATTCGTCTTCTTTTTCAGAACTATAATCATCTATAAATAATGTAAAGAATAAAACATCGTTGGTTAAGCTGAAAAATTTTTTTTGATCGGCTACTATCTCTTTCTCTACATGTTCCTTTAAAAAACTAGATATGTTATTTTTCAAATCGTCAAGAGAATTAGATTTTTCGATAATTTTTATGAATTCAGTTCTAAAATCGCTCTTTTTAAATAAGTTCGGAATTTTATTTTTTGACGGTTTAGTATCGATATTAAGCATTTTCATTAATGGTTGAGTATAAGCTTCGTTATAGTCAGTCAAACTTTTTATTAGATTACGCCTTTTCATAGCGAATAGAAAATTACTTTCGTTTGAATTAAACTCAGAGTTATCACCTTCTATAACACTAGAAATTAAAGTGTCATTGATGAAAACAGAAATCTTGTCGTTCTTTAAATTTGATGTTACCATTTGCGTAAATAATACTTTTTCAAAAGGAGTATTAAAACTAGTTATAGAACTATTCAAGTTTTTATTCAGGAGGTTTGCACTCTCCATTAAATGTAGCGCTAAGCTTTTATTGGTTAACATTATTTTTGAAATGTTTTTTATAATGCTCTCTGGGTCTGCTTTTTTTGTCATGATTATTCCAAACAAAGATTTAGAATTGACGTTTTCTTTTTCTTCAAAAATAAATAGATCTTCACCATTTTCATCTTCCAATATTTTTTTACACAAAAATGATCCTTCTAATTTCTTTTGCACACTATGGACATCCTCTTGCGTATAAATAACAGCACACTTAAGTCCTTTTTTTGTTGCTACAAAGCTATTAATGAATTCAATCGCTCTTTCTCCCATTGAAGACTTATCAATAGACGAAGGTTCCAAATTCCAATCCACTATTAATAATTTTGAATTATTTAGTGCGTTTCTTAATATGTTAATATCATCCTTTTCAACATACTTCCATGGCAATGTGACAAACCCTCCACGAATTAACTCTTGATATGTTTCAAACGGAGTGCTTAAGTTTTCATTATAGTTAATTTCGGAAGCAATTGCAGCCTCTGATTTAGAATCGTCATCATAAAATTCATATTCACCTATTTTAAGATTTGCGTTTGAAAATGTTTCTTGGCTAACAGATTCAGAAGGACTCAATTCCAAATTATCATCAATTATTACAGCACTATTGAAATAATCTTTAACAATATTTTCCACTATACTTTGCTTAGTCATTTTGGTTTACCTCCGATATAGCTACTTTATCACTAAATTCGATACAGAAGCATGCCCCCGATAAGTTTTTAAGTGTATCATTTGAATTAACAGCAAAAAAGCTGTGCCCGTTATGTTCTAGAATATCTCTTGATAAGAATAGCCCCAAACCTCTTCCACCTACTTTTTTTGTAAAATAAGGTTCAAATACAAATGGTACATCTACTAGATTAATACCCGGGCCTGTGTCTTGTATAAATAATCTTAATTTCTCAGAATCCATATAAAAATGAATCTGCCTATTTTCTTGATTAAGTAGCCAATATATTGAGTTAGAAATTATATTAACAAGAGGCGTGAATAAAACGGATTCTACCTCTTTTATAACAATACTCTCAGGAATCTCATTTATTATCTTAATATTATATCTTTTTATATCTGTATAAAAATATTCCATTAATGTGTCAATAAACTTGTTTAGTTTAATCTCACTTTTGACATTTCGAGATTGTCTATATAGTGGACTCATTCTAGTATGCAGTCGTTCCAATGAACGAAATGCATTATTGCTCTTTTGCAAAACGGAACTTAAAGATGTGTTTTTAAGTTTTGAATCTAATATCTTGTAATTTCTCTTAATTTCTTGATAAAGAGCGTTGAATTCGTGACTAGTTAGTTCAGCAGCTAAACCTACAGCTGATATATCTCGATACATATCTACTTCTTTCTTTAATATACCAATTAGCTGATCATCTGTGTAATTTACATTATCTATAATATTGTTAAAGTTTTTTATAGTATTTTCTGTTTTCCTATGAAATTGCTTTGATGTAATAGCCTGACCCGCTCTAAATAATTTCTGTTGTAGCATTAACTTCTTTTTTTTGATATGCTCTATTTTATACTTTGCTTCGTCTAATAATAAGGAGAAATCCGTGAATAAATCTCCCGATTTCAAATTTTTCTTTATAAAAGTTAGCTCTTTTCGACTTAAAGATAATGTTTGATACTCTTCTTCAAAATATTCAAACTCAACTTTGAGGTTTCTATTATACTCACTCAAAATACTATTAGTTATTGAATTGAGTTCCTCAATGATTTTTTCTTGATTGATTTGTATTATATTTTCCATAATTCTTGAAATCGACTCAATCTCACTTTCTAAGCTATCGATTTGAGCAATCACATCATTTACAGTTGCATTGTCTGATACCAAGCTTTTTTCATATCTCGAGATTGCAGAATCTATTTCTTTTTGAATAACTTCTTGAAAATATACTTCGAGTCTTGCTTTCTCTTTTTTTATTTCACTATTTAATTGATCAATACTTTCTAACAAAGTATTTGGGAGTGTATATCTCAAATTTGGAGTTATTTCTAATGAATTTATAGAATCTATAATTTCATCACTTTTTAACCTTAAATTTATAAAGCTATCACCAATATATTTCCTAAAATTAATATTTTCTTTTTTTACATTCTCTCTGAATGTATCAAGTATACTTTCAAATTCATTCTCAAAACTTTCTAACATTTTTTTTAAATCGAAACTATTATTTTTAACTTTTTTTTGTATTTCTTTCAAGTATTTTTTTTGTCTATTTTCTTCCTGTTTTTGTGCTTCAAGTTGTCCTTTCTCAATTTCGAACCTCTTTAATCTTGCTTTTCTTCTTCCTTTTCTCTCATCCTTAGTTTCTAGAAAATCATACGCCCACCATTCAAGCATGTTAAAGGTAACCTCTTTAAAGTAAAGGTATTGTTGATTTTCTATAAAACCTTCTCTACTCGATTTATCAACTAATTTATTATTATCTTTTTTACTTATTTCAATGTATCCAAACATTCTTCTAAAGCTAAAAGGGAAAGTAGACGCTCTGTTACTTCTTTGTGCTTCCAGTTCAAGATAATCATTTCCAGGTTCTCCGTATGGTAATATTCGAAGTCCATCTCTAAATACATAAATCCCACCGATTTTTTTCAGTTTTTCAGTTATACTTTTATGAGAATCTTTACTCAACGCTGAATTATGTTGCTCGCCTTCAACAAAAAACCAGTTTATTGATAATGGACCACAATCCTTAATATTATTGGTATCTAACCCTTGAGTTAAAACAACATTTTTGACGTTAAACTCCTCCGTATTTGATTCACTGTACTTAACTTTACAAACACCCGAAAATCTCCCGTTACATATCTCACCTTTAATTGAATAGTCATAAAAGTTAATATCTTCTTCACTGAACCAAGTTTGGTCTCTTAAATTAAACCCGTTTATTATTATTGAAGGTATAAAACTCATTTCATTTTGATCATCCTTCATGCCAAATCTTGCAAAAGGATTCTCAAAAGAATAAAGAGTTCCCAACAACCTAGCATGTCTTCTTTCCATACTTTTGTCTTTTGTTTTTGAAAGAAAAGAGTCCCAATTCCACATATATTCCATGTGACTAATATGAAAAACTGTTCCACTACCCATTTGCTCAATCTTATATAATTCGTTTTTAACTTTATTAGAAATAGTATACTCTTCAATTTGTGTAGAAACTTTTCGAACTATATCTTTATTCCAAACATGTTCGTTTGAAAAATTTTCTAAAAGTTTATTCTTAAAAAAACTAAATTCATTTTCGATGAAACCTATTATTTCTTTAAAACTTCCAAATTTTTTTACAGGTAGATTAATATCCTCTAAAAACATGTTTTCATTTCTAAATAACTCCCAGTGCAAATAAAGAATAGACCATTCACTATTCCTCTTTGAAACAAGAAGTAATTGATCTCCTAATAAGGATATTGCTAATCGACCAATGCCTTTTTCTCCAATTTTCACTCGCCCTTTTCTCGTTTTTTCAAAACTATTCGTTTTGGAATGAGTTCCTAAAGTAAGCCATTTCTCTTCTATATCAATTCTGGTCATGCCTTCACCATCGTCAGAAATTATAATTTGATTTTTAGTAGTATCTATATCAATCGTACCGAAATTTGCATCTGCGTCGTATGAATTACGAAGTAATTCAGATATAGCAGTTACTTCATCACGAATTTGTTGCTTCCCCAACAAATCAACAGCTCTTGCCCTGGTCCTAAAAGTAGCCATGTTACCCCCCTATTTTACTTCATGAAGTTAATAGATTCCTTTTAAATATACATCATATTTTACAGCTATTTCTTGGAAAAAAAAAGAATTAAAAAATTTCTCTTCCCGTTTCATAGAATAAATTAATACAATCTACTAAAATTATCTTTAGTTTATTTTACATTAGTTATCTTTGCTAATAGTGATTAGCTTTATATTAATATAATTTTTAAACTTATAATTTTATTTAATCCAGATCATTTATGATAAGGTCCTTTCCTCATAATCCTAAACCTCCGATCCCCCTGCTCCAACAGCATCAGCTTATCCAACTAATGCGGAAACGTCATCTTAGATCTAGGCGTGAGCTATTTAGTATATAGGTCGATTAAATGAACTGGATTACTTAACAAGAAAGTTTTAAACTTACATCGGCGGAACATAAATATTCAAAAACACAGGCACCGTCATAATCCCGATATTGACCAAGAAGTGTGAGAATATTGCCCACCTCAAGCTCCTGGTTTTAAAATAAATGACCGACCACACAATCCCTAATAGTAATAAATTGATGAACACATGATAATGGCTATTTGCAATGGAAAATACGCCCCACATTAATGGGTGGCTCAGCATAAAAAATAATGTAGAATACCCTACGCTGATCCATTTAGGAAACCACTCTATGGCAGCATCTAATAAAAGACCTCGCCAATATAGCTCTTCAAACCAGGGGTTAATGAGCGCAAAGGCAACCCAAAGAACAATGATTAATGGCGAATCAAGTAAATGAACGTTCATGATTAAAATGGACATAGGGAACAAACCGAATATTAAAGCGAGACTGATTGATAGTTTTGAAGGTTTGGATTTCTTTAACCAGTCTTTTACCCGTTTGTTTCCTTTGAAAAAAGCGATACATAATGCAAGGGAAGTCCAGTAAACGAGCGCCAGTGGGATCCATGCCCATTCATTGATAAAACGAGAAAAAATAGTGGCTGTTACAAAGCCGATTAAAATGATAACCAGTGGCGATAAAAGAACGGCGATTCTCGTGTTTTTACTGATCTCTAACAGCATCCTGATCCTCCCCGGCTCTCATCAAAAATACACTTAGTATGATATTTGCATCAGGCATAGGACATTCATGCCACTGAATTTTGTTGATCGCTAACCCCTGAATAAATGCATAATAAGCGACAGCTAATTTCATCGGATCCTCTTGAATGATTTCACCTTCGGCTTGCCCTTCTATGATGATCGGAATCGTGGCTGCTACTGGCGAGTTGGCACTGTTGGTTAAAATCTCTCTTACTTCTTCCGGCACTGCATCTGATGTGCTTGCCTGGATCATGATGAGGAAAAGATAGATGCGATCTCCAGTGACAATCCCCTTTAAAATTGTTTCTGTCATCCACTTTAATTTTTCAATAGGTGTTCCTTTGAGTTGTTTCGCTTCGTTTACAACCTCTATAGAACTTTCAGAAGCTTTTTTGACTAAGGTGACAAAGATTTGTTCCTTAGATTTGAAATAGTGATACACAAGTCCATGACTTAACTGGGCTTCCTGCGCGATATCACTAATTTTAGCGGCCGCCATCCCTCTGCGGGCAAACACTTTGGCAGCAGCATTTAATATCTGCTCTCTTCTTGCATCTCTAATCTCAACATTCTTGTGTTCATCTCTCGGCATCTCTCTACCTCATTTTCGATTGAATAATCAGTCAATATAATCATAGAAAATATTTCTAATTTTTACAACCATTATTTTTGAGATCATAAAAAATAGGACATCCATTTGTGTGTGGAGGATGTCCTTTGATAAATCATTGTTTGAAAATTCATCTAAAGTATCTGGATCTGAGACTGTTGTTTAACTTCATTTTGTATCATATATAAAGTGAATGACTTTTAATAATGATGTTAATAGCAGCTTATACTGTACTCAAATACAGGTCTAGTGACGCCTCTACTTCTTTGGCAAGCAACTCAATAAAATCGTTATAATCCTCTGTTGTATGGGCTTTATCTAGTGCATTATAGTAATCCAACGGATTTTCTACCCGGATAATGATTGGGGAGTAACCCGATTTCATTAACTCCAGATTTAGTAACATCCTTGAAGTACGCCCGTTGCCATCAATAAAAGGATGAATGCCTACAAAGATGGCATGTAGCATTGCTCCTCTCACGATTGGATGTAAAGCTTGTGCATCGCGATCATACCAAGTCATTAAGTGATTCATTTGTTCCTGAATGTTAAATGGTGGAGGCGGTGTATGAACAGCTCCTGAAATAAAGACTTGCTCATTATGATAAACACCTGCAAATTCATCATCAATCCCTTTTAAATTTAGGCGATGCAATTTTTTGATTTGCCACTCCGACAAAGGCTCATCTTTACGAACAATGTCCTCAACATAAGTAATCGCACTTCTGTGATTGATCACTTCTAAATGCTCTCGCATCGTCTTACCACCGACCGTAATCCCTTCAAGGACTACTTTCATTTCTTTAATTGTTAATGTATTTCCTTCAATCGCATTGGAATGATACGTCCATTCTAAAAATAACTTTTCCCTCAAGCTTTGGACTGTGTATTTAGGTAATGGCCGCTTAGCATCAAGCTGTTGCTTTTTCAAATCAATTTGTCCTAACATCGTTTCATCGCCTTTAGTTAGAAGAGTTCTTACTAATGATCAAAATGTAAATTAGGCTGAAATAGCATCAGCACCTCAAATTATTCACTTATATCTATCATCGACGTTCCCATTAGGATCGAATCATCGTTTTGTTATTCGAATCAACTGCTCTTACTTATGATACGGCTCATTCCTCACAATCCTAAAACTCCGATAAACTTGCTCCAGCAACACCAGCTTTATCAACTGATGCGGGAATGTCATCTTTGAAAACGACAATGCATAGTTACTCCGCTGCTTCACTTCATCACTCAGGCCAAGTGAACCGCCGATGATGAAGGCGATTTTGCTTTTGCCGTAGGTGGCGAGCTGGTCGAGTTCTTTGGCGAGTTGCTCGGAGGTGAGCTGTTTGCCATCGATTTCAAGGGTGATGACGTGGGTGTCGGGTGCGATTTTGGCGAGGATGCGTTCGCCTTCTTTTTGTTTGACGATGGTCATGTCGGCTTCGCTCAGGTTTTCGGGTGCCTTTTCGTCCGGGACTTCGATTAAGTCGATGGTGGCATAGGCACTCAGGCGTTTCGTGTATTCGGCAATGCCCTGCTTCAGGTATTTTTCCTTCAGCTTGCCGACTGTGATAATACTGATTTTCATGGTGATCCCTCCGGCGCGATAAGTGGTTTAAGTGTATCATTTTTTGGTGGGGTTGCGGGTAGCTCATCACTTCTTAGGGGTGAGCTTTTTGAGTTTATAGTAACGAATCTTTCTGTAGTGGGTATGGCATCCGCTCCAGGCTGCTTTGGAGATGCTAAGGATTGTTTAACAAGACTCTTTTATCATCTAACCTTCATTTAGGAACCCGAATGATTCACCATATACCATCACGTGATTCATTTTACCGAAACCTTTTATCTGACTTTTCCGTAAACTTTTTATATGACATAGTGAGGTGGGTGGGGAATGTGGATAGGATTGAATTGATCAATCTGGTGCCGAAGTTTTTGGCTTTTTATGAAAGGGCTCGTGTTGAAGGTATGGATCGTGATGAGCGATGGGATTTATGGAAAGAACACTATCATTTTGCGGCGGTACCTCCAGGTGATGAAGGTGAAAAAATGGCGAGAAAGCTATTGGATGACGCCTGGGATCAATATACTGAGCAGGTCGATTACATAAGGAGTTGGCAGCCGGAGCAAAAATCGGTTGAAAACTATTTATCAAAAGTAAAATCTTTATTGGGGTGTACAGAATCAATTAATTTGGTTTTAGTTTATTTTGTTGGCGGATTTGAAAGGAATGCTTTTGTTGCACCTTATGACGAGGAGCGATTGGCCATGTGCATTCCCGTTGAATGTGGAGACTCTGATATTACGCTTTCTCACGAGTTAACGCATATCGTCCATTCAGCCACTGCCAATCTAACAGCAGGCTGGGAAAGAACGATCGCTTCAACCATTTTACGAGAAGGTTTGGCCACACAAGTCAGCAAACATTTGGTACCTGGTAAAGAAGATCAATGTTATATCGAACACAAAGAAGGATGGTTCGACTCCTGTCAATCAAGCAGAACAGACATCATAAAAGGAATCATGCCCTATTTAGATGACTCATCATCAGAATTAATCACCAGGTTCACATTTGGCACTGGAACCACAAACCACGAACGAGAAGTCTATTTTGTTGGTTGGGAACTTGTGAATCTTCTATTAGAAGAAGGCACCACATTAGAGGAAATCGCAGCGATAAAAGAAGATGATATGCCGGATTATATAAGAGACGTTTACCCCAGGTTGTTAAGCTGACGGGGTTTAATTGAATAAGCACGACATAAAGAAAGCTTGGGATCTAACCAAGCTTTTTTGTGTTTAGTAGGTTGGATCTGTTCTTTCACGGGGTTGGCAGCCGTTAAAAGAATGTTAAGAATTAATCAATAAAACTCTTTTATTACCTAACCACCATTTAGCGAACCGAATGATTCACCATATACGTCCCGGTGAACCCGAGCACGTTCCTCAAACAGATCTTTTTCATTCACCTGAAGGGTTGGCGTAGAATGTAATTTGTTTATGAAAATCGGAGAAAGGTGTTGTGAGAGATGAATAGTACGTCAACAAAAAAGCAGGAGATTTTGGATGCTTATCTGTTCAGACACGCCACAAAGGCTTTTGATCCGAGCAGGAAAATTTCAGATGAGGATTTTGATTTTATTTTAGAGGCGGGAAGACTTTCACCGAGCTCTGTCGGGTACGAGCCGTGGCGATTTCTGGTGGTTCAGGATATGGAGGTCAGGGAAAAGCTGCGGGAAGTCAGTTTTGGTGCGCAGGGTCAGTTCCCTACGGCCAGCCACGTTGTGATTCTTCTTGCGCGTAAAGGCGCACGGGCTGATTCGGATTATGTACAAAACCTGTTAAGGAATGAAAAGAAGGTTCCGGAGTCTGCGATCGAGAAGATCACGGAGGCTTACAGACAGTTCCAGGAGGTCGACCTGAACTTATACGAAAGCGACCGCGCACTCTTCGACTGGGCCAGCAAGCAGACCTACATTGCCCTTGGTAACATGTTAACGGCTGCCGCTCAAATCGGGATTGATTCATGTCCGATTGAAGGATTCAATATGGAAAAAGCAACAGAAATTCTTGTAAACGAAGGATTATTAGACCCGGAAGAATTCGGCATCTCCGTCATGGCCGCTTTCGGATTCCGCGACAAAGATCCCGAGAGCCCAAAACGCAGACTCAGTCAAAAAGAGGTTGTGCAGTGGGTTGAATGATGACTTTTAAGCTTGCGTGCAGAGATAACGCAGCACGCTGATAATCCCCGTCCTGATTTGATGTAGGACGGGGGTTTTAATATGGCTATTTTCTAATCTGTTTAAAGTTAGTTCTTGAATGATTCAGGGTGTACATTCCGGCGGATCCTTCTTGTTTCTTTTAAATCAATTTAATTTTTGTTTTAATCCTTCTCATTATTTTCTCCCAGTCACTCATACTTTCAATTGCTGAAACATTTAATACGTCTGATATTTTACGCTGTATAATCGGAAAGAAATCATTTAAAATAACCTGAAGTAAATTATCAGCATACTTATTGTTTTCTTCAAGTTTTCCTTCTACATAATCAAAGAAATTCACCTGTTCATTGTTGTAGTGTAATAGATTCCTTAATTTCTTTGTCTCTTTTTGTAGATTCTTTTTGTATATAAGTAACAGCTCATCTAAATCATTCAATGTTAAAGCAGAGTATTGTTGCGATGCTCTATCTTTAATGTCAATTAAATTTTCCATTGTTTGATAAAATCTAATAGAAGATAGTCTTAAAAGTAAATATTTATCTAGGCTAAATTCTTTTTTATCATGATTCAAATGTTTTTTTATCCAGAGACAACTTGAAATCTCATTTTGTATTATAAGTAATCTCATTAAGCAAACATTTGTAACTAAATCTTCTTTAAAAAGTCTTTTATGCCAAACATCTTTGCACTCATAATCTTCTTGCTGAATAGAAAGTGTTTTATTCGAAGGTAATAAAACGGGTTGATTAATAGAATCTATAATTACAGCCATATTATTTCCGATTTCTTTAGAGAAGTCTCTTATCCTCCCTTCAGTATCTTTCGAGTTAAAAAACGGTGTCTCATCATATACATAAGTAACATACAATGTGCTCCCAACAAGATTACCTCTGTCTAAATAAAATCCTAAGTTATCAATATCATCCCCAAATAAATTAAAATGAGTATCAAGTATTTTATTAAAAATGTCTCTATTACTCTTGCCTTGACTGGATTTTATTTTATGACGTATAGGTTCAATTTTTTTATAAATAGCTATTTCTTCTTTCAAAATCCCATCGCTTTTAAGTACATTTATGATCTCATATAACATTAAACAACTATCACGGAAAAGAGAATATACAGCTACACTATTAAAATTGTTATCATCATTAAACAAGAGCAATTTTTTTATACCATGCAAATCATGATTAATCGTTTTTAAATAACTCAATAAAATTCTCCTTAAATGAACTCATATTTTATTACAGTATATAACAAACAGAAAAAGCTCATCGCTATGCGTGAGCTTTGTTTACTTTGATCTTATTCAATCTGATGATCATTGAACAGCTGCGTCAAAAAGTCCGCGAAGCTTTTGGCAAGAGTCTGTTCCTCCTTCGCATCCGCATCATAATAGATAACAGATGGTTCGTCAGATGGCTGGATGTCGCGGTAATCAAGCGCAATGCCTGTCGAACCCTGTGTTGAGAGGATGACTATTCCTGTCGGCAGCCCCCATTCTTCTATCAGGTAATGACTCAGTAAAATGCCTACAGTGTTGCTTTTGCTGACCCCCATTAGATCGTCAATAACAAGAATGTCCGGTTCGTCATTCCAAAGGAAAGGATGCAGATTCTTCTCTAAATGTCCGCCATTTTGAAGGCGCATCGTTTCTTTATAGGCATCCGGCAGCGTAACGCCAAGTGTGCTTTCAGCGTGTGCGATCATGTCATCATTTAGCGGCTCCAGCTCAGAAGGGTCTTTGCCGGTTCGAAATAGGTTTGTCATAGGTTTGCTCCTTTAAGGGTTTGCGTAGAGTGATCATTCACCAATAACCATCTGTGTCATTTTTAAAGTTTGAAGCTCTTGTTGAACGAGATTGATCGAATTGATCGTCTCTTTTGATCGTTGCGTTAATTCATCAGGCAGATTTTGAAGATCTTCTTTAGATGTTTTGAAGTCTTCTTTTAAATCTTCTTTAATATCTGATCCGATCTCAGGATCCTCTTCATTTTCTTTCCAAAATTGAATCGTTTTGAGCGCATTTTTTCCTGTCTCCTCAATCGAGTTATACATAGATTTGATCTGTTCAATGGTCAATAAGACGTTTGATGAGACTTCAAAAACCTCATAAGCTTCTGGTGTAAGGGTTCTCAAATCTTCAATCTGATAGATCAAATTAGAGTCTAATTCTTCCTGGATCAGGAGCAATTGGTCTACACTCTTATCTTTTTCATATTCCGCATACAATAACTCCACTTTCTGATGGGAATAACTGATCTCTTTTTGAATTAAGGATAAGTCCTCTAGATGAATTAACATGCCATTTATATCCTCAAGCTGAACCTGGGCAAAAGATAATTCGCTACTCACTTTATCAACAACCGGAATTTTAACAAGAGAGTTGGCGTTAACAATGAAAGAAATAGCCGTGTCAAACTGATCCGTTGCCGCTGTTATAGGGGCCAAATTTTTATCCAGCCAGCTAATATTCTCGTTGATTAAAATGATGTCCTGATTATATTTTTCCAAATCACTCATTATTTTTGGTACTTCCGTTTCGATGACTTTGATCGAGTCCGTTCTGGCTTTCATCATGTCTTCTTTCAACAACTTCATCTCAGAAGCTTCACGATCACTGGCATTTATAACTACCCGGCTCGTGGCATATCCAACTGAGCCTGAAACGAGTATTGATATGATAATCGTGATAATAAATAAATATTTCGGAAATACTTGTTTGCCCGTCGATTTAGATCTCTTTTTCTCCTGATCCATTTGCAGCTCTCCCTAAATTTTATAACAACATGCACAACCACTTCATTCACTTTAATTTTCGAACAGATATTCAGCTAATCTTTACTATTTACTAGTTTCGATAGTGGTTTTTCAACATACAAAAAACCCCTGTCCCCAGAGGTTCTCACATCCCTATTACCCCCGCTCCTTCGCCTGCTGCGTATCGCGGATGTTTTTCTGAATCGTGATGGCTGCAAACAGGCTCAAAACAAATGCCATGCCGTAGAAGCCTTTTTCGCTCAGGATGATGCTGCCTGCGTTGTAGAGTCCGATGGCCATGAGGAGGATCGCGATGATGACGGCGAGCCAGCTGAGGCCGTAGTAGATGCCTGAGACCGGGATGTCTTCTTCTTTGTCACGGACGGCTTTTTGCAGGGATACAGCTGAGTAAAGGCCGAATACGAGTACGGCAAAGTAGTAGCCTTTTTCGTTCAGTTCCATGGCGGCGTTGAACAGGCCGATCAGGTACGCGGAGAGCCCGATCGCAAGTGCTGCCCAGCTTGCGCCTTTAAAGGCAGGGGTTGGTTCTCCGGGCTTTCGCTCCACCTTGATCCTCGGTTTTTTCTCGTCATCCTGCATGAATGAGCTTTCTTTTACTTCTGCCATGTGCCATTCTCCTCACTTTCGTTCATGTCGTGGTCTTTATATGACCTTATGCTCGATTGCTTCTATTGTTTACCATCATCTTATACTTGATCTATGAAGCTTGTAAACAACATTTAGAAGAGTGTGAAGGTTTTTCCATATGCACATAAAAAAAGCCGGAGTTTTTACGCTCTGGCTTCTTGTATATGATTATGCCACATGCACCGTAAAGTTAACATCTACGTTGCCGCGTGTTGCGTTTGAGTATGGGCAGACTTCGTGGGCTGCGTGGACAAGGTTCTGGGCTGTTTCTTCGTCTACGCCTTTTACGAGTACGTCCATGTCGACTGAGATGATGTAGCCTGCGTCACCTTTGTTCAGGGATACGTGGGCTGTGACTTCGGTGCCTGTGTGCTCGATTTTTTTCTGCATGGCAATGATGCTCATCGCTGAATCGAAGCATGCAGAGTAGCCTGCTGCGAACAGCTCTTCAGGGTTGGTTGCGTTTGGCTTGGCATCCGGTCTTGGTGTTGTCAGTTCAAGATCGAGTACGCCGCTTTCTGAACGTACCTTACCTTCACGTCCACCTTGTGCCGTTGCTGTTGCTGTAAATAGTTTTTTCATGATTGGTTCCTCCTTGAGATCATTTATGTTAGAATTATATTGTACACAATCTAATTTTACACAATGAAAAAGACTTTGCAACCAATATGACTCTTGGGAGGAGATTTTTTGAACCCATTACATTTATCGAATCAGCTGTGTTTTCCGTTTTACTCAATTTCCAAGGAGATTATCAAGCGCTACCAGCCTTATCTTGCCCCGCTCAACCTGACGTATCCGCAGTACCTCGTGATGCTCGTGCTGTGGGAGGCGGATCATGTGCCACTCAGTAAAATCGGGAAGCGGCTCCAGCTCGACTCCGGCACCCTTACGCCGGTTGTGAAAAAGCTCATCGTGAACGGCTATGTCGAAAAAAGTCGAAATCCGGATGATGAACGCCAGCTTGTGATTAAGCTCACTGAAAAGGGGCATGCGCTGCAGGAAGAAGCACTCGATGTACCGGCTAAGATCAATGATGTGTTAGGTTTGAGTGCAGAGGAATACGCGCACTATAAAGAAATGCTGGATGATTTGTCTGTGAAGTTAGGGCTTGTTGAGGAGAAGGAGACTTGTTGAAAGAGAGGGTTTTTTTAGAATCATTGATCATAGACAAAAGCCTGGGGCATTCCCAGGCTTTTGTACTTAATACGTCGTTCTTCGCCCATTATCAACCGGCTCAGGCATCGTTTGTGTAAATCACGTTATCTTCCCTGTCATAAATACTTAATTCTACCTGGGTGTGAATGGCCAGGTTGCTCTTATTTTTATCGTAAAACAACAGCAGGCCTTTTGAGCTGCCTACTTCTTTCGTTGTCGTTTTTCCATCACTGAATCTAACTTCCACCGTGTGGGCCTCGCTTAAAAGTTGTTCATCATGGATGATCACTTGAGCATGTGGACTTCCCGTACCCGTGATGCCGAGGTGAACTTTTTTATTCGTATTGCCGCTCCAGCTGGTGCGATTTTCGATGATTTCGTCTCCACTTTTTGATAAATAGTAAATACTCTGTTCAGACAACACAATCGTAGAACCTTGTAATTCTTCTATCGCCAATGGTTCAATCCCGTTTTCTTCTATAAACTGTTCCAGTTCTGTTGATGATAAAGGTATGTAGACAGGCTGGTCATCTGCACATCCTGCTGTGATTATAGTTAAAAAAACGATAAATAATATGAGTCTTTTCAATTAGTACACCCCCTCTTTTATTTTAACATAGTCTTCCATGAGGATTTTTGTTCAGATTTCACCGCCAAACCCCACTAACCCCCTCAAACCCATCTCTCACCATCTCCTCATGCTGTCTATTGAATAACTCAGGCAATTCCTCCTGTGAAAAGTACTTCAACTGCATTGTTTCGTTTCCGTCCACTTTTAATGAACCGTCTGTCTGCTTCCCTTTAAATAAATGAACAATGGTTTGGGCACGGTCTCCGTTTGGATAGGTGTCTTCGTATTTTGAGTAGATACCGATTAAATGGTCGATCTTCATTTTGAGACCTGTTTCTTCGAATATTTCTCTGATGGCGGCTTCGGCTGAGGATTCACCGAGCTCGATGGCACCGCCGGGCAGTCCCCATTTACCGCTGTCTCCACGTTTTTGGAGCAGGAGTTTTCCTTCTGAATTGAATAGGCACGCGCCTGCAAAATTGAGGATGATCGGTGCGGGTCCGGTTTTGCTTCGAATCCATGTGATGTAGTCCATGAGTGAGTTCCTTTTTTCATTTAGTGTAGCACGAAAAAGGAATTTTTTTCTTATTACTGGTATACTGTTAGACAATCTTGGGGATGGAAAGGGTGAGTCAGATGAAGAGTGGAAAGTGGATGATTTATGGGGCGAATGGCTATACAGGGGAGCTGATTGCGCGTCAGGCTGTGAAGGATGGGCTGACGCCTGTGCTTGCCGGACGGAATAAAGAAGCCGTTGAGAAGCTGGCAACTGAGCTTGGACTTGAGTCACGTGTATTTGCGCTTGATCATGCTGGCGTGGTAGCGGATTCGCTTGATGGGATGGAGCTAGTGCTGCATTGTGCGGGACCGTTTTTACTGACGAGTAAGCAGATGGTGGAGGGGTGCCTGACTGCTGGTGCTCATTATCTTGATATCACGGGTGAGATCGGCGTGTTTGAGATAATCCATTCGCCGAAGATGTCTGAGCGGGCGGCTGAAAAAGGGATCGTGCTGTGTCCTGGTGTCGGCTTTGACGTGATTCCGACTGACTGCACAGCGCATAAGCTGAAGGAACTCATGCCGGATGCGGTCGAGCTTGCGCTTGGCTTCCACTCTAAATCAGGGATGTCACCCGGCACAACGAAAACGATGATTCATGGCCTCTCTAAAGGGAGTGCTGAGCGTCGCGACGGAAAAATCGTGACGTTTCCAATGGGCTCTAAAAAGAGAATGATCGACTTTGGACGCGGGGCACGTTCAGCAACGGCGATTCCATGGGGAGATGTCTCAACGGCTTACCATACAACGAAAATCCCGACGATCTCGACCTGGATTCCGATGCCGGAGAAAAATATCCGCAACGCGCGTGTCATGTCTTTTTTCGGACCCGTACTTGGCACGAAGCCGGTTCAAAAGCAGCTGCTGAAATGGGTGGACAAAAAGGTGAGCGGACCCGATGAACAAACCCGCTCCACTTCGCCGTCTTTTGTGTGGGGCGAAGCAAAAGCTGCAGACGGCCGCACAAAAACCGTCCGTCTGCAGACTGCTAACGGATATGATCTCACTGTTTACGGCTCTCTTGAAATGGTACGCCGCATCCTCGGCCGCGACCTGCCAAGCGGCAGCTTTACGCCTGCCGGGTTGTTTGGTTCGGGGCTTGTGGAGGCGCTGCCTGGGTCGGGTGCGTTTGAGGTGGAGGAATAGTTTGAGGTGCCAGGCACCCGTCGAAGTTTGTCGAATACAATTTAAAAAGCCTTCTTTTGAGGGCTTTTTTATTTTGCTGAAAGATAGGTGCGCAAAATAGGCTGGAAAGTAGGTAAAATAAACAGAAAAGTGCGCATAATAAATCGGTAAGTCCTCATAATCAGTATCAAAGTCTATCAAATTTCCCCTGAAAGAAACATAATCCCAAAGAAAACCGGTCCTCATCTGGACCGGTTTTTTGCAAGTAATGGATGTTCCAGCGCATTTAATTCTTCTCTCAACTTCTCTTTATCAAGCGACTCGCCAATGAGTACCAAGTTCATCGGCAGCTTCATGATTTCGTCGGTGTAGATCGGGATGCCGTATGAGTATTGGATTTGTGTTGTTTTGCCTTGTTCGAACTGGACGAATCCTTTGATGCGGTGAATGGTGTCCGGAAGCTGGCGCAGCCATTCTTCGAAGCGTTCTTTTGAAATCGCGTTTGTAAATCCGTATGTATAAGACTGGATTTTCAGGCTGGTTGTGGTGACGGGAATATGATCGTCTTTTTGCCCGGTACGTTGTCCGATTTTATCAGGGCTCACTGCAGCGAATGAGACCTGATGGATCGTTGCATGACTGTTGATTTCCTTTATTTCTGCTACTGCCGTCGCCATGTCAAGCTCGCTCACACGGTCCATTTTATTGAGCACGATGTCATCTGCATGACGGATTTGTTCGGTGAGCAGTGTGCTGATTTGCGGGCTGAGACGGCTTTTGATGAGCCATTTTTCTGTATCGACCAGGCTGACGACAGCGCGCAGGTTGACGTAAGGCGCAATGAGCGGGTGCAGGCAGGCGTCTAATATATCAACCGGGTGTGCCGCGCCTGTGGCTTCGATATAGATGACGTCCGGCTGCTCCTGCGTAAACAGTGACAGCAATGTGAGCTCGAGCTCGTCCTTCATGGAGCAGCAAATACAGCCGTTTAACAGCTCCTTTAGCGGCGTGTCTTCCCCGACAGCGTGGGAGTCGACGGAGTACTGACCGATTTCGTTCATAATGACGGCTACTTTTCGTCCTGTCTGCTTTTCTTTTTCAAGAAATCGCTGTAGCAGCGTTGTTTTTCCGCTTCCTAAAAATCCGCTTAAAAGCAGGATTTCAGTGGGTTTCATCACGCTTCACCCTTTCCTGATCTAAAAAGATCCGACTGGCGGTGGCATCGGTTTGCCCGAGATATTTGCCCTCATACGGGTCAGCCGGCTGGTCCACTTCTGCGACAACGAGCTGACAGATTCTGCGGCCTGGCGTCAGCGTGATTGGCAGTCGGTTCGCATTAAATAGCTCCAGTGTGATCTGACCGTAAAATCCGGGATCGACCCAGCCGGCATTCTGAATGAAGAGCCCGAGTCGTCCGATCGAGCTTCTGCCTTCTACAAATGCTGTTAGATGAGACGGCAGACGCACGGATTCAACCGTGGTCGCGAGTAAAAAAGATTGAGGCGGAATGACAATCGTTCCGCCTTTTTCCACGCGTACGCTCCGGTAAGCTGCTTCCTCCTCCATCGACAGTGCGGTGCCTGCATGCTCATCAATCGTTAAAAAGTGCTCGCCAAGCCTCAGGTCAATAGAGGCCGGCTGAATTTGTTCTTCTGTATAGGGCGAGACGTCAAGCTCTCCGTTTGACAGTTTTTCACGAATCGATTTGCCTGATAAAATCATCGCTGACGCTCCTTGTCCACTTTTAAATGGGCGTAGGCATCGTGCAGGTGGATCGACTCCTGATTTTCACACGTAATTTCAAACGCACGTACCCATCCGGTTTCATACAGCTCAGAGGCGATCAGACGGATCAGATCCTCTACAAAACGCGGGTTCTCAAAAGCCTGTTCCGTGACAAACTTTTCATCCGGCCGTTTTAAAATCGGATACAGTGCTGCACTTGCGTTGGATTCGAGCACGTGAAGCAGGTCCTCTTTATATGATTTCGGCAGCTGCCCGCTATCAAACTGTAGATTCACCGTAACAACGCCGCGCTGATTATGTGCGCTGTACTCACTGATTTCCTTTGAACATGGACACAAAGTCGCAACCTTGGCCTTCATCGTGATGGATTCCGTACGTTTTCCGTCTGCCTGCCAGGAGGAAGCCAGGGTGACGTGTGTGTGATGCAGACCGGATACTTCCATCGCCGGGCTCTTTCGCTCGGTGTACCACGGGAATGTGACCTCAATATGCGCATTCTCCTGCTTCATGCGTCCGGCAATATCCCCTGTCAGCTCACGCAGCGTTTCGAATGTGAGTGGTTTTTGCGCTTCATAAAAAGCATGCAGCGCTTCCGGAAGACGGCTCATATTAATGCCTTTTTCAGAATCCGGCAGGCTTGTCGTCAGCTTAAAAATCCCTTCTGTCTGCTGGAATACTGGTGCACGCTCCGATTCAATGAAAACCGGGTAGCGGATATTCGAGATCCCCACCTGATCAATCGCAAAATAATAATCCTTCTTCTCATTCTGGAGATCTGCCATCTTTTCCTTATCCGTCGGCTTCGTCCCCTTTATCTTATCAACAGATCCAAACTGCTTATGACGTTCCTCTTTGGTTGGCAATGCTTTATTTAACATCGCATTCATCCTCTCAGACTTTTTAAATAAGAACAATTACGATTTACAGTCTATCTCATTCATGTGGATGATTCAAATCTGAGGTGCCAGTCACCTGTCGGATTTTGACCGAATGACGCGTCGAAGAGTGTCGACTTAATGGAAATAATTCTTATTTGAGAGGATACGTTTTGTTGAGGGAATTGGATCAGAAAGGGTCGGCAACGTATTGTGATTTCCCCTTGGATAGGGGGTGCTTTTACAATAGGGAAAACGGTTAAGGGAGCGATTTGGATGGAGGTTGCTGTGGTCTGGTTCCGGAAGGATTTGCGCACGGTGGATCACCGGCCTTTGAGGCGTGCGGTGGAGTGCGGGCTGCCGGTTGTGGGTGTGTATGTGTTTGATCCTGCGGATTATCAGAAGACGCGTTATGGATTTAAGAAGACGGAGCGGTTCAGGGCTGCTTTTATCATGGAGAGTGTGCGTGATTTGCGCCGTGAATTGAACGATTTGAATATCCCGCTTGTGGTGCGGTTCGGGGATCCGGGTGAGGTGTTTGATGCGCTGCAGGAGAAAATGCGGATTTCGAGGCTGTTTTTTCATGAGGAAATTGGCAGTGAGGAGCAGACAGCTGAGCGGGCGGTGCGACAGGTGCTGACGGCAAAGGTGACGATTGATCACGGTCATAATTTATATGATCCGGATGACTTGCCGTTTGAGCCATATGCCGTGCCGGATACGTTTTCCCAGTTTAGAAAAAGAATTGAGAAGGATGGTGCGTTATTGAGACCTCCTTTAAAGGCGCCGCAACCACTCGGTAAGAAGCTTAATGTTGAGGAGGGTGATCTTCCCTCCCTGCAGGAGCTCGGGCTTGAAGAACTTAAACAGCCACTTCGCTTCAGAGGTGGGATGACAGAGGGCTTGAAACGGCTTCAGCATTATTTGTTTGAGTCTGACCAGCTTCGCGTTTACAAAGAAACGCGCAACGGCATGCTTGAGGAGGATGATTCATCGAAGTTTTCACCGTGGCTTGCCCATGGCTGCCTGTCACCGCGGATGGTGATGGAGGAGGTGCAGTGCTATGAGGCAGAGCGTGTGAAAAATGACTCCACGTATTGGCTGTATTTTGAGCTGTTGTGGCGCGATTATTTTCATCTGGTGCACCGGCGCTACGGGGATGATCTGTTCCAGGCGTCCGGGCTGCGTGACCGGGTTCCGCCGTGGGAGCGTAATGATGAGCACGAAGCTGCCTGGATGGAGGGCCGCACCGGTTATCCGCTAGTCGATGCATCGATGCGGGAGCTTGCTGCGACAGGGTTTACGTCCAACCGGGCCCGTCAAAATGTGGCGAGCTTCTGGACGAAAAACCTCGGCCTCGACTGGCGCGTGGGGGCTTCCTGGTTTGAGTCGCTGCTCATTGATTATGATGTGGCGAGCAATTACGGTAACTGGCTGTACCAGGCGGGTGTCGGCAATGATGCGCTGCAATTTAGGGCGTTTAATGTCGTGAAGCAGGCGAAGGATTATGATCCGGATGGTGCGTTTTTGCATCACTGGCTGCCCGAGCTGTCACGCGTGAAGCCGCCGAAGCTGTTTGCGCCTTATGAAATGACTGATGAAGATCAGCAGAAAGCGGGGATTGTGATTGGGAAGGACTATCCGAAGCCGATCGTGCCACTGTTTGATTCAGTGGAAAAGCAGAAAGTGAAATTTTTAAAGGCAATGAAGTGATCAAATGCTCTTTCCCTTACGTTATACAGGGAGAGAGTATTTTTTGTTGACATTTATCGATTTCAATCTAAATTATTTGAATATTAACAAAATAAACTATTTATTTTACTTAGAATATGAGATACTTTAGTTAAAAACCTCAGATAGACCTATTTCACACAGGAGTGTGATACAAAATGAGAGAAATAATAATTTATATGGTCATCTATTTAATTCCGGCTGGTATTTTATTGTACATGGCCGCAGATATCTTCTGGCGTAACACCCGCCGGATTGAACACCGTTTATTAAGTGCGTATATTGCCTGTTACGCGATTTTATTTCTGTCGGAATTTATCCGTCAGCAGGTTGATATCTCCTATAGCCCCATCATCATCACCTACGTTTTTGGAAATGCCGGTTTGCTGATTTTATGCTTTTCCATGCACTTCATTTTTAAAGTAACACCGCTTCATCAAAAGATTCCTGCCCTGCTTTATCCATGGATTTTTTATCTTCCAGGTCTTCCTGTTCTTTTATCCATCGTATTTCAGACCAACTTTACAAACAGCGATACGTTTGAACAAAACGGAATGTTTATTTATCCCGAATTTAACAACGCTTATCTTGCCACGCTGACCATGGGAAATGTTTTTCACCTGCTGATTATCCTAATGTTGATTTCCGTTCAGAGAAAATTGAAGGTAGATGCTCAGAAGCGGATTTTGAAGCTGCTTTCGATCATTGCGAGCATTGTTCTTTTTTGGGATATCATCTTCGGCTATTTCGATTTCAGAGGCCTGATCCCACCTTATCCGTATATTTACGGCGGGATGATCTGGGCGCTTGCTCTCAGTATAGGGATGCGGAAGTTTGATTTTCTGGCTTCCTACCACAAGCGTTTTTCAACATTGTATACGCTGAATCCGGCTGCTATTATGCTCATTGACCGGAATTTTGAAGTGGAGAGTGCCAATCCTGCGGCGAAAAAACTGATGGGACTGCAGCGGATTAAAGCCACACCCTTTGCGGATTATCTCCCTGAAAAGCGGATGGATGATTCTCTGAAACGATTTGCGCAGGCGTTTGAATCCGGAACGCGTTTTACTGATTTTGAAACGAAAATCGTCAATGCTGACGGGAATGAAAAGTATGTGGTGATGGATGGCGATTTCATTTATATTGATCAGCGTGTGTATCTGATGCTGATTATCCGCGACGTTCATTCTTATAAGGAAGCTGAGCAGACGATCCGTTTTCTCGCCTATCACGATCCGCTTACGAAACTTTCTAACCGCCGTTCGTTTTATGAAATGGCAGCCACAGAGCTTGAATTAAAAGAAAATCGTGCATTTTTGATTCTTGATCTGGATGGTTTTAAAGGGGTTAATGATACGTACGGGCATCAGACAGGCGATGATTTCCTTATTCATGTAGGCCGGCTGTTCGAAAGTGTTGTGGGTGAAAAAGGGCTCGCAGCGCGGGTTGGCGGGGATGAGTTTTACGCGTTTTTGACTTATGTGGATGATGAGGATCTGCATCATCAGCTGCGATTGATGCGGCGTGTGTTTAATGAAGAGCCGCTTGAGCTTGGGGAGGTATTCCTTCCGATCCGTTTCAGCCTTGGTGTCAGCCGGTTCCCGGTAGATGCTCAGGATGTGGAAACGCTGATTCATAAAGCGGATCAGGCGATGTATTCCGTGAAAAATGCGGAAAAAAATGATTATGCGTTATGGGAGGAGCCTTCTAAACGAAGGGTTCGGACTGGAAAAGATTGATGTTGGCAGACTTCGCGGAGTGCGGAGTCTGTTTTTTGTTGGAGGCGCGGGCGGCGGTCGACAGCTTTTTGGTTGGTATCGACAGAATTGGGTTGTGTATCGACGTTTTGTTTCTGGCTTTCGACAGTAAGGCGGTGGCTAGTCACATTTTCAGCTGCTTCAGGGACACTAACGACATCCTTGCCCTTGCTAACACCAGAAACTTCACCGCTTTCAACAGATTCGCGAACCCGATCGACATTTCTAAAGCCGCTTACGCTTTCGATCGCCCCACCGACCCCATCAACGAAAAAGACCCGATCCACAAACCGGACCAGGTCTTCTCCATAACAAAACTATTCTACTGACACAGCCGCCAGTTCTTTGCGCAGACGCGACGGGGCGTCGGTAAAGAGTGAGTCCACGTCTGAAAGGGCGATGCCTTCAAGGTCTTCTGGCTCATTGACCGTATAAAGCCGGATCGGCAGACCTGATGCGGCTGCGCGGGCGGCTTCTGCAGTGCGCATGAAGTCCGGTCGGGCGTGAATGGCGTCAGCGCCGAGTCGACGGGCCATTTTGACCACACCGTCCACGTTATCCCAGACAAGAACCGCAATCGATACTGCGTGATCAAGCTCACGGATTCGGCGGAGCGTGTCAGGGTTGAAGGAAGACAGGATGACGCGCTCCTCCAGCCCGTGACGCTCTACCGCATCAAGGACAGCCTGCTCGATACCCGGATATGGCTCCACGTCGGTTTTCAGCTCAATGTTTAAGGTTAATTTTGTTTTGGCAATCCATTTTAAGACTTCCTCTAAAAGCGGGATGGTCTCTCCGGCGCAGGCTTCATTGTACCAGCTGCCGGCGTCGAGCTTTTTCAGCTCCATCACAGTGAGGTCCTTTACTGCACCTGTGCCGTTTGTGGTACGATCAACGGTTTCATCATGAATGACTACGGCTTCTCCGTCTTTTGAAAGCTGTACATCGATTTCAATGCCGTCTGCTTTTTCACGGACGGCCTGTCTGAAAGCGGCCATCGTATTTTCCGGACACATGGTGCTGGCGCCGCGGTGGGCGTAAAGGTTCGTCATGAAGGTTCCTCCCTGAGTTCAGTTTCCTGATTTCGCTGCGTCTACTTCAAGCGCGCGGTTTGTTTCTTCTACTGCCTGATCAAGTGCTTCCTGTGGATCTGCTCCCTGATAAAGGCTTTCCATTGCATTGACAACACGTTGTCTTGCTTCAGGGAAGACAGAGATCAGCGCGCCGCCTGTTGCTGCGTTCGCCTGTGTTTCTTTTAGCTGATCAACGGTTACCTTCAGCTGAGGATACTGCTCCCACTGGTCTTTTACAATTTGCTCTTCATAAGCTGCCGGGTTGATTGCAAAGTAGCCTGTGTCCACGTGCCATTGTGCCTGTGCTTCAGCAGATGATGCGTACTTCATGAATTCCCAAGCACCCTGCTTCTGTTCAGCCGGGATATCGTCAGCCATCCAAAGGGATGCACCACCGATAATAACCCCGTTACGCTCTGCATCTTCCGGTACTGGCAGGTAACCAACACCCACTTCAAATGGTGCGTTGTCGATCATCCCTTTTACACCTGCAGAAGAGTCAAGAATCATCGCTGTTGCACCTGACTGGAATGCTGCACGCATATCATCCCAGTTCTGGCCTGAGTTATAGTACGTACCTTCATCATACATCTCTTTGATCAGGTTGAATACGTTCAGTCCTTCTTCTCCGTTAAAAACAGCTTCTGTTGCCTGACCTGCACGTCCGTTTTCTTCATTGACGAACAGTCCGCCCTGAGCAGCGACCATTTCTTCAAAGAACCAGCCATAGTTCAGGATCGAGAAGCCTTTTTGTGTATCCGTCGTCAGTGCTTCTGCAGCCTCTTTTAGCTCGCTGTAAGTCATTGGTGCTTTCTCTGGATCAAGTCCTGCTGCTTCAAATGCGTCCTTGTTGTAAATGAGGACTGGTGTTGATGAGTTAAATGGCATTGAATATTGAACGCCGTCTACACTGTAATAGTTTGTGATATTTTCTTCCCAGATTGATGTATCAAAGCCTTCTTCATCAATAAAATCCTGAACCGGCTGGATATGACCGGAGTCGATCATGAATTTTGTACCCACTTCAAATACCTGCATCATCGCTGGAGATTCGTCTGTGCCGGCAACTGTGTTCAGCTTTGTCAGTGCTTCCTCGTACGTTCCCTGGAATACTGGCTCAACCTCATACTCATCCTGAGACGCGTTGAAATCATCCACAAGTGTGTTCAGCGCTGTTTCAAGCTCTCCGCTCATCGCGTGCCAGAATACAACCTCTGTTTTACCTTCTTCTGTAGTGGAAGCCGTTGCATCTGTTGTCTGTACTGATTCTTCTGTTTCACCAGAACATGCTGCCAAAAGAAGTGCCATTGCCGTTGAACCGATCCAAAGCTTTTTCATTGATTGTTTCCTCCTTATTTTAGCGCCCCTTGTGTGAGGCCTTCCTGAAGTCGTTTTTGTCCTGCAAATAAGAGAATTAACGTTGGTAAGATGACCATGACCACACCCGCCATGACAACGCCCCAGTCACTTGCAATTTCCTGGGTCTGCATCTGCTTCAGACCGATTTGAACGGTCCGGTTTGCTTCATTGTTCGTCACAAGAAGCGGCCATAAATACATATTCCATGCGGTTAAAAAGCTGTAAATCGCTAAGGTTGTGATCGTCGTTTTTGCAACTGGCAGTACGACGCCTGTGAAAAAGCGCAGCTTGCTGATTCCGGCGATCTGTGACGCTTCATACAGCTCCTTTGGAATCGTCTTGAACTGCTGTCTGAGTAAAAACGTCCCAAAGGCCATCGCAAAAAACGGAATCGTCAGCCCTGCGTAGCTGTTGAGCCAGCCAAGCGACTGTACGGTCTGGAAGTTTGGTACCATTGTTGCTTCCCACGGAATCATCATCGTGGAAATAAACAGATAGAAAATCCATTCGCGCCCTTTAAATTCAATAAATACAAACGCAAACGCGGCTAGACTGCATAACACGAGCTGTCCGACCATGATCAGCACCGAAACAACGAGACTGTTCCATAAATACGTCAGAAGCGGCACCCGCTCAAAAGCGGAAAAATAATTGGCGAGTGAAAAGCTTTCCGGCCATAAAGAGCCCTGCAGCACTTCCCCACCCTGCATAAAGCTTATTAAAAAGGCGTAAAGAATCGGGAACACCATCACAAGTCCGGAGACGGTGAGCGCCATATAAAGTAAAACCTTTTTTCCCATGCTCACTGATAGTGCACCTTCCTTTCACCGATTTTGAATTGAAGCACCGTGACAACCAGTACCGCCACAAACAACAGCACAGCCTGCGCACTTGCAGATCCTACGTTGTAGTTAATAAAAGCGTCTTTGTAAATGGAATACACAATGACATTCGTAGATTCCATCGGACCGCCTTTTGTTAACAGATCAATCTGTCCAAACGTCTGAAATGCGTTGATCAGCGATACGGTCGTGACGAAAAATAGCGTTGGTGACAGCATCGGCAACGTAATTTTACGAAGCTTGTAAGACTCGCTTACCCCCGCAATCCGTGCGCTTTCATATAAGGACTGATCAATATTCTGCAGCCCGCCAAGAAGGATGAGAAACGCAAAGCCCGTATTCATCCAGATCGTCGCCACAGAAACTGACAGCAATGCGTACTGCGGATCAAGCAGCCACTGCACACCCGGAATATTCAGCGCCGCCAAAATCCGGTTAAACAAACCGATCGACGGGTTAAATAAAAACATCCAGATCACAGAAGACGCCGCCACACTCATCCCCATCGTCGCTGAAAACATCGTGCGGAACAGCCCGATCCCGCGCAGCTTCTGATTCGCTAAAATCGCAAGCCCCGTTGCCAGCACAATCCCGGCAGGCACCGTATACAAAACAAACAGCGCCGTCGCCTTCGCACTCAGCTGAAAACTCGTCGACTGAAACAAATTAATAAAATTCTCCCAGCCCACAAACACCACCGGAATCCCTTGCGAATCCGTTAAAAACAAACTCAAATACACCGTGCGAACCATCGGATAAAACAGAAACACACCAAACAAAATCAGCGATGGCAGCAAAAACATCATGCCAGTCATCCAGTTGGACCAGGCGCGCTTACGTTCGAGGTGCCTGTCACCTGTCGATCCAATTGTCGTTTCCTGTCGAATTACAGTCATGATGACACCTTCTTTTCAGCTGACTGTTCAGATGCCTGACAGTAGATGCGCTCTCCTGTTTCGGTTGAGAAGAGAGCCAGGTGATGATCATCGACTGCGATGCGGATTTGTGCACCCGGCTGAATATTGCTTTGGCCGTTCCATTTTGCGATCCACTGCGTGTCTTCGCCGAAGTCGAATGTTACAAGCGTTTCGGTGCCAAGCACTTCTACGTTTGCAACCTGGACGAGGAAGCCGGGCTCGCTGTCTTTGGCGAGTGAAATGTGCTCCGGACGTACGCCAAGCGTCACTTTATCCGTCTGCAGTTTCGCTTTCATCTCAGCTGTGATTGGCGTCATCCAGTGTCCATCTGCGACTAACACGGAGTCGGAAATTTCCGCTTCGATTAAGTTCATTGGCGGCGATCCGATAAAGGATGCGACAAAGGTGTTCGCCGGATTGTTGTACACATCCAGCGGACGGCCGATCTGCTGCACGTCCCCGCCTGATAAAATCATCATCCGGTCCGCCATCGTCATCGCTTCTGTCTGGTCATGCGTGACATAAATCATCGTGATGCCGAGCTTTCTTTGAAGCTGGCGGATTTCTGAGCGCATTTTTGCCCTTAATTTCGCATCAAGGTTTGATAGCGGCTCATCCATGAGGCAAAGTGGCGCCTGCGTGACAACCGCTCGCGCTAACGCCACACGCTGGCGTTGACCGCCTGAGAGCTCTTTTGGCTTCCGCTTCATGTAATCGGTGAGTCCAAGCATCGTGCAAACCTCTTCACAGCGCGCTTTTTGCTCTTTTTTAGAGATTTTTTTCACGTGAAGTCCGAATGTGATATTCTGCTCCACTGTTAAATGCGGATAGAGGGCGTAATTCTGAAACACCATCGACAGGTCGCGCTCACTTGGCGAAAGGGCATTAGCGCGCTTGCCATCTAAAGCAAGCTCTCCTGATGTAATGGATTCAAGCCCTGCGATCATCCGCAGCATCGTACTTTTACCACAGCCCGATGGCCCGACAAGAACGAAGAATTCGCCCGGCTCAATCGTGACATCAATCGCTTTTAACACGTCATGCTTTCCGTCATAGGATTTTGTTAATCCTTTCAGCTCAACCTTTCTCATCGAACCACCTCCGTCAACGGCTTCCACAAGTGCGTGCGGCCGGTTGATACAGCCGTCGCGCCTCTTTCCACCGCTCTGATCATCTGCTTTCGGTTTTGAATCAGTCCGCCTGTAATAATCGGAATATCCGTTTTCTTCTTCACGTGCTCAATCATGTGCGGCACCACACCCGGCATCAGTTCAAGAAAATCCGGGCGGATATTCTCCGCACTCTCAAGCCCATATTTCAAGGCATCTGAATCAATCAAAAACAGACGCTGAATCGCAATTAATCCTTCTTTTTGTGCTGCTGCGACGAGAGAGGACTTCGTGGTCACAATCCCCGTCGGCTTCACATGCCGCGCAATAAATTTCAAGCCTTCGCGGTCGTAGCTGATGCCCGGAATTTTCTCAATATGTAAAAACACATCCCGGTCATGCTCCTTTAAAAAATCAACATACCGTTTAATCACTGTGACATTTCCTAACAGTAAAAAGGCTGACTTAATATCCGTTTCGATAAAGGCTTCAAGCTGCTTCGGTTCCTTGATCGATGCGATCACCTGAGATTCTTTCACTCTTTCTAAAAACATACTTGCCCACTCCTTTTCCCCGGCATTTGAGCATAAAAAAATCCATAAAAACATAAAGAGGCCGATGTCGTCTGTCTCTCGTTTTTATGGTTCTCCTAAGTCATACCGGACTGCTATTCACTTGTCGTTCACACCACTTACTTTAAACGAGGAATATTAAGAGAATATGAAGAAGCTGTATGAGATTTGAAAATGTTGTGTTAAGGGAGTAGGCGGCCGGCGTGGATTTGACCACTCTTCGTGCGGATTTGACTACTCTTTTGGTTATTTGACTACTTTTTATGGGGATTAGACCACTTTTTGAGGTTATTTAACCACTCTTCTCGGTTATTCAACCACTCTCTGAAAAAATCCCGGCGCAGACCGGGGGCTCTTAGTGCTTTTAGGTACATAAGAGCACTTGGCTGGACGCTTCGCTTGTGCAGGGATGTGAGACTTGGTCACATTGGTGGGATGTTTGGACACTTTGCGCGTGTACTTGGTCACTTTTGGCCCCAGCTTGGTCACTTTCGGCCCCAGCCTGGTCACTTCGCACCAAAACACCTCCATCCGTTTACTCATCCAGTAAAAGGGTATTCACTCATTATGCTGACAAATTTAGGAGGCGTTACACGATGAAAACTTTTAAGCTGGGCGAAAAAGCCCCGAATTTTGAACTGACATCGACAACTGGAGAAACATACTCTTTGGAAAACGAAAGAAACGGCTGGCAGCTGATCGTCTTTTTCAGAGGCTCATGGTGCCCGGTCTGTCAGAAAGATCTGAAGGAGTATTCCGACCATCTTTCGAAATTCACGGAAAACAACGTAAATGTCGTTGCCATTTCCACAGACACGAACGAAAACCTATCAACATTCAAACAGGAATATGAACTGAAATTCCCGGTGCTCTCTGACGAAAAACATGAAGTATTTGATGCGTACGGCGTGTTTTATCACGGAGAAGATGCACCCTATGAGGACCACGGCGAGCATGGCGAGCCGGGCTACTTCATTTTAGACGAAGAAGGACGCGTCCTGTTCCAGCACCGCCAAAGCGGACCATTCGGCCGCCCCGACGCCGAATCCCTGCGTAAAACAATCCGTTACATTCAAAAGAACCTGAAATAATCGTTTGAATTAAACACAATAATGAAAAGGGATGTCCAGCCTCATTAGCGGACATCCCTTTATTATGACTAGAATTCTCTGTTCATAAAGCTTTTGACTTTAGTCTTATTCTTTTTAATATCGTTTCAGTTGAGATCAACCCAAAGGGCCGGACTCATCCGCAGACTCCTGTGGCGGAAAGGGTCAGGTGAAACCGACTGTGCGAAGCGCAGGCGGGTTCACCGCCCGGCCACGGAAAGCGAAGGATGAGTCCGGCCCGGTTTTATACAACCATCCACATCCAAAACCCAAAACAACAAATTAATCCACATGTGGACAACAAATTAGTCTAATTTTTCGCTAATTTCGCACCGGTTTTGTCGAGCGATCGCTCGGAAAACGTTGATATAAGCGCTTTCTTGTCCATGCTGGAAGGATTTTGATGAACAGAAAATGAATGGAGCCTCACAGTTATTCACTCATTATGAACAGGTTATCCCCAAAAGTTATACACATATCCACAATTTCTATCCACATTTCGTATGGGATCATGTGTTCTCCACAATATATATGGCTCGTTCTTTGCAATATTCACAGATTGTGGACAAGTCGTCCTGGTTATCCACTGTCTTTAAATCCGGGTAGCTTTCCTGTTCATCCACAAAAACATCAAGGGCAAGCTCGACGTGTTCCTGGCAGCAATAGATCTTCATTTTTTCACCGCCTTCTTCAAATTTCCGATTTCTCATTTTAGCATAAAAAAATGAAGCGCATGTTAAAAGCACAAAAAAAGAGGCAGGAACGGTGGAGGCGTTCCTGCCTTGAGACAAAATAGGCTTAAAAAATAGTAGAGTTGGACCTTTCACTTTCTATGGTCTTGCATCTATATGAACTCACCTTTTACAGATCTGCATCATCTGTGAGGGTGAGAGTAACCTCTTGCATTTCACCATCGCGGTATACTTTAACCTGCATTTCATCGCCGACTTCTTTTTCAGTGTAAAGATGCTTACGAAGCTCGACGCTGTTGTTGATTTTCTTGCCATCCATTTCAACGATGACATCAAGATCTTCAAGTCCCGCTTCAGCAGCAGCTGAATTTGGTACAACACGCTGAATCACAACACCTGATTTTACTTCCTCAGGTAGATTCAGTTCACTTTGTCTTTGTGCAGCTGGTACATTTGCCAGGTCAAACAGTGTGATTCCCATTGTTGGACGAAGCACTTCACCTTGTGTTTCAAGGTCTTCGATGATTGGTGCTGCCATATCGATTGGAATGGCAAGACCGATACCTTCTACGGCTGACTGGGCAATTTTCATTGAGTTAATGCCGACCAGCTGGCCTTGAATATTGACGAGTGCGCCACCGCTGTTACCTGGGTTGATCGCAGCATCCGTCTGGATAACCTCTGCCTGCCAGTCAACGGCGCCGTCCTGATTAATGTCAACCGGAATTGTCCGTTCAACACCGGATACAACACCTGTTGTGACTGAGCCTGAGAACTGAAGACCTAATGGATTTCCGATTGCAATAACCGGTTCACCCGGCTTCAGTGCCTGTGAATCCCCGAATTCAGCAACGGTTTCGACGTTTTCATTGCTGATCTGGAGTACAGCAAGGTCTGTCCACTGGTCTCCCCCGAGCACCTGCGCTTCCTCTTTTGTGCCATCAGCGAGCGTGACTTCTACCTGATCGCTGCCTTCAATGACGTGATAGTTCGTCACGATGTACGCAGCGTCTCCTTCAGATTTATAAATGACACCTGAACCGGTACCGGCTTCTGTTGCTTCACCGGATTGTCCGCCAAAGAGGCTTTGACCGGACTGCAGGTTGGTTACACCTACGACTGCTCCGCCAGCTTTTTCAACGGCTGCGGTCACGTCTGATGAGACATCATAGGAGACATTTTGCGTTTGTGCACTTTGTGTGCCGTCTCCTGAAGATGTATTATTGACAGCCGGTGAGCCGCCATTCCCCATCATTGGCATTAACAGTGTCACTAAAAGCGCTCCGATGATAAGTCCGGACAGACTGGATAAAAAATATCCTGCCTTACTTCCGCTTTTCTTACGGGATATGCTTTCTCGGGTTTCCTGATCATCATAGTATCCCATGTATGTCATTCCTTTCATCGTTATTTTGTTTTCTATGGTTCACAGTATAAGAGGTGAAAATGAAAATTAGATGAAAAACGGCTAAATTTTTTAAGAAAATGCTCTATACTTTAAAAAAACTGTTATGTTGGGGGAATGATGATGTTGAAACGAACGACAGATGTGGATGTAATCGCATCTTTAAATAAACCGGTACATGATTTGCATGTTAAGCTGCACCCGGATTTATTCGTGCCTTATTCATTTGAGGCGATGCGGGATGCATTTTTAAAAATTCTAGAGCATGGGGAGCATGAGATGTATGTGCTGGATGAGGATGCGGGTTTTGTGTGGTTTGAAATCCGCCGGAGAGAAGCCAACGCATTTAAAAAAGAGGTGTCCTATGTTTATGTGCACCAGATCAGTGTCTCACCTGCTTATCAGAAAAAAGGTTACGGCGCACTTTTAATGGGAAAAGTAGAAGAGGCTGCAAGAGAGCGTGGTATTAATAGAGTTCAGCTCGATTACTGGAGCTCAAATACGGATGCAGCCGCCTTTTACCGCCATCAGGGCTTTGACGTGCTGCGTGAGGTGGTGGAAAAGCGGCTGGATTGATCGGGAGGCACACATATGAGAAGCGAGGAAGTGTATGAGAGATTGACGCAGTGGGTTGAGGATAACCGCTCCCATACAATGCTTGGGGAAACCGCCAAATATATTCCGGCGCTTGCGAATCAGGACCCCAATCAGCTTGGGATCTGTATCATGGATTATGACGGGGATACCTATACTGCCGGAGACAGCGATGTGAAATTCACGCTTCAAAGTGTGTCTAAAATCATCAGTTTTGTGGCGCTCTGTCATTTTAGAGGGCTTGATTTTGTGCTCGATAAAGTGGATGTGGAGCCGACAGGTGAATCGTTCAATTCCATTATCCCTTTTGAAATCCACCGGCCGGGAAAGCCGTTTAATCCGCTGATTAATGCTGGTGCGATCACCGTTGCCTCGATGCTTCCGGGTGATACGGTCGGGGAAAAATATGAGCGTTTTCTCTTATTTGTCGAAGGGATGATTGGTCATCAGCTTGAGCTCGATCAGGCGGTTTATGAATCTGAATGGCAGACCGCCCACCGGAACCGCGCGCTTGCTTATTATTTGAAAGAATCGAAGCTTTTGGATCTGGACGTGGAGGAAGCACTCGATATTTATATCAGGCTTTGTGCGATCTGTATTACCCTTGAGGATCTTGCGAAAATCGGACTGGTGATTGCACACGACGGCTACGATCCCGTTGAGAAACGGCAGATTTTCAGCAGTGATGTGGCGCGGATTGCAAAGGTATTGATGGTGACATGCGGGATGTATAATTCATCCGGAAAATTTGCTGCGCACGTCGGGATCCCTGCTAAAAGTGGTGTGTCAGGCGGGATTTTAGCGTCCGTTCCGCCAAAATGGCATTCACCGGAAAAAGCGTTTCGCAAAGGCTGCGGCATTGCTGTGTTCAGCCCCGCGATTGATAAAAACGGAAACAGCGCAGCTGGTACGATGCTATTGCGTCAGATTTCCGAGGCATGGGATTTTAGTATTTTCTGAGGAGGGCTGCTGCGGTGGCCTTTTTTTGGTGGGGTGCGGTGAGTGTGCGGCATTCCATCACTGCGGTGAATGATTCAGGCTTTTTGAGATTTTAATTCAGGCTGTTGAAAATGGAATTCCTTCTTTCTGGATTGTCATTCCTTCACTCGCCCGATTGCGTCTGCTTTTCCCTTCGTTTCAAGGTTTGAATCCCTCCACTGCTGATCAGAATTCCTTCTTTTGAAAAAATCATTCCTTCAAACCACCGGCCCCATTTAAAAAACGCCCGGCGCTTCAGCCGGACGTTCATCAGATTTCACCCATCATTTCAATCATCATATCCTGATCCATCGGCCCCATCAGCTTGCGCTGGATGATGCCGTCCTCGTCGATTAAATACGTGGTCGGGATCGAATAAGCCTGAAATTCTTCGCCGAGCAGGCCTGTATCGTCAAGTAGAATAGGGAACGTGAGCTCATAATCCTCTACAAAACTGCGCACCTTATCCATCCCGTTATCCTTACTCGTTAGGTTAACCGCTAAAACTTCAACGTTCTGCTCTTTGGCCATCCCTTCATAATAATCCTGCATGTGCGGCATTTCAGCCATACATGGCGGACACCAGGTTGCCCAGAAATTGAGAATGATCTTTTTGCCACGAAGATCCTTCAGCGCAATGATGTCACCATCCAGTGTTGATGCCTGAACATCCGGAACGGGCTGACCTTCCTTCAGTGCACCTGTTGACTCAACAGGCTGGGCCGTTTCATTGTCAGCGGGCATCACAGCATACTGCTCCATCAATGCCTGCCGCTCCTCTCGTTCTTTCTGATCATTTATTACATTTATAATAAGTAACGCCACAAGTACGCCTACCCCCGCAAGCGCAATGATACGTGGAATCATACTCTTTCCCTCCTTCGATACAGCACAAATACCACAAGACTGAACAGCCAGCTGTAAACCAGTCCCTCAGTATAAAAATCTCCATTTACCAAAACCGTCACCCATTGAAAAATAAGGATGGCGACTAGCATATATCCATTTAAAAAGCGGTTTTCTTTAGGCCAGATGAGCACGAATAGGACCAGAAAAACCCCTGCCAAAAGCGCATCCGGCACGGTTGCAGCGGTCTGAATCATCTTAGCCGCTTCAAGAACAGTGAGTAGCACGAGCCAGGCCGGAAAAAGCAGGCCGCTGATCTGCGCATGCTTTTTGCTGTAAAAGAAGAGCTGAATCAAAACGGCTAAGACAGCCAGCCGCAATCCCCACTCTCCTCCGTTATAATAGAGCACAGCCATCGGTGTCTGCCGCACATAATCAAAATAAATCACAATACTTGAAAACTTCCAGACCAGCACAAACGTAAAAAACAAATTCGAAACCGTCGATGCCAGCTGACGATCCACCCGCCTCATCGACCACCAGGCTACTGTAAATGCGATTAGAAGGCTGACCTGAGTCGACGAAATAATCAATGCTCCAATATTATACCACTCGATCCCATACCCCTCCTCCTATTTCCCCTCCTATCAGTCTACTTCATTGTGCCCGAAAATAAACCGAATTTGCAGGATGTCACAAAGGTTTTGGAAATAGGAAAGGTGGAAGCAGGTGTTAAGAGACGTACAAACTGGACTGTCCTCGACGAAGATAAAAGAAACATGGAAAGCGCAGCGATCCGATGTTGACTTATCGAACGAGAGGACGGATGTGTTTGCTAGTCCCTGTCTGCCGGAGCTGGACCAAGAAAAGCGAAGGCGCCTTGCTCAGCCCTGACCGAATCTCACCGCCATCTAAAAAAAGTGTGGACGGAATGGACCGTCCACACTTTTTTATCGTTCTCTGAATTGCTTCAACAGCTCGAGGCCCATGGTTACACCGTGACTCATTGCAGAGCCGCCTCCGTAAGCTGCAGCCACCATCATCGTTTCGTGAATCTGCTGATCGGTGCAGTCATGCGCAACGCACTGGTCCATATGAAAGGCGATGCTGGATTCATCTCCATCCTTGATCGCGATGGCGAGTGCCATTAAATGCTTTTGCGAACGATCAATAGTTCCGCTTTCGAAAACTTTCCCTGTAAAGCGGTTATATTCACTGATTGCATCCGGTAGAGTTTCATGTACTTCTTTAACGCCATTTCTATATCTCTCCAGAATTTTTTCTCCGTTTAGATTCATGTTATCATGCCTCCAATAAATTCAATATTATGCCATTCCTTCTCAGGCTATATCATAAACCCTTGAATGTGCTGTCTGATTTACTGGCTTGACGTTTCTCAGCACGGAAAATGCTCTATTTCAGCAGCTTGTGCAATGCGTTTATTGTAAAATGCAGATACCACTTGGTCACATTTGCCGCCAGCCTGGACACTTAAAGATGGTGTTTGGTCACATTCTACGTCAGCTTGGTCACTTACGCCTTTAACTTGACCACTTTTGTGCTTTATTTGGTCACTTTCATGAAAAACCCGGCGCAGGCCGGGGCTTTTGATGATTTTGGCTAACAGATCCCGTCAGCCGAACGATGCGAAAAGTCCCAACCTTGCGAACTTCGACTAAAATCTGATGAAAGTCTCCGGGAATTCTGTGAACCTCACCCCATATCTTGCGAAACACACGCAACATTCCGCAAAACTCGCTCAAAATCCTGCGAACCTACCCCCACCAACTAAAAAGCGCCTGTGCCATTGATCAAAAATGGCACAGGCGCTCCGTCCCCCTAGACAATTTTATAAAGCTCGGTCGGGATTGAGGCATCGGTATCGTACAGGTCGAATGTGTCTCCGACGCGCACACCGCAGCTTTCGAGTGTCTGAGTGACGCTCATGCGTGCGAGGTCTTTCATGTTGTTGTCTTTTGAGAGATGGGACAGGTAGATGCGTTTGGTGTTGTCGCTGAATACTTCGCTCATGGCAATGGCTGCGTCTTCATTGGAGACGTGTCCAACGTCGCTCAAGATGCGGCGTTTGACGCTCCATGGATAGCGGCCCATGCGGAGCATGCCGACGTCGTGGTTGCTTTCAAAGACGTAAGTATCCGCTCCTTTAATGATGCCTTTCATGCGGTCGCTGACGTAGCCTGTGTCGGTCATGACGACGAGTTTTTTGCCGTCCTGATGAAAGACGTAAAACATCGGCTCTGCTGCGTCGTGTGAAACACCGAATGATTCGATATCGAGACCGCCGAAGGATTTCACTGTTTCCATCGGAAAGATGAATTTCTGATCGGTTTGAACGTTTCCGATCAGGGGTTCCATCGCGTTCCATGTTTTTTCGTTTGCGTAAATGGGCAGCTTATAGCGGCGGGCTAATACGCCAAGCCCTTTAATATGATCACTATGTTCATGGGTGACCAGGATTCCGCTCAGGCGGTCAGCGGAGCGCCCGATTTTGTCAAATAGGCCCTCCATCTGCTTTCCGCTTAAGCCGGCATCGACCAGGAAGGAATGCTCTTCTGTTTCAATATAGATCGCATTTCCTGTACTGCCGCTTGCAAGTACACTCATGTGCATTGTCATCATGCTTCACTCCGTTGATTCGTCGTTTTCCTGTTCATCGAGCTGGTCAAAGTCCATGTTGACCTGGCTCATATCATAAATGTTGTCGTCAACGGCATTGATAAACAGGTCCCGTTGACTGCCTTCTTCATTTTCGATCGTCATTTTATACGTTGGTGTCAGTACCTGAACGTCACCCGTTACGCTGTCATCATTATTTCCGGCCTGCAAAAATGAAGGAAAATAGCCGATCTCCAGATCTGTAACCCGTGAGTTGGCTTCTACATTACCAGAACCATAAAATGTCTCAAGCGCATCTCCCGGCGTAATCAGTTCCTGCTCAGATGAGAAGGGTTCAAGCGATGTTAAATAGGTCTGTGTGTAAGCTACGGCCTGCTGCTGTTCATTCAGCGTCACGACCAGCTGGGCATTGACATTATAGTACAGTTCATTATCTTCGTAGACCTGAAAATAAACAAGCTCGTTTTCTTCTTCACGATAATCCCAGAACCGGTACTGCTCTCCGTAGAGGACAAATTCCTCTAACAGTTCGGTCACTTCTTCAGGATTTTCCGGATCCTCAATATCAACTGGGGTGTTCAGGTTCGACTCCAGAATACGGTTGTTGCGGACATTTGCATTTTGACCTTGAAGATTCGATGCTTCTTCTGCTGAAAAACGGTAGGATTCTGCATTTAAATAAGCTTTGCTGTCATCCAGATCGGGCAGTTCATTACTAATCGTAATGTTTTCCTCTTCAATCTGTTCAGCAATGGAAAGCTGAGGCAGCTGGCTGTTTTGTGTGTCCTGATATTTCTGTAAAAACAGGAAGAATAGAAAAATGTCCAGAATGAGAAAGACCACGATAAAAATGGTTTTTGTTTTACTCCAATCCAATCGGATCCCCTCCTCCCTGCTCCGGAACACGTTTCCATACGCCATCATATTTGTAATACCAGGACGGATCAAGTGTATAAGTCAGTGCATTTTGAGAGTCCCTGATCATTCTGTAGGCAGGTGTGACGTCTTCTAACAGCTCAGGCTCATAGTTTTCTTCTCGTGACTCAATCTGACTAATGACATCAAGACCCGGCTGCAGTGTTTTCGTTGCTGATTCGGTTGGTAACGGGAATTGTGTCTGAAGGAATGAGCGGCTGTATTTATGAATAATGGTGCTTCCCCATTCCTGATTGATCTCTGAAACTCCATCCTCACTAAAGATCGGAACTCCGCCTATGTGCATGCGGTACGTTACTTGCTGGTTCATTGGATCAAGGTTTGCAAGATAGTAGTCACCTGTCCAACCGCTGTGATCATTGACAAAACGGCGGCTGTTTGTAATCAGTTCAGTCGCATCAATGACCGTGGCTTCATCAGAGGTGAGGTTTACAAAACTGATCATGTTGGTGTTGTTATTGACCTCAAGCAGGTTTGAATTATCGACATACTGCTCTCTGGATGAAGCAAGTGAATTATAGTTGATATCATCCGGGTTTGAAAACAGTGCCTGCCTGAACAGTTCAATATCAATCCGTTCCATCCGGTAACCGTATTGCTGAGGTGTGAGACGATTAGCCGGAACAAATATCGAACGTCTTCCTGTGTCATAGCGGGCATAAGCCATATATTTCTCAGGTGCAGGAAGCACAATATCCCGGTTTATCGCTGCAAGACTGTCACGATCGACACGTGATTCATACACAACCCTATTTTCGTAGTGAACAAAATAAACGGTAAAGGTAGACTCGTCCCTCGCAGCGACATCAATGACGATTCTGTTGAAGCTGTCCTGCGGCAGATTGCTGTCTTCAAAACGCAGGACATCTCTGTACGTGTTAAATGGAACGCTGACCGGAAACACGACTTCGATCCGGTTCGGACCATGAACAAGATTTAAGAATTCCTCTTCATTTAGAGATGTGTTCTGGCGTATGCTGAAGATGCTCCAGTCGCTCATTTGACTCAGCAGGGTTTCTACTTCACTGGAAGCAGAAGCTCCATAGACGGCTTCCTCTTCATGCACAAGAAATCTGAGCGGCTTGATCAGATCATCAATATCCCGCTCTTCACTGATCGCCACATCAATCGTTGTAGGTGCTTCAAACGTTTCGGTAGATGGCTGGTACGACCAGACATTCCATGTCAACAGACCACTTAAGACTACGAGCAGTGTCAGTAAGATTGATTTAAATAATTCGATCCTCATGACCATTCATCCTCACTTGTTGGGTCATACGGCAGCGTGAAGTAAATGGTTGTGCCTCTTCCTTCCACACTTGATGCCCAGATTCGTCCTTCATGGGCGGTGATCATTTCCTTGGCAATCGCAAGACCGAGCCCTGTACCGCCAAGCTGTCTCGTCCTTGCTTTATCTACACGATAAAAACGTTCGAAAATATTTTTCAGGTTTTCACGCGGAATGCCGACGCCCTGATCGGATACGCTGACGACCATTTCCTTTTCACGCTCTTTCAGCTCCACTTTAAAACGGATCTGTCCACCCTCAGGTGAATACTTCAGCGCATTGGAGATGATGTTATCAAGCACCTGCGTCATTTTATCAGTATCAATTTCAACATACACCGGCTCCTGTGGAAGCTTCGTTTTAAACGTAACGTTTTGAGAACGTCCCATATCAAAACGGTCGATAATCCGCTGATAAAAGTTGATAAAGTTCACGAATTCTTTATTCAGTCGGTAATCCCGGCTGTCCATTTTAGATAATTGAAGAAGGTCGTTGACAAGCCGGATCATCCGCTCGGTTTCCGTCTGGGTCACCTCAAGGAAATGAGGGGCAATCTCCTGGTCCTGCCACGCGCCTTCTGATAAGGCTTCCAAATAGCTTCGCATCGTTGTAAGCGGCGTGCGCAGCTCGTGGGATACGTTCGCTACAAATTCCCGGCGCTCTGCATCGATTTTTTCCTGCTCGGTAATATCATGCAGCACGGTAATCAGACCGTTTACAAAGCCTGTTTCCTTTTGAATCACCGAGAAGTTTGCACGTAAAATATACGGCTTAGCGTCCGTTCCAAAGTTTAAAATGAGGGAATCTGTCTGAGTAGACAGGTCATCGACCGAATACTCCTCTTCGATGCCAAGCACTTCAGGCAGCGACATCGACAGCACTGTTTCACGTGAAACATTCAGCATGGCAGCAGCCGGATCATTGATCAAAATAACTCTTCCGCGGCGATCTGTTGCGATTACCCCGTCTGTCATGTAACTGAGGACTGAGGACAGCTTTCTCCGCTCTGCTTCAGTCGTCGCTCTCGCTTCCTGAAGCCTTTTTGTTAAATTGTTAAAGGTGATCGCGAGCTGACCGATTTCATCATGACCATACACCTTTACTTTTCGCGAAAAATTCCCTTTTGCCATATCGACCGCATGGCTTCTCATGGCGGCAATAGGACGGGTAATGGTCTGGGCGAGCAGTACACCCAGGATCGCTGTGATAACAAGAGAAATAGCGGTTCCTCCTGCGAGAATCCCGTTAATCTCATCCATCTGCTCATAGACATTTTCAATCTGTGATTTGACCCAGATGACCCCGATTTTTTCACCCTGATCCGTAATAATCGGCTGGGCAAGCACCCAGACGCGGTTACCCTGATCCATATACGTTTCTTCCTGTTGAAGATCCGTATCATTGGAAAGAATCTCCCGTACCTGTTCGTTGCTCGTTGTCCGCTGTCCGACAATCGACTGGTTACTGTCATCTGATGTTCCTAAAATACGGCTTCTTGTATCAATTATTTGTACTTCTTCAATGTCTTCAGAATTAAGTCCACCCAGCAGTTGGCGGATGGACTGTTGCAGTGTCGGCTCATCTTCTGACCGGTTTCCGGAAAGGCTGCTGCTGATTTCCTGCGCAACCGTGTATTCCAGAGGATCAAGACGGTCCACAACTGAATTCTTAAAGTTTTCAATCAGCGTATCCTCGAGCTCCCGCACAAAGTATACGCCGATGATTTGCATCGCTAATGCAATAAGAAGTACATAAATCAATACAAACTTTAAATGTATTGATTGAAAAAAATTGACCTTCCTCATTCAATCCTACTCCTGATCCGGATTTCTCAAATAATACCCAACGCCGCGGCGCGTCACGATCCACAGCGGGTGACTCGGATTATCCTCGATTTTTTCACGCAGACGACGAACCGTTACGTCAACCGTACGTACATCGCCGTAATAGTCATAACCCCAAACTGTCTGAAGCAAATGCTCACGTGTCATAACCTGTCCGATATGCTTTGATAAATAATGCAGCAATTCGAACTCACGATGCGTCAGTTCAATTGTTTCACCGCGTTTTGTCACCATGTAGGCATCCGGGTGAATCGTCAGCACGCCAACCGTGATCTCATTCGTCAGGTTCTCTTCCTCTGCCTGACCTTTCAGTGCCTGGTGGCGACGAAGGTTCGCCTTCACACGCGCCACAAGCTCACGCGTACTGAACGGCTTTGTGACATAATCATCCGCACCAAGCTCAAGACCTAAAACCTTATCAATCTCAGAGTCTTTCGCCGTCAGCATAATGATCGGCATTTCATAATTCTTGCGGACCTCACGGCAAACTTCCATCCCGTCACGTCCCGGCAGCATAATATCAAGAAGAATCAGGTCCGGCTTGATTTCCTCGACCATTTCAACAGCCGTGTCACCATCATAAGCACAATGAACCTCATAACCCTCCTTCTTTAAATTAAACTGAAGAATATCTGCAATCGGCTTTTCATCATCAACAACTAGAATCTTTTTATCCATGTTCACTAATCTCCTTTAGCTTCATGATCAATTTATAAGAGTGTTTTAATTTTTTTACAATCTACTATAGTAAATGTATCACGTTAAGGTGGATATTTCACTTATTTACAAAAGAAAAGCGGAGGCGGGCGTTTAGGGACGTACAAACTGGACTGGCCTCGACGAAGATAAAGGAAACACGGCGAACGAAGTGAACCGATGTTGACTTATCGAACGAGAGGACGGGAAGTTTGCTAGTCCCTGCCCGCCGGAGCTGGACATCGAGAAAAGCGGAGGCGGGCGTTTAGGGACGTACAAACTGGACTGGCCTCGACGAAGATAAAGGAAACACGGTGAACGGATGTGAACCGATGTTGACTTATCGAACGAGAGGACGGGAAGTTTGCTAGTCCCTGCCCGCGGGAGCTGGACATCGAGAAAAGCGGAGGTTCGCGTTTAGCGGCGTATGCGGTGGACTGAAGCGATTAAGATAAAGGAAACACGGAGAGCGTCAGCGAGCCGATGTTGACTTATCGAAATGAGCTGAGGGAAGCGCACTAGCCGCTGCGAACCGGAGCTGGATCGAGAAAGGTGGAGGCTTTGCTCAGCCCCGACAAGCATAAGACGAAAATGAAAAGAGGGTTGCCCTTTACCCTCGTTCATTTTTGACTTATGACCTCGAGGGGCTAGGCGCCGGAGCTGGATCAAGAAAAGCGGAGGCGGGTTGGTGTTTGGACACTTTTGCTTTCAGTTTGGTCACTTACTGGCTGAGCTTGGTCACTTTTGAGCTTAATTTGGACACTTTCACCTCAAACTTGGTCACTTTCTTGAACAACCACCTGTTCATAAAGAGCTTTTTCTGTGTTTCTCCACTTTTTTCTTCATTTTTCGACTTATCTCATTTCCCGGGAAATGTATTTATGCTGTAAAAATCAGTAAACGAATCAGTATATAAAAAGAACCGTTTCTGAATCCCCTTCCCTTTCCGTGGCCGCGTGGTGAGCCCGGCAGGCTATCTAACAACTTTTTCGGTAATTTTACAATTCTTCCGCTTTATTCAAAAACTCTTACCATGTATTTGACAACTCTCCAGATTTTCATCCCGGATACACCTTTAAACAAACAAAAAAGCTGTTTCCATATTCCTCATTCAAATATGGAAACAGCCTTTTCAAACCATTAAACCTTATGCTGTTTTATAAATAATCCATCGGGTTTACAAGCTGACCGTTCACATGTACTTCGAAGTGCAGATGAATGCCTGTTGAGAACCCTGTATCTCCCATGATGCCCAGTGATTCACCCTGTGCGACAACCTGTCCCGGCGTCACGTGGATTTCAGCAAGATGGGCATATGTTGTGCGTACGCCGTTGTTATGATCAATCACGACCTTATTGCCGTAATCTCCATCAGGACCTGCCGATACAACAACACCGTTATCTACGTTTTTAATCGTATAGTTATCAGGCTGGGCGATATCGATCCCTTTATGGTAATCTCCCCATCTCGGACCCTGGTGACTTGAAATGTAGCCGCCATTTGTCGGGAAGATGAATGAGCCTGTTCCTTTTGAAGGAATCTCTTTCGTTCCGTTGACCACGATATGGTTTTTCACTTCACGCGTTACTTCTTCATCTGTGATGTCACTGGAAACTTCTTTTCCGTTTGTTTCACTGATGATTTGTGTATACACCTTTTCACCATCCTGGCCTTCCTGTTCCACGCGTGATTCGCCTTTTAGCATAGTGTCGTCTTCCTTCACCTGCTCTTCAAAAGCGATCGTTTCTTTGACCCGCTTTTCTTTCTCCACTTTCACCTGCAGACCCGGAATTGCTTTCTGGACCTTTACGATGTCGCCTTCAGTCAGCTCATCAAGTTCAGGATTCAGCTGATCGAACGCTTCTTCTTTCATATTATATTGTTCCAAAAGCTGTTCTTTTGTCTCGCCTTCTTTTACCTCATGCTCTACTTCAGCTTTTGTTCCTGCCAGAAGCTTTTCAGCTGCTTTCTCTGGTGTAGAGAGACTTTCAGGTGTCACAGACAGATCCTCTGCTTCCTCTAATCCCTCAATGGTGATGGAATTGATCCGGCTTTCACCCGGCTTCAGTTCCGCACTATCACCTTTTTCTTCATAGGCTGCCAGCTCTTCTTTTGATACTGCACTTAATTTAAGCTGACGGATCACTTCTTGTTCTTCCTTTTCATCCTTGACATACGCCACGGGATGACCGTTCAGGCTTAATGCTTTTGCCTCTGTCACAAAATCAGCAGAATCCTTCACTTGGTTCAGGATGTCGCGATCATTCGTTTCCGGATGAAAAACATGTTCAGGAATCATCGTTACATTGTGTGCGACTTCAAGCTCCTTTGAAGACTCGAGCTTTTTCTCCTCGTCTTCAGCCCAGTCTGTGATCAGCTGCTCATCTTCCACCATGCCTAAGTACTCGTCCCCTGCATACACATGGTAGACAATACTCAGGCCTTCCTCCTCGGCTTTTGCCGGCTTTCCGAAACCAGTAAGCGAAGAGGAAAGAATGATCCCCGCAGCAAACAGTTTTACTGACGGTCTTTTATTTATAGGAATCAGGCCTCTGCCTGTCATTGATTTTCTCATTCTATTGTCCTCCGTAAAAAATGTAGGTTCATAGATGCGTCAAAATTCACGCCTCCCAAATGTACCATAGATTAAATAGAGGACAAGCGCTGTCGCTTAATTGTAAAATAAGCGCTTTCAGCCATACCATTCGTTGTCATTGAAAAATGCTTCAATACTCACCTTTTTACGTCTGATGAAAGTTGTCGATTTGTTGAATGACATGAAACTGTTATGATTTTGTGATGTTTAAAGAGTGTGAGAGAGGGAATGTAACAAGCTTGGCGTTTTTTACTAATAGAGGAAAAAATCATTCGATGGGGACCACTATTACCGTGAAGATTGCAGTGATTAGCGTATAATCGTCCAGATTCATAAAGGCAGAAATGTACGCGATTCATGCCGCAAGTCCATTTTTAAGCAAATAAAAAAGATACACCGCACCAGCAGCGTATCTTAATGGCTTTGGACGGAATCGAACCGCCGACACATGGATTTTCAGTCCATTGCTCTACCAACTGAGCTACAAAGCCTAAATGGCGGTCCCGACCGGGATCGAACCGGCGATCTCCTGCGTGACAGGCAGGCATGTTAACCGCTACACCACGGGACCTTATTGTTTCTAAATGTGAGTATGTATAGTGGTGACCCGTACGGGATTCGAACCCGTGTTACCGCCGTGAAAGGGCGGTGTCTTAACCACTTGACCAACGGGCCATCATGCGTGTTGCTTAGCAACGAATCTAACTATACCACAAACATTTTTACTATGACAATCTTTTTTTAAAAAAAGATGACAAACTTTTTTCTTGTAAAATGTATGGTACTTTTTTCATTTTATCTGTACGATTTTAATAGAGTATTTTTTAGAAATAGAGAGGAGGATCCGCCATGCAGATTTTTTTCAGGCTGTGGAAGCAGCTGTCGGAATTAAACTTTAAGTTTATTGCGGTTTTGTCTTTAATCATCATTTTATTCGGGACGTTTTCCGTGCATCTCATCGAACCGGAGACGTTTCCAACACTATTTGACAGCTTCTGGTGGACGATGACGACGTTAACAACAGTCGGCTACGGGGATTTCTTTCCGGTTACTGTGGCCGGACGGCTTGTCGGTATTTTTCTATTTATCTTCGGAATCGGTCTCATTGGGGTATTGATCGGAAAAATCGTAGAGGGAGCAAGCACTTATCAGCGACTGAAAAAGGAGGGAAAGCTGGTGTATAAAAAAGGTGGGCATTATGTTTATATTGGGTGGTCTAAAAAAACAGAGCAGGCGATTCACGAAGTACTTTATCACAATAGTAAAGCGCCGATTGTATTAATTGAAGATCTTCCTGAAACGCCTATCACGCATGATGGGGTTCACTTTATCAGTGGAGATCCATCTGAAGAGCGGACGCTGATGAAAGCCAACATTTTAGAATCGAAGCGTGTCGCGATTTTTTCTGATCCGAGAATTGATAACCCGGTTCTTTGTGATGGAAAGAGTCTGCTGGTGGCGTCGGCAGTTGAAGCCTTATCTATTACGCATAATGTTGATATACAGACTGTTGTCGAAATCAGTGAAGAGCGTCATATTTCTAAATTTAATCATATCAGAGTCGATGACTTTATTCTGTCGGATGATTCAGTGTCATTATTAATGGCGAAAGCGACTTTGCAGCCTGGAACGACATCGATTTTTAGACAGCTGTTAAGTAAGCGCTATGGCAATAATATTAATGTCATTAAGGCGAAGTCTTCCTGGAAAACGTACCGTGATGCTTCTCAAAAACTGCTGGATGACGGTGCAGTGCTGATTGCGGTAAATGATGATATGGATTTCCGTGATGCTAATAAAAAGAAGATGAACGAAGGCGACTTATTGTATATTATTTGTGAAGATACTACTTTTCAAAAGCTGAACGTTTTATATGAAACTGTGGAGTGAGCCGGATTTATATCCGGCTTTTTATTATGGCTCAATGCGTGATGTCAGATGATTCTGTCTTTTTCATGTATAATGGCTATAATTAATTGGGAAAGGAGACATGGTATGCCACCAAAAAAGAAGAAACGGACATTGCCACCGGTGTCTAAAAAGAAACGCCAGCAGCATCGTGCCCTTTCCTTGCAGGGAATTGGAAAGCGGGTTTTATTTATTGTACTCGGGGCTATACTGATGGCGGTCGGACTTGAGCTTTTTCTTGTACCTAATCAGGTACTGGATGGAGGCATCGTTGGAATTTCCATCATTTTATCTTACCTGACGGGCTGGCGGCTCGGATTATTTATTTTTTTATTGAACATTCCTTTCTTTTTTATTGGGTATAAACAAATAGGTAAGACATTTGCCTTATCCACTCTGTTGGGAATCAGCGTTTTATCCATTTCAACTTACTTTCTTCACGACTTTGAAGTGTTTACTGATGACCTGTTGCTGGCGACCGTATTTGGTGGAATTACACTGGGTATCGGCGTTGGAACCGTGATCCGGTATGGTGGATCCCTTGATGGTACTGAGATTTTGGCGATTTTATTTAATAAAAACCTGCCTTTTTCTGTTGGAGAAATTATTATGTTTTTTAACTTTTTTATTTTTATTGTGGCAGGTTTTGTGTTTGAGTGGGATCGTGCAATGTATTCAGCTATTGCTTATTTTATTGCGTTTAAAACGATTGATATTGTGATTCAGGGAATTGATGAATCGCGTGCAGCGTGGATTATCAGTGATCAGTACACTGAGATTGGTGATGCGATTATTGACCGCCTTGGACGCGGTGTCACGTATTTGAATGGTCAGGGTGGTTTTACCCTTCATCAGAAGAAGGTCGTGTTCTGCGTCATCACCAGGCTTGAGGAGGCAAAGCTGAAAGGTATCGTGGAGGATATTGATCCTGGCGCCTTTTTAGCGGTTGGAAATATTGCAGAAGTAAGAGGCGGACGTTTTAAGAAGAAGGCGATTCATTAACATTCCGAAAAATAAAAAGAGAATAGAGGGATTCTGATGGGTAGCGTTCAAGCACTTGCAGCATATCTGGATCAGTATGGTGAGAAGCTCGGTGAAAAACTGATGGAATACAGTCTTGGTAAAATGGATATTGAGATTCCTGATCATGTGATCGAGCAATCGAGAAAAACCAATGCACCCTTTTTCCACTTTTTATCGAAGGCACTGCTTTATAAAGAGGATCAGCAGGTTGCCGATGAATTTCTGGAATGGTCGAGACAAAACAGTGAGGCGCAGGCTGCGATGATGGATAAGTTGTCGAGTCTGATTAAGCCGTATCCGGAAACACGTATGTATTTCAGTAAACTGATGGGTGACTTGTGTCTCGAGCACGAGCTGTCAGCCAGGGACACCCTCCATGTGTTGAATCGGCTGAATTATATGATGGATATCAGTCTGAAGGAATCCATTCTTGTGTTTGAACAGTATAAAAATGCGATTAATGAAGAAAATCGGAAAGAGATTCTCGCACTGTCCGCTCCGATCGTCCCGCTCCAGCATGGTGTAGCGGTTCTGCCACTGATCGGAACCATTGATCCTGAACGTGCTAATCATCTGTTGACAAAGACTGCCCCAGCGATTAGTGAACTGGGTCTCGAGACGGTCATTATCGATTTTTCAGGACTGGTCTCTATTGATTCAGAAGTAGCTGGACACGTTTTTGATATTACCAACGTTTTAAAGCTTCTCGGAATTGGCGTGATCATGAGTGGCATGCGGCCTTCTCTGGCGCAGCACGTGATTTTAACCGGTATCAATTTTTCATCAATTCGGACGTTTTCCAATGTGAAACAAGCCTTGGAATCCATGCACGCAATAGATTGACCATTGCCGAGCATGCTTTTTACCCGTTCAACAGTACAAAAAAGCACCAGGCGACGATGCCTGATGCTTTTTTTTGTGCTATTCCATTCTCCAAACGCTTTTCACAACGTTGGTCTGAGAGCGGTCAGGACCAACAGAGAAGATTGATAGAGGAATGCCTGTCAGCTGTGACACGCGCTCTAAATAATGACGCGCATTATCAGGAAGCTCGTCTAATGAACGAACGCCTGTAATGTCTTCATCCCAGCCTGGAAGCTCTTCGTAAATCGGCTCACATTTCGCAAGTGTACGAAGGTTTGCCGGGTATTCTGTAATAATGTCATCACCTAAACGGTAAGCTGTACAGATTTTCAGCGTCTTGATGCCTGTTAACACATCAATCGAGTTCAGTGAGAGATCTGTTAATCCACTCACGCGGCGGGCATGACGCACAACCACGCTGTCAAACCAGCCGACACGGCGCGGACGGCCTGTCGTTGTACCGTACTCACGGCCAACTTCGCGGATCTGACTGCCGATCTCATCGTGAAGCTCTGTCGGGAACGGGCCATCTCCAACACGGGTTGTATAAGCTTTTGATACCCCAACCACGTGATTGATTTTCGTTGGACCCACACCGGATCCGATCGTCACGCCACCTGCAACCGGATTCGAGGACGTAACGAACGGGTATGTACCCTGGTCAATATCAAGCATCACGCCCTGTGCACCTTCAAATAGTACGCGGCGTGCTTCATCCAGCGCATCATTCAGCACAACAGACGTATCACACACATATTTCGCGACCTGCTGACCATACTCATAATATTCTTCGAAAATATCCTCGAGCTTAAAGCCTTCTACCTCGTAAAAACGTTCAAGCAGACGGTTTTTCTCTGCAAGGTTATGTTCAAGCTTTTCTTTAAATGATTCTTTGTCTAAAAGATCGGCAATCCGGATACCGGCACGCGCTGCTTTATCCATGTAAGCAGGTCCGATCCCTTTTTTTGTTGTACCGATTTTATTGGCACCTTTACGCTCTTCCTCTACCTCATCAAGCTTCAGGTGATACGGTAAAATCACGTGTGCACGATTACTGATGCGAAGGTTATCCGTTGATACCCCGCGGTCATGTAAATATTTTAATTCTGCAACAAGCGCCTTCGGATCGACCACCATGCCGTTTCCGATAACAGAAATTTTATCTTTATAAAAAATACCGGATGGAATCAAATGAAGCTTATATGTTTCCCCGTCAAATTTAATTGTATGTCCTGCATTATTACCACCCTGATAACGGGCAATTACTTCTGCATGTTCTGAGAGAAAGTCAGTGATCTTCCCTTTCCCTTCATCTCCCCATTGCGTACCTACTACGACTACTGAAGACATGAAACGCACCTCCGTCAGGCTGTTACACCCTTTTTATCAAACAAAAACAGTGTACCAGTGATTAGGGGACACGTCAATGAAAAGACGAACATTAATTATGTTATTTTTATTTATATTCGTTATTTAAGGGTTTGGAGGTCAGATGTCTGGCAGGATTTGTGGCTTTTTTGATGTGATTGCGATTTATGGTGGGAAGGACTATTTTCACTGAAATGACGAATGTGTCATCTAAACTCACAAATTCCCGCGGGAACTGACGAAAGTGACGCCTATCCTCACGAAGTTCGCGGCTAACCTGACGAATTTGGGTGCCAAGCTTACGAACTCTTCCGGAGCCATATTTAAAAGACGGTTACCAGCGGCGGCATGGGGCTTATTTCACTGAACTCACAAACTTTCTCACAAGCTGACAAACTCCAGTCCGGAACTCACGAAACCGCCGCCTATCCTCACGAACTCAGTGGCTAACCTGACGAATTTGGGTGCTAAGCTTACGAACTCTTCCGGAACCATATTTAAAAGACGGTTACCAGCGGCGGGCATGGGGCTTATTTCACTGAACTCACAAACTTTCCGGCAAGCTGGCGAACTCCGCCGCGGAACTCACAAACCCGCCGCCTATCCTCACGAACTCAGTGGCTAACCTGACGAATTTAAACGCTGAGCTCACGAACTCTTCCCGACACACCTTTCAAAGACGGTTACCAGCGGCGGCCATGGGGCTTATTTCACTGAACTCACAAACTTTCTCGCAAGCTGACGAACTCCGGTCCGGAACTCACAAACCCGTCGCCTATCCTCACGAATTCACTCCACAACCTCACAAACTCCCCTCTCCGCCAAAAAAGAAAGCCTCCCACATTTTCGGGAGGCTTTCTTCACGCACCAGGCGGCATATTCGGGTCGTCGAGACGCCGCTCGAGGTTGACGAATTTGTTGTATTCCTTGATAAAGGCAAGGGAAACGGTGCCGACCGGGCCGTTACGCTGTTTGGCGATGATGATTTCGATCGTGTTCTGGTTTTCACTTTCTTTATCGTAATAGTCATCACGGTACAGGAAGGCGACGATGTCGGCATCCTGCTCGATACTTCCTGATTCACGAAGATCGGACATCATTGGACGCTTGTCCTGACGTGATTCTACACCACGGGACAGCTGTGACAGGGCAATGAGTGGTACTTCAAGCTCACGTGCGAGTCCTTTTAGGGAACGGGAGATTTCAGAAACCTCCTGCTGCCGGTTCTCACCCGGCTTGCCGGTTCCGTGAATCAGCTGCATGTAGTCAATTAAAATCATGCCGAGACCGTGCTCCTGCTTGAGGCGGCGGCATTTGGCACGGATATCCTGCACGCGGACACCCGGCGTATCATCAATATAGATGCCGGCATTAGAGAGGCTTCCCATCGCCATCGTCAGCTTGCGCCAGTCTTCATCGGTGAGGGCACCGGTACGCAGGTTTTGTGCGTTAATATTGCCTTCTGCGCAGAGCATACGCATGACGAGCTGCTCTGCTCCCATCTCAAGACTGAAGATCGCGACGTTTTCACCTGTTTTGGTCGCCACATTTTGCGCAATGTTCAGGGCAAAGGCGGTCTTACCTACTGATGGACGGGCGGCCACGATGATCAGGTCGTTGCGCTGGAACCCGGCAGTCATGCGGTCGAGCTCATTAAAGCCGGTCGCAATCCCTGTGATGTCGCCTTTTGTGCTGTTGAGCATCTCGATATTATCGTACGTGCGGACAAGAACGTCCTTCATGCTGTGGAAGGCGGACGTATTTTTACGGTTGGCGACTTCCATGATGTTACGTTCCGCTTCAGCTAAAAGGGTTTCCACTTCATCCTCGCGGGCATAGCCGTCCTGGGCGATCGTGGTCGCGGTGCGGATCAGGCGGCGAAGAAGCGCTTTTTCTTCTACGATATGCGCGTAGTACTCGACGTTGGCGGCTGTCGGAACAAAGCCTGCAAGGTCGGTCAGATAAGAGATACCGCCAACATCCTCAAGCTCCTTCATCGCAGACAGTTCTTCCGTTACCGTGACCAGGTCAATCGCTTTTCCGCGGTCGCTCAGGCGCACCATGACTTCGAAGATTCGCTGGTGGGCGCTCCGGTAAAAGTCTTCCGGCATTAAAATTTCCTGTGCAGAAATGAGTGACTGCGGCTCAAGGAATATTGCACCGAGTACAGCCATTTCCGCTTCTATATTCTGGGGCGGCATACGATCCGCAAACTGTTCATTCAAAGCTGGATCCCTCCCGAAAGATTTTGATCGAAAAAAAATGTGATCTCAAATGATCACATTTTTTTAAGTATAGCACGAAATCGGTTCGCCGTTTGCTTAAAAATATTGGGTGAATCCGATTTCCGGTCAGGTTTTATTCTTTTGTTACGTGCACTTTAAGCGTTGCTGTCACTTCGTTGTGCAGCTTGACTGGCACGTTTGTGTAGCCAAGTGAACGAATAGCATCGTCCATTTCGATTTTGCGCTTATCGACTTTAATGTTGTGGCGCTTTTTCAGTTCTTCAGCGATTTGCTTGGACGTGATGGAGCCGAACAGGCGGCCGCCTTCTCCGGATTTTGCTTTCAGTTCAACCGTCAGGGCTTCCACTGTTTCCTTCAGCTTTTTCGCTTCTTCAAGCTCCTGCTGTGCCTCTTTTTCCTGCTTTTTCTTCTGCGCGCTTACCTGGCTCAGGTTCGCATTGTTGGCTTCAACAGCCAGGTTATTTTTCAGGAGAAAGTTGTGTGCGTAGCCGTCTGCTACATTTTTCACTTCGCCTTTTTTACCTTTACCTTTAACATCTTTTAAGAAAATAACTTTCATGATTCTTCCGTTCCTCCTTCGATGTGTTCATTGATCGCCTGTTTGAGCTGTTCGACAGCCTCATCAATGCTGATCCCTTTCAGCTGTGTGGCGGCATTTGTTAAGTGTCCGCCTCCATTGAGCTTTTCCATGATCAGCTGGACATTGACGGTGCCGAGTGAACGGGCACTGATGCCGACTACATCCTCATCCCTGAATGCCACAACAAAGGACGCCGCTACATCCTCCATGGATAAAAGCGTATCTGCTGCCTGTGCGATGATGACAGGATCATGAATCCGGTCATCTTCACCAAACGCAATCGCCATTCCGTGTTTATAAAACGTTACGGTTTCCACTAAACGTGCGCGTTCTACATACGTGGTGACATCCTCACGCAGGAATTGCTGCACTAAAATCGTATCAGCACCAAGCGTTCTGAGGTATGAAGCCGCATCAAATGTTCGCGATCCGGTTCTCATCGTAAAACTTTTTGTATCCACTATTATACCAGCAAGGAGTGCCGTTGCTTCAAGCATTGTGATTTTTTCGTGTTTTGGCTGATAATCCAAAAGCTCTGTCACGAGTTCAGCTGTTGAGGAAGCGTATGGCTCCATATAGACGAGCAGCGGATTTTCAATAAACTCCTCGCCTCTCCGGTGATGGTCAATGACAACGACTTTTTCAGCCTTATTTAATAAACGTTCATCAATCACAAGACTCGGTTTATGCGTATCCACAACGACTAACAGCGTATCCTCTGTCACCATCTCCATCGCTTCTTCCGGTGTGATGATATGGGAATATAAGTCAGGTTTCGTTTTAATCTCTTCGACGAGACGTGTCACGCCGCTGTCGATTTCAGAAAAATCGAGCGCCACAAAGCCTTCCCGCTGATTCATCTGAGCAATTTTCCGGATGCCGATCGCCGCTCCGACTGCATCCATATCCGGGCGTTTATGGCCCATGACAATCACTTTATCACTGCGGATGATCAGTTCACGCAGCGCATGGGAAATCACGCGTGCGCGGACACGGGTCCGCTTTTCGATCGGGTTGGTTTTCCCGCCGAAAAACTTTACTTTACCGTTTGCCTGATTAATGACAACCTGGTCACCACCGCGGCCCAGGGCAAGATCAAGGCTCGACTGCGCCTGCTGACCAAGTTCAGGTAGGGTTTCCGCTCCGGAGCCCACACCAATACTGAGCGTCAGCGGGACATTCTGTTTTGCCGTCGTCTCGCGGATCGTATCTAAAATCGTGAATTTTTCCTGCTCCAGATCACGTAAAATGCGTTCATTCATCACAGCTAAAAAGCGGTCTGATGAAATTCTTTTTACATAAATCTCGTGCTGGTTCGCCCATTGATTTAACAGGGTTGTGACCACACTATTAATATTACTGCGGGCGGAATCATCCATGCCCTGTGTCAGCTCATCGTAGTTATCGAGGAAAATGACAGACAGCACAGTGCGATCCGCTTCGTACTGCTCCTCCACCTCTGACTGTTCCGTCACATCAAAGAAGTACAGCAGTTTTTCTTCCTGACGGTGAACGACTCTGAAAATTCGTCCCTGCCAGGATACGGTTTCCTCTGAGCTGCCGTCCTTTTTAATGACCGGCACAAGTACATCCGCTACATCGTAAAGCGAACGGCCAATCATCGGTCCATCTTCAATAAAAGCGGACAAATAAGGGTTCGACCACTCCACAAAGAAATCATCGTTATAAAGAAGAATTCCAACCGGCATCTCCATCAGCGCTTCTTCCCCTACTCTTTTGACCCGGTAGGAAAGGGTGGATATATACTGCTCTGTATCAAGAAAAAACCGCTTTTCGTATACAAAAGCGAACCACAAAAAAGGAGCAGCCACTGCTGCCGCAAAGAATGCGATGATCCAGTTATAGATGGCAAGGCCTGCAAGAATCAGGGCGAGAATCACCGTCACGCCGATCAGCAGTCTGCGCAAAACCCGGTGTTGAAAATAAGTTGGCATGCTTTCAGCTCCCAAAACGGTTGAACCGTTTGCATTCTGTATAAATTATCTTATCTGATATCAGTGTAAAAGGTTACCTGATATCACTTTCCGGACATTCGCTTTCGTAAATCAAAGCCTAAGTCTATTATACCTAAAATGCGGGTTAATGGATTGATTAATATTCCCAGAATCGTCACAAGAACCATAAGCCCTTTACTCCAGTTTTTATGATGCCCGTAAAACTGGATAAACGACAGCCCCTGCAAAATCATCAGCAATTCAAGCGCAATCTGCAGGTTGATAATCGCATAAGCAAACATCGTCCCTTCCTCCGGCGCACCGATCAATGCTGTTAATAGCACAATGAGGTAATACCAGATCACGCTTTTCGGCAAAGTCAGCTCGCGAAACGGAGTAAAAACCGGCACATCAACCTTCAGTCTCTTCGCGATTGGAAAGTTAACGGCGATCGTAATCCACATTAAAACAGCGACACTGAAGACAAGCAGCGTCGGCAGCAGGAGCTCGATCATCATCATGTTCTGTGACCAGACTTCCTGCACCTGCTCCGTGTCTACCCCGGCATTATTGAACATCGTCACAGACTGATTAAATGATTCTGTCATGATCGTAAAAAACTCTTCAATCACGTTGATCTCAAACACGACAATAGAGATCGCATACTGCACAACAACATTCACTAAAAAGACCAGTGATGAAATGAGCAAAATCGTTAATTTGCTTTTTTTCTGCTGAACCATCCAGCCCATCGCGATCCCGGTCGTTCCATAGGCAACCGCTGCCGGAATCGAGAAAATCCCTCCAATAATTGCAGACACACCAATTGCCGCACCAACCATGATCAGTGATGCATTTATTGAATATTTAGCACTATAAATTAAAAACGGCAATATTAAAAAGAACGCCGTAATGATCGAAATCACCGGCACATAAACGGTTATGAGTAACAGTACAGCAAAAAACGCTGTCAGAATCGCACCTTCAGTTAGCCTCAATGTAGACTGTCTATCCATTTGTTCACCCTCTATTTAAATTCCGGTCCATGAAAATTGGTTCATGTACATTCTATCCGTCTAACGGTCTCCATTCAACCCGCACCCATCCCGAATTGAATTTTCCTGCCAGTTTCCGTTCACGTTTTTGTGTTATTTCGATTTCAAAAAGATTTTTGCACCTGACCCGCTGCCTTAAAGCGCGACCCGGAATCAACCGAAAAAAGCCGGAACCGCTCTTAAAAGAGCAGCCCCGGCTTCACAAACATTTGTTAATTCAATTCACTTTTATCTTCCGCGAGCTGAAAACGATTCACAGCCTGCAGGAGATCGTCACTTAATTCACTTAAGCGTTCTGCTGATTCTGTCACTGTCTGGATCGCGCGCACCTGCTCATCCGTTGACGCAGCAACCTGCTGACAGGAAGCGGCCGTTTCCTCAGACATCGCAGCCATTTCCTGAATAACACGCGTCACGACTTCCTTGCTTGAAGAGACATCTTCGATTTCACGGTACACAGCAAGAATGGATGTCTCCATTGTGCTCATAAAGTCAGACATACGCATAAAGATTTCATTCGTTTTCTCCACAACCTCAGACTGGCTGTCGAAGGTTTCTTTCGTGCGTCCCATTTCTGACACGGCACGCTTGGAGCTGTCCTGAATGTCTACGATCGTCTGCTTTACTTCATCAGTGGCACGTACAGACTGTTCAGCAAGCTTACGGACTTCATCCGCTACAACAGCAAATCCTTTCCCATGCTCTCCCGCACGCGCCGCTTCAATAGAAGCATTCAGTGCCAGAAGATTCGTCTGGGATGAAATGTCTGTAATTGTCGACATCACGCTTTCGATCGTCTGAACCTTCTGCTCAAGGTCTTGAATGACACTTTCCATAGACAGAATAAAGCCTGCAGAGGATTCGTGATAATCTTTTAGCTGTTTCATCTGATTAAGACCATTCTGATTGACTTCCCCTGCTTCACTCGCCACTTCAGACATTTGTCTCGACTGCTCTGAAATCGTATTAATCTGATCACTCAGACGTGAAGACTGGCGGTTTGCTTCATCTGCTTCCTCAGCGGACTGGGTCGCACCGTCTGCAATGTCACTGACCGCACTTGCTACCTGCTCACTGGACGCATTCGTTTCCTCTGCTACAGCACTCAAGCCTTCTGCAGAACCACGCACTTCATCAACAGATGTTTTAACCATTGAAATGATGTCATTCATATGATCAACCATCAGATTAAACTGATGGGACAGATCCCCGATTTCATCCTTGGAGTTTACATCTGATTTGACACTCAGATCCCCATTGGCCACCTGACGCACCGCTTCATTTAAACGCACAATCGGTTTTGAGAAACGCCCTGCCACAATCGACATAATGACCGCTGCGACAATCAGTGTTGCTACGCCAATCACAATTAACAGCAGTAAAATAGACTGTGATTCAGCAGCGATATCACTCTGTTCAAACGCTACCCCAACCTTCCAGCCTGTGTTGGCAGAGGTCGAATAAACGAGCAGCTTATCTGAGCCTTCTAACGTGTACTCAATTGAACCGGTTCCATCCTGGTCACTATAGACGTCCTGAATAAAGTCATAATCCATCAGGCTTTCGCTTTCAAGCGTTGGATGCACCAGTGCAATCCCCTGTGAGGATAATACAAATGGAAAGCCGCCATAGCCGATCTGAGCCTCACCAAGCTTTGATGTTAAATCCCCAAGCTTGACGTCTACCCCGACAACCCCAATCACCTGTCCGCCGCTCTGGATGCCTTTAGAGGCTGTAATGACGTATTCACCTGTTGCTTCATCAATATAAGGCTCACTCCATAAAATCTCGTCAGGCGCAGCTGCTGAATTGATGTACCAGTCACGCGTGGTTGCATCAAAATCAGCAGGCAGGTCTACAAATGGCGAGATAAGAAGCGATCCATTATCTGCCGCAACATAAATAGAGGATGGATCAGAATAGATCCCCAGGTACTCTTCCAATAATGATTCCAGCTCACCAGGTGATGCCGCATCCCCGTCCTCTAAGGAAGACTCAACGTATTCAATCGCCGTTGTGGTCGATGCTACCTGTTCAATACTTCGTCCATACTGATCTAAAAACGTTTCTACTGTATTATTCAATTCTCCTGCGATTCCTTCAGCCTGAGAGAGAACATTATTCTCTGTCCGATCGTGAAGCTGCCACCCTGTTAAACCGAGTAACACAACAAATGACGCAATTAAAACGACAGAAGTTGTCAAAATCAGCTTCATCCGGATTGATTGTAACTGCTTTTTCATCCTTTTCACCTCATGCTGTCTGTAATCAGTCCACACTTAAAGTAGTTAGTAAGTCATGACTGTCTATTACATACATCGGATCATACCGGATTTTTTAAAGGGTTAATTTAAGTTTTTTATAGTTCTATATGCTTATTTAATAAAAACTTTTTATATAAAAAGAAATGATAACTGAAACTTAAACCTGTTTTGCAATAAAAATTGGTTTTTTTCGAGAAAGGTGTCTTTACATGACGTTTTATGTCGCATAAAGTAGGGAAATTTCAGAGTACGTAATAAAAAGGAGGGTTCATTCATTCGACATCATGACCATGTTCTATTTGCAGAGCTATCTGCCGGTAATCAGGATGCACTAAGCCAGCTTTATGATCGATATGTTGCTCTGCTGTGGAAGGTTGTCTATGGGAAAACGAAGGATCCCGCTTTGACAGAAGAAGTGATTCAATGTGTATTCAAGAAGCTTTGGCAAGATCCAAAGTCTTTTACATATGATCGATTTTTAGCGAAAGAGTTAATCAGGCAGTGTATGGAGGAAATTGAAGGGGTAAAAGTGTCATGAAACGCGTCTCCCCCTTTCCTTTGTCTAGCTGCGGCCGCGAAAAGAGAGGGGTATTCTTGCACGGTTCATATATAATACAACAATAAAAAAGACTGACTCAGCGAAGAGTCAGTCCTTTTTTATTATTCACCAGATACGAATGGTAGTAATGCCATTGTACGTGAACGTTTGATTGCGATTGTTAACATACGCTGATACTTAGCGCTTGTTCCAGTCACACGACGTGGAAGAATTTTTCCACGCTCTGAGATAAACTTTCTTAGTAGATCTACGTCTTTATAATCGATGTGTGTAATACCGTTTGAAGTAAAGTAGCACACCTTTTTACGACGACGACCGCCTCTGCGTCCTCCTGCCATGGGATTCCCCTCCTTCTTTTTTAGATTTTATAATAAGTTACACCTTAGAATGGCAGATCATCATCTGAAATGTCGATCTGCTGACCGTCATTTGAGAATGGGTCCTTGTCCACTCTTGTGTAGTTCTGGTTATTCTGGTTGCTCTGATTGTCGCGCGGCTGCTGACCGAAGTTATTGTTATCCTGATAACCCTGGTTGCTTCCATATCCTCCGCCGGATTGACCGCCGGAAGCATTTTTCGGCTCAAGGAACTGCACGCTTTCAGCAACAACTTCTGTTACGTATACGCGTTTTCCTTCCTGGTTATCATAGCTTCGTGTCTGAATCCGTCCGTCAACGCCTGCAAGACTGCCTTTTTTGAGGAAGTTTGCCACGTTTTCGGCTGGTCGGCGCCATACGACACAGTTGATGAAGTCCGCTTCACGGTCACCCTGCTGATTCGTGAAAGCACGATTAACAGCAAGTGTGAACGTGGCTACCGCGGCACCACTTGGCGTATAACGCAGATCCGGATCCTTGGTTAACCGACCGACTAATACGACTCGATTCATCATCAGAACCAGCTCCTTTGTCTTTGCATCAGCCGGCTTACACCTGCTGTTGCATTGGGTACTGCTCTATCGGTAAAAATTACTTTTCGTCTTCACGGATTGTCATGTGGCGGACGATATCTTCGCTGATTTTAGCCAGACGATCGAATTCGTTGATAGCCTCAGAACCTGAGTTCAACTTCACGATCTGGTAGAAACCTTCGCGATAATCGTTGATTTCGTAAGCGAAACGACGCTTACCCCACTCTTTTGACTCGATGATCTCCGCTCCGTTTGTCGTAAGGATGTTTTCGAAACGCTCAGTTACAGCTTTCTTCTGATCCTCATCAACGTCTGGACGGACAATGTACATGATTTCGTACTTTCTCATCGGTATTCACCTCCTTATGGTCTATGCGGCCTTCTGCTTCCAGAAGACAAGAAGTAATAACTCTATCTATTACTCACAAGGTAAAAGTATATCATAGTTGGTTTGGTTGTACAAGGTGGTGTTTGATGTTTGTCCAAAGTTTTGGAAAACGTGTCTTTCTATAATGAAAAAGACCGGAATCACTCATTACTGAGCTTATTCCAGTCTCTTTATTTAGTCGGTGAGCTCCACACACCTCTTCTAAATGTATTACACGTTAAAACGGAAGTGAATGACATCTCCGTCTTTTACGATATATTCTTTTCCTTCAAGACGAACTTTTCCGGCTTCTTTAGCTGGTGTCATACCGCCTGATCCGATCAGGTCATCATAAGATACCGTTTCTGCACGGATGAACCCGCGCTCGAAGTCAGTGTGGATGATTCCTGCACACTGAGGCGCCTTCATGCCGTGGCGGAATGTCCATGCACGTACTTCCTGAACGCCTGCTGTGAAGTATGTCGCAAGACCAAGAAGGTTATACGTTGCGCGGATCAGCTGATCAAGGCCTGACTCTTCAATGCCAAGCTCCTGCAGGAACATTGCTTTTTCCTCATCGTCAAGCTCAGCGATTTCTTCTTCGATCTTTGCACAAACGACGATCACCTCTGCATTATCATCAGCAGCAAACTCCTGTACACGCTTTACATATTCGTTGTTTGAAGGATCTGCGATTTCATCTTCAGCTACATTCGCTGCATAAAGCATCGGTTTACTTGTGAGAAGATGCATACCTTTTGCAATTTTCGCCTGTTCTTCTGAAAGTTCAACCGTACGGGCAGCCTGGTTGTTTTCAAGTGCTTCTTTGATTTTTTCAAGTACCGCCATTTCAGCTACGGCTTCTTTATCCTTCTGTTTCGCCATCTTGCCGACGCGGCCGATGCGTTTATCAACGGCTTCAAGGTCTGCTAAAATCAGCTCAAGATTGATGACTTCAATATCATCAATCGGATCCACTTTTCCGGAAACGTGTGTAATGTTGTCATCAGCGAAGCAGCGGACAACCTGAACGATCGCGTCCACTTCACGGATGTGTGAAAGGAACTTGTTTCCTAGTCCTTCACCCTTACTTGCACCTTTAACGATCCCGGCAATATCGGTAAATTCAAATGCTGTTGGAACTGTTTTTTTCGGCTGTACAAGCTCAGTCAGCTTATTTAAACGCGGGTCCGGTACTTCTACGATGCCCACGTTTGGATCAATCGTACAGAACGGGTAGTTGGCGGATTCTGCACCCGCTTTTGTTATTGCATTAAATAAAGTAGATTTCCCTACGTTCGGAAGACCTACAATTCCTGCTGTTAATGCCATTTTATTCACTCCATATCTCAAACATTTTCATGTGACGTGTCAACTTCAAACCTCACATAATTATAAAGATTCCGCGCGCTAAATACAAGAGTACCTGTTTTAATGGTTTGTATGTGGGGGAGGTTGGTGAGTGTGAGTTGGAGGTCTGGGTAAAAAAGCGTGGGATGGATCGACAGAAATTTTAATACTATGAACAAATATTACAGTGCGATCAACAATAATAAAGGCTCTATCGACACAATTTTTCGTGCTATCGACAATTTCAACCCCCGGCAGACAGTCTATCAACAGAAACTGCTCACCTTGTGACAGAAATAATGATCCTAACGACATGAATCCCAGAGTACCAACAGCAACTTCGCTCGCAGGTAGTCGTATCCTATCCGCGGACAGAAAGAAACTCCCTTTCATCACGAAAGAGAGCTTCTTTACTTATTCCTCATGCTTCACAAGCACTTTCTTCATTTTACGGGAGAATTCTTTCCGCGGGATCATGACGCTGTGGGAGCAGCCTTCACATTTGATGCGGATATCCATGCCCATGCGGATGATTTTCCAGCGATTCGTGCCGCATGGATGCTGTTTTTTCATCTCCACAATATCGTTTAGTCCAAATTCTTTTTCTTCCACGAAAAGTTCCTCCTATTCTGTTGATTTTTTGTTCAATTGCTTGCCGGCTTCTTCGCGTGAATACATGACCATGCGAGGGAACGGGATTTCGATTCCGAGTCCGTCAAGATGCTGCTTGATTTCTCGTCGCAGTTCACGGGCGATATACCAATGTTTCATTGGCTGGGTCTCAGCAATGACACGCATGACGACTTCAGAAGCACCGAGTGTCTGTACACCTAAAAGCTCAGGCTTCATGACGATCTCTTCATACTTCCCTTCAAGCGAATCACAGAACTTACGGATTTCATCCTGTGCCCGTTCAATATCTTCTTCATAAGCAATGCTGATGTCAACAACAGCCACACTATTATGAATAGAGAAGTTCGTCACTTCTGTGATATTTCCGTTCGGAAAAATGTGAAGCTCACCTGTCCAGCTCTTTACTTTGGTTGTACGCAGACCGATCTCTTCGACGTGACCTTCCGCCTGACCAATTCTTACATAGTCACCTACTGAAAACTGATCTTCAAAAATAATGAAAAATCCGGTGATAATATCGCGGACAAGGTTTTGTGCACCGAAACCGACGGCCAGACCGAGAATTCCGGCACCTGCAATTAACCCGCGGACATCTATATCCACAGCTGACAAAATCGCCAGGATCGCAACGAAGTAAACGACGTATGCAACCACGTTCTGCAGCAGCTTTAAGAGGGTCGCTTCCCGTCTTTCTGACAGCTGCATCGGAGCACGTGAGCGTACTGTGAACACTTTTTGTATGACTTTTTTGGCAATCCGTACTACAATACCTGCAACCAGTATAATAAAAATGATTTTGAGGGAGACAAGGCTGAAGGAGATCCACGTTTCTTCATTTGTCAGATACGCGACCATCGATTCCCACATTTGTCCTATCGCGCTCAAACTCTCTTCGACTTGTTCGTTTTGCTGGTTTTCCATACATCCACTTCCTCTGAAATAATGACTATAGTTTATCAGCATCCCGCGACAAAGAAAAATAAAAACAAATAAAATAAAAAATGTTCTTTAAAAAGAACAAAAAGTATTATATAATGAACAAAAGAGGTTGAATAACATAGAATCGAATAACCAATACTGGATTTAAGAGAGGGGTTGTCCAACCATGACACAACCAATTCCATCCTGCCAGGTTACACCGACAAGCTGCCGAAGCCACGTGGAAGATTCAATGACACCTCATCGTCTGGCGAGAGAACTCGCAGCCCGCTATCCATCCGATGGGCGTCCGATTGTCTTTGTCTGTATCGGAACGGACCGGTCTACAGGGGACTCGCTCGGACCGTTAACCGGTTCATTATTAGAGAAACGGAAGCTGCCTCACTTTTTCCAATATGGCACATTAAAAGAACCGGTACATGCCTTAAATCTCGAAGAAGTGATTGAGCGAATCCGTTTCCTTCATCATGATGCATTTATCGTGGGGATCGATGCATGTCTCGGACATTTTAAAAATATCGGATACCTTGAAGTCGGTGACGGCCCGGTTCGTCCGGGGGCCGGCGTACACAAGGAACTTCCGGCAACCGGTGACATTCATATTATCGGTATTGTTAATGCAGGCGGTTTTATGGAACATGCGATGCTTCAGAACACCCGCTTATATCTGGTCAATGAAATGGCAACGATGATCGCAGACGCGATTCATTACTCCAATATTCTTTACCGTAAGGATGTTATGACAGGTTCCCATAAAAATATACAGCAGTCACAATAGTCCCAACGACTAAAATACCCGGCAGCAGGTTGGCCACTCTGATTTTTGTGATCCCGATCAGATTTAATCCGATCGCAAAAATCATCAGGCCGCCTGTTGCTGTCATTTCAGCGATAAATTGATCCATTAACGGAGCCGGAACAAACTTATCAATCTGCGTGGCAAAAAGCGCGATGGATCCCTGATATAAAATAACCGGAATTGCTGAAAACAGTACGCCAATGCCCAGCGTGGAAGCTAAGATAATTGAGGTAAAGCCATCAATTATAGATTTCGTATATAACACCTGATGATCGCCCCGGATCCCTGAATCCAGCGCCCCAATAACAGCCATCGCACCGATCACAAAAATCAGCGTGGCCGTGACAAACCCCTGGGATATACTCGTATCTCCATTCGTACCAACCTGACGCTCAATCCATCGTCCCATCGCATTCAGCTTATCATCAAGCCCCATCCATTCACCGAGCACCGCTCCGATGACCAGACTTAAAATCACGATCAGGTAGTTGTTACTCTGAAGCCCCATCTGAAGACCAAGGACCACCACTGCAAGACCAATCGCTGACATAACAGTTGCTTTCATCCGCTCAGGAATCCGGTGAAGCATCTTCCCAATCAGCGTGCCTACAATGATTAACAGGCCATTGACCAATGTTCCCAATAACACCATGGATACAGTCTTCCTTTCTGGCAAAAAGAACAGACCGGGCAGTGAGCCAGGTCCGCTGTTACTCCTCCTGACCTCCGTCAAGAAGCGCTAAAATCCGGTTCAAATCATCCTCTGACAGGAACTCGATTTCAATTTTCCCTTTGCTTTTTCCTTTTTTAATCGCAACACTTGTCCCAAAACGTTCACGCAGGTAGCTTTCCTGCTTTTTAATATAAGGATCTGCCTGTTTCTTCTTTAATTCTTTTGACGGTTTTTGATTCAGCTGTTGAATCAGCGCCTCAAGCTGACGCACATTTAATCCTTCTTTGACGATCCGCTCCGCTAATTGAAGCGCAGCTGCCTGATCTTTAATCCCTGCAAGGGCACGGGCATGGCCCATCGAAATCTTTTGACCGGAAAGCATCTCCTGCAGCTTGTCTGACAGCTGTAACAGTCTCAGATGATTGGCAATGTGAGGACGGCTTTTGCCAACCTTCTGTGCCAGCTCATCCTGCGTGATTTTCAGCTTTTTCATGAGCGTTTCATACGCTTTCGCCTCTTCAATCGGCGTCAGATCCTCACGCTGAAGATTTTCAAGCACAGAAAGCTCCATCATCTGCCTGTCATTGAGCTCGCGAACGACCGCTGGAATATGCGTCAGGTCGGCGGCTTTGGCAGCACGAAATCTGCGTTCACCCGCTACAATTTCAAAGCCTTTAATGCTTTTTCTCACAATGATCGGTTGCATGATTCCGTGGATTTTAACTGAATCCGTCAGTTCGCGTAACGGACCATCCTCAAAGATCTTCCTCGGCTGATACGGATTCGGCCGGATATCCTTCACCGACAGCTGCTGAATCTGCTCATCCTCAATCGACGACATATCCTTAAAAAGTTTATTTACACCTTTTCCAAGACCTTTAGCCATTTTTAATCACTTCCTTTGCGAGTTCCAGATACACTTCCGCACCTCTTGATTTCGCATCATATAAAATAACCGGCAGCCCGTGACTCGGTGCTTCACTGAGTCGGACATTTCTAGGAATGACGGTCCGGTATACCTTATCCTGAAAATACTTCTTCACTTCTTCGATCACCTGAATCCCAAGGTTTGTCCGGGCATCGAGCATCGTCAGCAACACTCCGTCAATTAGCAGACGGTTATTTAAATGCTTTTGTACAAGACGTACTGTACTGAGCAGCTGACTTAACCCTTCAAGCGCGTAATATTCACACTGCACAGGGATAATAAGGGCATCTGAAGCAGTTAACGCATTGATCGTCAGCATACCGAGTGATGGCGGACAGTCGATGACGATAAAATCGTACTGATCCTGCACTTCCTGTAAAGCGGATTTCAGCCGTATTTCCCGGGAAATCATTGATACAAGTTCGATTTCTGCTCCGGCGAGAGAAATCGTAGCCGGGATAGCATCGAGATTTTCAACGGTAGTCTGACGGATAATCGGCTTAATATTCGCGTCATCAATTAAAATGTCATAAATGCACTGATCCACTTCCCCTTTATCAATGCCAACACCGCTTGTGGCATTCCCCTGGGGGTCTGTATCAACGAGCAGCACTTTTTTTCCTAAATAAGCAAGGCATGCACTTAAATTAACGGAGGTGGTCGTTTTTCCGACTCCTCCTTTTTGATTCGTGATGGCGATAATTCTTCCCATGTTGGTCACCTGTCCTTACTGCACCGTCACGGTATTGCGGTACAAACTTTCATAGAATGATTGCATCCTTCAAACGGCCTGCAAGTGCATGGACGATTCCCCATGCCGGATATTTATGTATAAAAGTCCAATAGTCAGTGGCGTTAAAAAACCGAATTCGCTTTACGTAAATAAAGAATAATTTTATTTTAACAGACATTTTAAAAAATAGTTTTGAAAATCGGCTCTGATGATAAAAAAAAGCAAGAAACACAGAAGTGCTTCTTACTTTTTCTTTTTTGGAAGTTTAATCGTGATCTGATAGTAATCATCAAATTCCTCTTCCTGCGAATCCAGCTTCATTCCGGAATCAGAAATCATATTCAGTGACTGACGAATCGTATTGACCGCAATCCGGACGTCTTTATTAAATGCTTTACGCTTCGGCTTCGGTTTTATTTCTTTTGTTTCCAGGAGCTTTTGAACGCGCAGTTCAGTCTGTTTCACATTCAGCTGCTGTTCAATCACTTCTTCCGCCACTTTGACCTGCAGCTCACTGTCCTTTAAAGGAATGAGCGCACGCGCGTGACGTTCTGTGATCTGTTTTTGAATAATGCTCTCCTGGACAAATTCAGGCAGCTTTAACAGGCGAAGTTTATTCGCAACGGTTGACTGACCTTTACCGAGCCTTTGAGCGAGGGCTTCCTGCGTTAATTCGTGGAGGTCTAACAGCTTCTGATAAGCCATGGCCTCTTCAACAGGTGATAATTCTTCGCGCTGAAGGTTTTCAATGAGCGCAACAGAGGCTGTTTCCGTATCACTCAGGTTTTTCACGATGGCCGGCACAGTTTCCCATTCCAGTGATTTCATCGCGCGCCATCTGCGTTCCCCGGCAATAATCTCAAATGAACCATCGCCGCTTTCCCGCACGACGATCGGCTGAATAATCCCGTGCGTATGAATCGTACGGGCCAGTTCCTCTATTTTCTCATCATCAAAAATCGTTCTCGGCTGAAAACGGTTCGGTTTAATTTGATGAATATCAATCTGTTTGACTTCTTCTTTATGTTCCGTGGTTTCAGGCGAAACAGGCTCGTCCTTATCACCAAGGCCAAAGATCCGCGAAAACGGAGTCTTCATCAAGACACACCACCTTATATGAAACTCGCAGTCTCTACATCTGTATCATCGGCTTACAGCGGGGATTTGTTAGGAGTCCCCGGTTTTCTTGGATACTTTTTCGGTGTAGATTTTGCTTTTTTGATCACAATGATTGACCGTTCACTGTCTTCTACAGGCAGCGTAAAAGAATGAACGGCCGTTTCTTTTCCGCCAAGAAGCTGAATCGCTTTTTTACTTTCTTCACGCTCTTCAGGTGCGCTCGCACCTTTCATCGCTGCAAACTGTCCACCCGTTTTCACAAGCGGTAAGCATAGCTCTGAAAGGACCGACAGTCTTGCAACTGCACGCGCTGTGACCAGGTCATACTGTTCGCGGTGAGACGGATTTTGTCCAAACGTCTCAGCACGATCATGGTAAAAGTGCACGTGATCAAGCTTTAATTCATCGGCTAAATGCTCAAGAAACGTGATTCGTTTTTTCAGGGAATCCACGATTGAAACATCAAGGTGAGGGAAGCAGATTTTAATCGGAATACTTGGAAAACCCGCTCCCGCACCTACATCACAGATCGTCATCGGCTTTGAGAAATCCAGATAAAACGCAGCACTTATTGAATCGTAGAAGTGCTTTAAATACACTTCTTCACGATCCGTAATGGCTGTCAGGTTCATCTTCTCATTCCACTCCACGAGCACTTCGTAATACGTTCTGAATTGCCCGAGCTGTTGATCAGAAAGGTCAATGCCTTTGGCTTTAAGCTGTTCATAAAACTGCTGTTCTGTCATCGGTTTCTCCTTTTGATTACTCGCCTGCTACTTTTGCAATCCGTCCCTGTTCGATATAAACGAGAAGAATTGAAATGTCAGCCGGATTCACCCCGGAAATACGGGATGCCTGGGCAATCGACAGCGGGCGTACCTCCTGTAGCTTTTGGCGCGCTTCGCTTGCGAGTCCTGTGATGGCCTGATAATCAATACCATCCGGAATTTTTTTATTTTCCATTTTTTTCAGCTTGTCTACCTGCTGAAGTGATTTTTCAATATATCCTTCGTATTTAATCTGAATTTCAACCTGCTCTTCGACATCCTCCGGAAGAGCGGTTTCAGACGGGATGATTTGTTTAATTAGATTGTACGTGATTTCCGGTCTTCTTAAAAGGTCCGTTCCGCGAATTCCGTCTTTCAACGCACTGCTGCCAGCCGCTTCAAGGAGCGCCTGAACGTGCTCATTCGGCTTAATCATCACGGTTTTCAGGCGATCGATTTCAAGATCAATGAGTGCTTTTTTCTCATTAAACTTTTCATAGCGATCCTCTTTAATCAGACCAATTTCATAACCGATATCCGTCAGACGCAGATCCGCATTGTCATGACGAAGCAGCAGACGGTATTCTGCACGGGATGTCAGCAGACGATAAGGTTCATTTGTTCCCTTCGTCACAAGGTCATCAATCAGCACTCCAATATAGGCATCAGAGCGGCTGAGGATCACTTCGTCCTGACCAAAAGCACGGCGCGCTGCATTAATACCAGCCATAATGCCCTGACCGGCTGCCTCTTCATAACCGGACGTACCGTTAATCTGGCCGGCTGTGTAAAGGTTTCGGATTTTCTTTGTTTCAAGTGTTGGCCATAGCTGAGTTGGCACGACTGCATCATATTCAATCGCATAACCTGATCTCATCATCTGGGCATTTTCAAGTCCCGGAATCGTTGCAAGAATCTGCTGCTGTACATCCTCCGGCAGACTCGTTGACAGTCCCTGCACATACACTTCTTTTGTATTTCTTCCTTCAGGTTCTAAAAAGATCTGATGGCGTGGTTTGTCATTAAAGCGGACCACTTTATCTTCAATAGAAGGACAGTAACGTGGACCGGTTCCTTTAATCATACCCGAATACATCGCTGAGCGGTGTAAATTTTCATCAATAATGGTATGCGTTGTCTCATTTGTATACGTCAGCCAGCATGGCAGCTGATCAGTAATATAGTTAGTCGTTTCATAGCTGAACGCACGCGGCGTTTCATCACCCGGCTGAATTTCCGTTTTGCTGTAATCAATCGTGTGACTGTTCACACGCGGCGGCGTTCCCGTCTTGAAACGGACGATATCAAAACCGAGTCCGCGAAGGTGATCGGCAAGACCAATTGACGGCTGCTGATTATTCGGACCGCTGGAGTATTTCAGATCTCCAATGATTACCTCTCCACGAAGGAAGGTACCAGCTGTAATGATCGTTGTTTTCGCACGGAATGTTGCACCCGTATTGGTCACAACGCCGTGACACTCTTCGCCTTCAATGATCAGCTCTTCAACCATCCCTTGAAGAAGTGTTATATTCGGTTCATTTTCAATCGCTTCTTTCATCATTTGCTGATACAGCACTTTGTCCGCCTGCGCGCGCAGTGCACGGACAGCCGGGCCTTTTCCTGTATTCAGCATACGCATCTGGATGTGCGTCTGGTCGATGGTTCTGCCCATCTGACCGCCGAGTGCGTCAATTTCACGCACAACAATCCCTTTTGCCGGACCTCCGACAGAAGGGTTACATGGCATAAATGCCACCATATCTAAGTTGATCGTCAGCATCAGGGTTTTGGCACCCATGCGGGCAGCTGCCAGTCCGGCTTCGACGCCGGCGTGACCTGCACCGATGACGATGACGTCGTAGTTACCTGCCTCAAATTTTTTCACCATGACGATGAATGGCCTCCTTTAGTTTGGGCTGATGAACTAGCACCGGGCGATCTCCGCGGAGGCACTCGCTTTCCGCGGGCGGTCTCACCTGCCCCGCTTCTCCCGCAGGAGTCTCGCACTCTACGCTACGATCACCATCTAGTGTTCAGGTCCAGTTCATTCAGCTCTTAATATTTATCGTGAAGCAGCGGCTTTTTGGACCGGTGCTTTATTTCCCAAGGCAGAATTGCGAGAATAGCTGGTCGATGAGGCTTTCCTGGACGGTGTCTCCGATCATTTCGCCGAGGATTTCCCACGTGCGGCGAAGGTCGATCTGGACCATATCAACAGGTGTGCCCATTTCAGCGCTTTGAATGGCTTCTTCGATTGATTGAAGCGCCTGGTGTAAAAGTGCGATGTGACGGCTGTTAGAGACGTAGGTTCCGTCACCAAGTTCAACGGATCCGTCAAAGAATAGAGAGGCGATGGCTTCTTCAAGTTCATCAACACCTTCTTCCTTTAATAAAGAAGTTGTCACGAGCTTGTGGCGGTCCGCCAGCTGCTGTACTTCATCTAAATCAATGGCACGATCGAGGTCTGTTTTATTGACGATGACGATGACATCCATCCCGCTCACCGCTTCAAATAATCGTCGGTCTTCGTCTGAAAGCTCTTCACCGTGATTTAAAACGAGAAGAATTAAATCCGCTTCCTTCAGCACTTTACGTGAACGTTCAACACCTATTCGTTCAACAATATCCTCTGTTTCCCGAATCCCTGCTGTATCTACTAGGCGAAGCGGAACGCCGCGTACATTAACGTATTCCTCAATGACGTCACGGGTTGTCCCCGGAATATCCGTTACAATCGCTTTATTCTCCTGAACAAGACTGTTTAACAGAGAGGATTTCCCTACGTTCGGACGCCCGATAATGACCGTTGACAGCCCTTCACGTAAAATCTTCCCCTGCTCTGACGTTCTGAGCAGCTTCTCGATTTCTGATCTTACATACTGTGATTTCTCCATCATCATCTTCAACGTCATTTCTTCCACGTCGTCATATTCCGGATAATCAATATTCACTTCAACCTGTGCCAGGATCTCGAGGATCTCCTGTCGCAGTGACTGAACGAGCTTGGACAAGCGCCCCTGCATCTGATTCATCGCTACGTTCATCGCGCGATCTGTTTTGGCACGAATCAGGTCCATAACAGCTTCAGCCTGAGATAAATCAATCCGGCCATTTAAGAAAGCCCGCTTTGTAAATTCACCCGGCTCTGCCATTCTGGCTCCTTGTCTTAAAAGCAGCTGCAGCACGTGATTCACACTGACAATCCCGCCGTGACAATTGATCTCCACCACATCTTCCCGCGTAAAGGTTTTTGGCCCCTTCATCACGGATACCATGACTTCCTCAATGGTCTCATCTTTAGCTGGATCCACAATGTGTCCGTAATGGATCGTATGAGAAGGAACAGACTGCAGCTGCTTCCCGCCGATCCCTTTGAACACGCGGTCAGCAATTTGAAATGCTTCATCACCGCTTAACCGTACAATTGCGATTGCGCCTTCACCCATCGGCGTGGAAATCGCTGCAATCGTATCAAATTCCATCCTGTGTTCACCTCATCATTCCATAACGTATCTATAAATAAAGGATATTTTTTATCATGAACTCCCTAAATCATTAGAATAGCACACTTCACCCTATTTAAAAAGAAAATCAGTTGGCATTTCGAGTAAAGTATGGTATTGATCAGACCGTTATATAAAGGAAGTTACATGATTGGAATAGCCATTAAAAATATTTATATTTATCCATATTAAGGATTTTATTAAAATTAAAATTTATATTAATTTACATTATAATGCTTTTTATTCATTTAAATTAATATCTTCCGCCCAAAAAAACAGCCGGCCGAATGAGATCCGGCTGGCTGCATCATGTTATTTTTTTGCCGTAATTACGAGATAACGGCGGGGTTCATTTCCTTCTGAATGTGTTTCGATATCACGTCTGCCTGATAGCGCACTGTGAATAATTTTCCGCTCAAAGGATGGCATCGGTTCAAGCTTGACCGGTTTTTTCGTCCGGACTGCCTGATGAGCCATTCTTTCAGCAAGCTGACTGAGCGTCACCCTTCTGCGCTCACGGTAATCCTCCGCATCTAAAACGATCGTGATAAATTGCGCTGAGTAGCGGTTGGCCACCAGCTGGGCAAGAGACTGCAGCGCATTAAGCGTTTGTCCTCTTTTGCCGATCAGCAGCGCAACTTTTTCACTTTCAAGCTTAAATGTGACCGTTTTTCCTTCACGCTGAATGGATGTTGTTACGTCCACACCCATATGTGCAGTCACGTCCTTCAGATAACGGTCCACTTCCTCAACCGCATCTTTTTTACGGATGACCTGCACTTTTGCCGGGCGGGAGCCTATCCCTAAAAACCCTTTTTTTCCTTCGTCAAGCACATGAATGTCTGCCTGTTCCCTGGAAATGGCCAGTTTTACAAGTGCTTCAGCTACAGCCTCTTCCACGGTGGCACCTGTCAGTGTGATTTCATCCACAATCCGGTCCCCCTGTCTTATTGAACGGAACTCTCTGTCTTCTTGCTGCCAACTCCATTAATCAGGAGTGTCTGAACAATCATGAAGATGTTACCGACTACCCAGTAAAGAGATAGCGCCGATGGGAAGACAATCGCAAACACTGCGATCATTACCGGCATCAGGTATAGCATAATCTGCATTTGCGGATTCATACCTGCCGGATTTCCAGCCATCATAATTTTCTGCTGTAAATATGTCGTTAAACCTGTAACAAGCGGCAGAATAAAGAACGGATCCGGCTCGCCAAGGTCAAACCATAAAAAGCTGTGGTTCGCAATTTCAGTTGTACGGACGATTGCATGGTAGAATGCAATCAGAATCGGCATTTGTACAAGAAGCGGGAAACACCCTGCAAGCGGGTTAACTCCGTGCTTCTGGAACATCGCCATTGTTTCCTGCTGAAGCTTCTGTTGCGTTTGAGCATCTTTGGATGAATACTTTTCACGTAACTTCAACATTTCAGGCTGAATTTCCTGCATACGTTTCGTGTTTTTTGTCTGCTTAATCATTAATGGAAGTAAAACGAAACGGATTAAAAGTGTCACAAGGACAATCCCAAGTCCGTAGTTCTCATTAAAAAACTCAGCAAACGTGGTAATAAGCCAAGAAAGCGGATAAACGAAATAGCTATTCCAAATCCCTTCACTGTCGGATGTGATTGGCTGGTCAATTTCAGTACAGCCGGCTAAGAAAACCGCCACAACCGCGATCATAAAGAAGGGAATCATTTTCTTCTTCACTAATCTGTTCCTCCCTGTTTTTATCCTATAAATTATAATCTGCCAAACGTAATTGTAACACGTTTTCATTTCAATAGAACACTATGGCCCTATTTCTTCGTTTTTTCGACACGTAATACACGTGATTTTTTCATCACATGCATTAAACTGCTTTTCGTTTCATGAAAATTCAGGTCAGCAGCAGGCTTACGGGCAATCACGATGTAATCATGATGCGGATCCAGCTCCTCAGACAATTCATAAAAAGCCTGACGGATATAGCGCTTCACCTGATTACGTACGACCGCATTTCCAACCTTTTTACTGACAGACAACCCGAGACGAAAAACAGCCTGTTCCTTTTTTTGCAGCCGGTAAAGAACAAACTGGCGGTTCGCCATGGATGTTCCTTTCCTGAAAACCTGCTGAAACTCCGGATTTTTTTTAATACGCTGCTCTTTTTTCATCAGAACACCCTTCAATTTCGTCAGTCATTTCATTTTATAAGTGAAAAAAGACCACTGAGTGGAATCAGTGGTCTTAAGCAGACAATACTTTACGTCCACGCTGACGGCGGCGGGCAAGAACTTTACGTCCATTTTTCGTGCTCATACGCGCGCGGAAACCGTGTACTTTACTTCTCTTACGCTTATTTGGCTGGAATGTACGTTTCATGTAAGACACCTCCTAAAAGATCATTTAATTATATGATCATACTTCCAGAAATACCTGGTTCATTCTATCGATGACAATCATCAACTATCTATGCTCATTTCATGCAACCACTATATCATAGCAAAAACCCACCAAGCATTCAATAGCCAATTTAAAAATCGAAAAAACTGGCGTATGCAGGGAAAAAAGACAAGAAGGCGAAGGGCGAGTAAACTCGCCTCTCACCTTCTTGTCTTTTTTCCCTGCTTTTCAGCTCCGCTGAAAAGCGGTTGAACCAGAGGTTCAACCGAATACGCCAGTTTTTTCTTTCACACACTTCCTTATATAAACAATAAACGAAACAATTCTCTTCCACATCGATTCCTCACACGCTATTTCAATGCGCCACCCCCGCCGAGGTTGTGAACATCTGATCCGCGCAAGCAGATCAGATGTTCACAGCCTCGGCAAAACCACTCCGCTTCCTCCAACAAACCCGCTCACCAAAAACAATCTTCAACCACTCAGCAAAAACATCTCACGAATCATTCACTCAACCAAAAAACCAATGCATAACCCACACCCCAAAAATAATCCTTCTCCAAATCTCTCAACCTGTGAATAACTCATTTCCTCAAAAATCCTCACAAAAAAATTATCCACAACGCTTATCGACACGTTTTTCACAGACAAACAGTCTGTGGACAAATAAAATCCACTTATCTAAAGGGTTGTGGATAAACAATACGAACCATTGCACCAACAAGCATTATCTGATATTATAGTTGTGTTTTCACTCTGAATAACTTATTCTATCGAAAAACATTATCCACAGATGTGGATAGTCTGTGGATAAACTATTTCACATGCATGGAAAAAGTTGTCCACAACCATTGAATGGTGTCGATAACCCTCGAATCCACCATTTTCGGCTATTCAGAAAAATGTATATATATAAATCTTATGAAACGGGAATGTTTTTCTCGAAAAATATTATAGAAAAGGAGGGGGCATTCAGTTTGGAAAATATCACGGATTTATGGAACCGGGCACTGCAGGATATGGAGAAAAAGATCAGTAAACCGAGCTTTGAAACCTGGCTTAAGTCAACAAAAGCTTTTTCTCTTAAACGGAACGTTTTAACCGTCACAGCGCCTAATGAATTCGCCCGGGACTGGCTTGAAGGGAACTACACGCAATTAATTGTCGGTGTCATAAAGGAAATAACCGGGGAAGAGCTGACGATCAAGTTCATTATTCCTCAAAATCAGGACGAAGATGATTTCGCTTTGGCTGCACCCCCAAGAAAGCCCGTCGTTGACGATGACCAGCAGGAATGGTCTAAGAGCATGCTGAATCCGAAGTACACCTTTGACACCTTTGTCATCGGATCCGGTAATCGCTTCGCGCACGCTGCTTCACTTGCTGTAGCGGAAGCACCGGCAAAAGCTTATAACCCGTTATTTATTTACGGGGGAGTAGGACTTGGCAAAACGCACTTAATGCATGCGATCGGCCATTATGTGCTTGAACATAACGCATCTGCTAAGGTTGTTTACTTATCTTCTGAGAAATTCACCAATGAATTTATTAATTCAATCCGTGATAACAAAGCGGTTGATTTCCGCAATAAGTACCGGAACGTAGATGTGCTGTTAATTGATGATATTCAATTTTTAGCCGGGAAAGAACAGACGCAAGAGGAATTTTTCCATACTTTTAATACTTTACATGAAGAAAGTAAACAGATCGTAATCTCAAGCGACCGGCCGCCTAAAGAGATTCCGACACTGGAGGACCGTCTGCGTTCACGTTTTGAGTGGGGGCTGATCACGGACATCACACCGCCTGATCTTGAAACAAGAATCGCCATTCTCCGCAAAAAGGCGAAGGCAGAGGGACTTGATATTCCAAATGAAGCGATGCTGTATATCGCCAACCAGATTGACTCCAATATCCGTGAGCTTGAAGGGGCGCTGATTCGCGTTGTGGCTTATTCTTCATTAGTCAGCAAGGACATTAATGCAGACCTGGCAGCTGAAGCACTGAAGGATATTATGCCAAGCTCCAAGCCGAAAGTGATTACGATCATGGACATTCAAAAAACCGTGGGAGAGCATTTCAGCGTAAAGCTTGAGGATTTCAAAGCGAAAAAACGGACAAAAACCGTCGCATTTCCAAGGCAGATCGCGATGTATCTGTCGCGTGAGATGACAGACTTCTCTTTACCGAAGATCGGGGAAGAATTCGGAGGGCGTGATCATACAACGGTTATACATGCCCACGAAAAAATTTCAAAACTGCTCGCAACAGACGAATCTTTAAAGCAGGAATTGAAGGATATTAAAGCCGAACTGCAAAAGTAGGGAAATAACCGCTGTGTATAAGTGACAAAATCCGTGCACGTTCGACCACATTCTATTCACATGCGGATAACACGTCATGTCAGTCATTAACAGACATATCCACATATCCACAGCCCCTACTATTATTACTAAGTTTATTTAAAAATATTTATTATATAACTCGCAGCAAACTTGCGAAGAGTTGGAGGATATCTTACATGAAATTTCAGATTCAGCGTGATCGTCTTGTTGATGGCGTTAATGATGTCATCAAAGCGGTCTCATCCAGAACAGCGATTCCGATTTTGAGCGGAATTAAAATTACAGCTCACGAGGAAGGAATTACACTGACTGGAAGTGATTCAGATATTTCGATTGAATCGTTTATTCCAAAAGAAGAAGATGGTAAGGAAATCGTTCATGTTGAAGAAACAGGGGGCATTGTCCTTCAGGCCAGATTTTTTGAAAGCATCGTGAAAAAGCTGCCGCTTGATACAGTGGAAATTGAAGTCCACTCACACCTGCAAACCGTGATCCGCTCAGGAAAATCGGAATTCAACTTAAACGGCCAGGATGTAAGAGAATATCCGCATCTTCCGGAAATTGAGGAAGACAGCGTACTGAAAATCCCGACAAACCTTTTAAAAACGATTATTCGTCAGACGGTGTTCGCAGTGTCCACCTCAGAAACACGCCCTATCTTGACAGGTGTAAACTGGACGGTGGAAGACGGTACTTTAAACTGTGTTGCAACAGATTCCCATCGTCTGGCCATGCGTAAAGCACCGGTCAGCGGAGGAAACGGCGAGCCATACAAAGCCGTTATTCCGGGTAAAAGTCTAAATGAACTGAACAAAATTCTTGAAGATACAGCAGATGAAACAGAAATCGTCATGACAGAGAACCAGGTGCTGTTCCGCTCCAAGCACGTACTGTTCTTTTCAAGACTGCTTGAAGGAAATTATCCTGATACGTCAAGACTCGTTCCGTCTGAAAGCAAAACGTCGATGACTGTTGGCGGAAAAGAATTTTTACAGGCGATCGACCGTGCTTCCTTGTTAGCACGTGAAGAACGCAACAATGTCGTGAAGCTGTTGATCAGTGAAGACGGTAATGTTCAGATTTCATCTAACACTCCTGAAATCGGGAAGGTTGTTGAGGAAATCCAGAGTGATGAAACAACTGGTGAAGCGCTGACGATTTCATTCAGTGCGAAATACATGATGGATGCGTTAAAGGTGCTTGAAGGTACAGAAACGAATATCCAGTTTACCGGTGCGATGAGACCATTCGTTCTTCGCCCGACAGCAGATGACAGCATTCTTCAGCTGATCACACCTGTTCGTACGTACTAATGTCAGTGATTCATTGAAAGACTGAAACACAGCCGCTCAATTTGGCGGGATGTGTTTCAGTTTTTTGTTTTAGTGAAGGCCGGATGGGGAAGAGGATTTTTCATTTTGGGGAACGTTACAATTCCTGAGTGGAACGATACAAATCTATCGCCGTAGTGATACAATTAACAGACCAAACAGAACAATTCACCTGCTATCTGCAGCAAACGATACAATAAAATGCTGAAACAGTACGAAAAAATGTTGAAACGATACAATTATTTTCTGAATCGAGTCAATCACTCACCCAAACAGTACATTTCTAAAAAAATCAACCGCCTCCCAAAATTCGACGCCACCCCCATCCTTTACAATCATTACAACTCCATGTTTTCTTTGTTTTCGCGTACCCGTTAAGGTAAAATAAAAGGATAAGTCAATAAGAAAGAAGTGAACGGACATGAGTGAAAAAATCACGATCCAGACCGAATATATTACCCTCGGTCAATTTTTAAAGCTTGCGAACATTATCCAGAGTGGCGGGATGGCCAAATGGTTTTTAAGTGAGCATGAAATTTTTATTAACAAGGAACAGGACCAGCGCAGAGGACGTAAGCTGCGCGATGGCGATGAAATATATATTCCGGAAGTCGGCACTTATACGGTGAAGTCGGAAGGGTAGAAGGATGTTCATGCATGCACATTGAGGAGCTCGAGCTTTCGCATTATCGAAATTACGAAAAAATGACCCTGACCTTTGATAATAATGTCAATGTGATCCTCGGAGAGAACGCTCAGGGCAAGACAAACGTCATGGAGTCCATTTTTGTCCTGGCGATGGCAAAATCCCATAGAACGTCAAATGACAAAGATTTAATACAATGGGATGAGGAATATGCTAAAATAAAAGGTAGAGTGATGAAGCAGCACGGTGCTCTTCCCCTGGAACTGATCATTTCAAAAAAAGGGAAGAAAGCAAAAGTCAATCACCTTGAACAATCAAAACTCAGCCGCTATGTCGGCCATATGAATGTTGTGATGTTTGCGCCCGAAGATCTCCACCTCGTGAAGGGGAGCCCTCAAGTAAGGCGTCGTTTTATTGATATGGAGATTGGACAGGTTTCAGCGGTCTATCTGCACGACAGCAGTCTTTACCAGAAGATTCTCCAGCAGCGAAACCATTATTTAAAGCAGCTTCAGACGCAGCGCCAAAAGGATCAGACGATGCTTGATGTGCTGACGGATCAGTTTATTGAGATGGCTGCTAAAATTGTGGTGCGCCGCTTTCATTATTTGAAGCTTTTGCAGGAATGGGCTGAACCGATCCATAAAGGGATTTCAAGAGGACTTGAAACACTTGAAGTGGTGTACAAGCCTTCGATTCCTGTTGATTCAGGCGTCTCCCATCAAGAGGTTGAAGATGCGTTCAGGGAAAAGTTTGAAGGATTGCGAAAGCGCGAGATTGAGCGGGGAGTCACCTTAGTCGGTCCGCACCGGGATGATTTACAGTTTCTTGTAAATGGTCACGATGTTCAGACGTTTGGCTCACAGGGTCAGCAAAGAACGACGGCGCTCTCCATTAAGCTTGCTGAAATAGAGCTGATCCATTCGGAAATCGGTGAATATCCGATTCTTTTGCTTGATGATGTGCTGTCTGAGCTTGACGATTACCGTCAGTCACATCTTTTAAATACGATTCAGGGCAAGGTCCAGACCTTTGTCACGACAACGAGTGTCGAAGGGATTGATCATGAGACCCTGAACGAGGCCACTACATTTATTGTTGAGCAGGGCAGCATTGTAAAGAAATCAAAAGGGGGCTGACCCAGGTGTATGTGCATATTGGGGAAGACGCAATGGTAAGAATGAATGACATCGTGGCGATAATGGATGTACAGGCGGCAGAGGGTTCGCTCATTATGGAGCAGTTTATGAAAGACAACGAAAACGGTATCGTTGATCTCTGTCAGTCTGCCTGTAAAGCCATTGTTATTACTGATTTCAAGGTTTATTTATCGCCATTGTCATCAGCAACCCTTAAAAAAAGAGCGGAAAAAATGAGCAGACCGTATAACCGGTCCTAAGTAATAGAAAGTGCAGGTGAAATCGCGTGGCAACTGAAGATACACAAATCCAGCAAGCCTACGATGAAAATCAGATACAGGTTCTTGAAGGTCTCGAAGCCGTCCGGAAGCGTCCGGGAATGTATATCGGCTCGACTTCCTCAAGAGGACTTCACCATCTCGTATGGGAAATCGTTGATAACAGTATTGACGAGGCGCTTGCGGGCCACTGTGACACAATCAAAATCAGAATCACAGAAGATAATTGGATCGAAGTAGAAGATAACGGCCGGGGAATTCCGGTTGGTACACACGAAAAGATGGGACGTCCTGCTGTTGAGGTCATTATGACTGTGCTTCACGCCGGCGGTAAGTTCGGCGGCGGCGGATATAAAGTATCCGGCGGACTGCACGGAGTAGGGGCTTCAGTTGTTAACGCCCTTTCAGAGCAGCTTGAAGTATTTGTTCACCGTGATGGCAACATCTATACCCAGACATATAAAAAAGGTGTGCCGCAGTTCGATTTGAAGATTGTCGGAGAAACGGACCACACTGGAACGGTTACACGCTTTAAAGCGGATCCTGAAATTTTCACTGAAACGACGGAATACGACTTTGACACGCTTGCAAACCGTGTGCGTGAGCTTGCCTTTCTTAACCGCGGTCTGGCTCTTGAAATTGAGGATCAGCGCGCGCAGGATGAAGAAGGAAATAATATTAAAAAGCATTACCACTATGAAGGCGGAATTAAGTCTTATGTTGAGCACTTGAACCGCACGAAGGAAGTTATTCATGAAGAGCCGGTCTTTATCGAAGGTGAAAAAGACGGCATCTCTATTGAAATTTCCATGCAGTACAATCAGGGGTTTTCAAGCAATATTTATTCATTTGCCAATAACATTAACACGTATGAGGGTGGAACGCATGAATCAGGCTTTAAGACTGCGCTTACCCGCGTGATTAACAGTTATGCAGCCCGCAATAATTTATTAAAAGACGCCGATGGCAATCTGTCCGGTGAAGACGTGCGTGAAGGCTTAACCGCGATTATTTCGATTAAGCATCCGGATCCGCAGTTTGAAGGACAGACAAAAACAAAGCTCGGCAACTCTGAAGCAAGAACGATTACAGATCAGCTCTTTTCGGAGCATTTCGATAAATTTATGATGGAAAACCCGACTGTTGCCCGCCAGATCGTGGACAAGGGTTCCATGGCGGCGCGTGCGCGTCTTGCAGCGAAAAAAGCACGTGAGTTAACACGCAGAAAGAGTGCGCTTGAAGTATCAAGTCTTCCGGGGAAACTCGCTGACTGTTCTTCACGGGATCCTAAGATCAGCGAGCTGTATGTCGTTGAGGGTGACTCGGCCGGCGGATCAGCCAAGCAGGGCCGTGACCGTCATTTCCAGGCGATCCTGCCGCTGCGTGGAAAGATCATTAACGTTGAGAAAGCACGTCTTGATAAGATTCTGTCGAATAATGAAATTCGTGCGATCATCACAGCGCTTGGCACAGGCATCGGGGAAGAGTTCGATATTTCAAAAGCCCGTTACCATAAAATTGTCATCATGACGGATGCCGATGTAGACGGTGCGCACATTCGTACGCTCCTATTAACATTCCTGTACCGTTATATGAGACAAATTATTGAGGCAGGTTATATTTATATTGCACAGCCGCCGTTATATAAAATTACGCAGGGGAAAACAATCCGCTATGCGTATACAGACCGCGAACTGAATAAGATTCTTGAAGAAATCCCAGCGGCACCAAAACCGGGACTTCAGCGTTATAAGGGTCTTGGTGAGATGAATCCGGAGCAGCTATGGGAAACAACGATGAATCCGGAATCACGTACGCTTTTACAAGTCACGATGGAAGATGCGATTGAAGCGGATGAAACGTTTGAGATTCTGATGGGGGATAAAGTAGAGCCGCGCCGTCAGTTTATCGAGGACAATGCTGCCTACGTGAAAAACCTGGACGTGTAACAGGTGGATAGAAGAGAGGGATAGGCATCTGTTCTATCCCTTCTTACTGTTTTAAAGAAAAAACAGCAGATCAGCCGGCATGATCGTAATCAGCGGAGGATCTGTCTGAATGATGCAAAGCCGTTGATTAACCGGGCTTTTCTCTTATAAGGAGGTTTTTGTTGTTATGGCCGAGACGCCTAGTTCGAATGTTCATGAGATCAATATTAGCCAGGAAATGCGTACGTCGTTCATGGACTATGCGATGAGTGTTATCGTATCCCGTGCGCTTCCTGATGTAAGAGACGGTCTGAAGCCGGTTCACCGTCGTATCCTGTATGCGATGAATGACCTTGGGATGACGTCTGATAAAGCATTCAAAAAGTCTGCCCGTATCGTCGGGGAAGTAATCGGTAAGTACCACCCTCACGGAGACTCAGCCGTGTATGACACGATGGTCCGTATGGCGCAGGATTTCAGCTATCGCTATATGCTTGTAGAGGGACATGGAAACTTTGGATCTGTCGATGGAGATGCCGCTGCCGCGATGCGTTATACGGAAGCGAGAATGTCCAAAATATCGATGGAGCTTCTACGCGATATTAATAAAGATACGATTGACTATCGTGATAACTATGACGGTTCTGAACGTGAGCCGATCGTTCTGCCTTCCCGTTTCCCGAACCTGCTTGTAAATGGCTCAAGCGGAATCGCAGTTGGAATGGCGACAAATATTCCTCCACACCAGCTCGGGGAAGTCATTGACGGCCTGCTTGCTTTCAGTGAGCATCCTGAGATTACGATTGCTGAACTGATGGAGCATATTCCGGGACCGGATTTCCCAACTGGGGCTCTAATTTTAGGCCGCAGCGGGATTCGCCGCGCCTATGAAACGGGTAGAGGATCCGTTGTTCAGCGTGCGAAGGTTGAAATCGAACAGAAAGCCAATGGACGGGAAACGATTCTCGTTCATGAAATTCCTTATCAGGTTAATAAAGCGAAGCTGATTGAGAAAATTGCTGAGCTTGTGCGTGATAAGAAGATTGATGGCATTACGGATCTTCGTGATGAATCTGACCGTAACGGTATGCGAATCGTCATTGAAGTTCGACGTGATGCAAATGCCAACGTCCTGTTAAATAATTTATACAAGCAGACCGCTCTTCAGACGAGCTTCGGTATTAATATGCTGGCGCTTGTAGACGGTCAGCCGAAGGTACTGAACCTGAAAGAAGCGCTTCACCATTATTTAGAGCACCAAAAAGTCGTGATCCGACGCAGAACGGAATTTGAACTCCGTAAAGCGGAAGCACGTGCACATATTCTAGAAGGTCTGCGCATTGCGCTTGATCATATTGATGAAATTATTGCCTTAATCCGTGGTTCTGAAACAGCGGACCTTGCGCGTGAAGGGTTGATGGAGCAGTTCAGTCTGTCTGAAAAGCAGGCACAGGCGATTCTTGATATGCGTCTTCAGCGTCTGACAGGACTTGAGCGCGACAAGATTGAAGAAGAATATCAGTCACTCGTTGCGTTAATTAAAGACCTGAAAGAAATTCTTGCAAGTGAAGCACGCGTGGTGGAAATCATCCGTGAAGAGCTGCTTGAATTAAAAGAACGTTTTAACGATAAGCGCCGTACAGAGATCACAACAGGCGGAGCGGAAATGATCGAGGATGAAGACCTGATCCCGCGTGAAAACCTGATTGTGACGCTTACGCATAACGGTTATATCAAACGTCTGCCGGCTTCTACCTACCGTTCTCAAAAACGCGGTGGCCGGGGGATTCAGGGGATGGGTACGAACGAAAATGATTTCGTTGAGCACCTGCTGACGACCTCTACGCATGATACGATCCTATTCTTTACGAATAAAGGGAAAGTATACCGTACAAAAGGTTATGAAATTCCTGAGTACAGCCGGACGGCGAAAGGTCTTCCAATTATCAACCTTCTTGAAATAGATAAAGACGAAGTCGTGAACGCGATGATCCGTGTAGAGGAATTCAAAGAGGACTCTTACTTCTTCTTTACGACGCGTAAAGGTCTGGCGAAACGTACACAGGCAACCGATTTCGCCAACATCCGTACAAACGGGCTGATTGCGATCAACCTGCGTGAGGATGACGAGCTCATTTCGGTGAAATTTACAGACGGCAGTCAGGAAATGATCATCGGAACGAAAAACGGTCTCCTGATCCGTTTCCCTGAAACCGACGTCCGCTCAATGGGACGTACAGCTGCCGGGGTAAGAGGAATCCGTCTGAATGCAGACGATGAAGTCGTTGGCATGGAAGTACTTGAAAAAGACAACGATATCCTGGTCGTAACGGAAAACGGCTATGGTAAACGGACGCCTGAAGCAGAATACCGCGTTCAATCAAGAGGCGGTAAAGGAATTAAAACATGTAACATTACCGAGAAAAACGGACGTCTTGTCTCTGTAAACGCCGTATCCGGTAACGAAGACATCATGGTCATCACTGCGCAAGGCGTGCTGATCCGAATGGATGTCGGCGGGATTTCCCAGACGGGCAGAAGCACGCAGGGTGTGAAGCTGATCCGTCTTGGTGATGAGGAATACGTGGCTACGGTGACACGTATTGAAAAAGAAGAAGAAACAGATGAGATCGATGAAGAGGCTGCAGAAGGATTAGAAGCAGCGGCTCCGTCAGAAGAAACAGAATAAAGCAATACTGTGTAAAAAAGAGATCACGCTGTTCATTGGCGCGGTCTCTTTTTTTGTTTCCATCTGAAAAATTCTGAAAAAACAGGAAAAATAACTTTCTGCTTTCCTTTTACGATGTGATAAAATGAATAAAAAGAACTAGCCGAGGTGCGAGGATGAAGGTACATGTTGAAGAACTGAAGATAGGGTGTATTGCTGCTGAGGATGTAATGGGGCTGACGGCAAATCCGATCATCAAGAAAGGAACAGAAATTGACCCTATACATATTGAAGTGCTGAGGGCATTTAACATTCGCCAGCTTGCGATTTTGTCTAAAACAGCCGATGGAGAAATGATCGATGCAGAACCAATCAAAGACGAAGAAGTATTTCATGAAGCCGGTGCTTATGATGAGGTTGAAAATTATTCCTTCAAAAAGCTTTATATGGATTTTGTTAAGTTCTTCAATGCTGCCTTCAATGGTTGGCAATCCGGAAGTAAAGTGGATGTAGTTGACCTGAAAAATAAACTGACACCGCTTTTAAAAGTAGTATCGTCTGACCGGGATATTATTTATTATCTCCCACGCTGGTCCCAGCCAAAGGATTATATGGCTCACCATGCTGTTTCAACAGCGCTGATCAGTTACTTAGTGGCTGAGAAATACGGCTACGACAAAGGAGCCTGTATCCAGACTGCTCTGGCCGGAATTATAGCCGATACAGGAATGGCGAAAATGCCCCTGTCGATTTTAAAGAAAACAGGGCCACTCACACAGGAGGAAGCAATTGAGATTCGTAAGCATCCGATTTACAGCTATCAATATGTCATGGACACACCTCTTTTGAAAAATGAAATGAAACAGGCCATCTATCAGCACCATGAACGACTGGATGGCAGCGGCTATCCGAGAGGAAGTAAACGGTCAGAGATTAACCTGCCGGCTCAGATGATCGCTCTTGCTGACGTGTATCATGCCATGACGTCTGAACGGCTGTACCGCGCCAAACAATCACCATTTAAAGCGCTGGAAACAATCATGCATGACGAATTTGGCAAATTTGACATTATCCTGTTAAAAACACTTCAGGAAATGATCGGCAACCTGTCCACCGGGACAAAGGTCGAACTGTCCAACGAACAGGTCGCTGAAGTGATCTTCACAAAACCGGACGAACTCCTCCGCCCAATGGTCCGCTTGACAACAACAGAAGAAGTCATTGACCTGTCAACGAACCGCAAACTGTTTATTGAAAGAGTTATTTCCTAGAATGAAATCGCTTTTTTCATAGTGTTTAAAAAAGGCATGACATTATATTTCATATCTATCTCAAAATGAAACCACATCGTACCGGGGGCATCCTTCGCTTTCCGCGGCCGCGCGGTGAGCCAGCTAGCGCTACGCACTACGCTGTCTCACCTGTCGCTTCTCTGCCGCAGGAGTCTACGGATGCCCCCGGTACGATTGATGAAAACTGACATTCTTAACAGAGTTATTTCCTAACGGAGATAGCTCTTTTCTTTTGATAAAAAAAGTTTTTTTAAAAAATTTTAAAATGATTTGAACAAATGGGTGACCTGAATCGTATAAGCCATAGAAAAAGAAAGGAGAGGCAGGATGAAGAGAACGACACCAGAGCAGCTGAGCGTGCTGCTGCATGAACATTATTCGTTTTTATATGCCTATTTAGTCAAGCTGACCCTTCATCCTGCTGAAGCCGAGGATCTCGCGCAGGATACAATGATTCGCTGTATCGAGCGTTACGCTCAGTACAATCCGAAGAAGTCAGCCTTTACAACGTGGATGATCCAGATCGCAACGAACCTCTGGATTGATAAAAAACGCCGGAAAAAGCGGGAGCACATGTACCTGAACAGCCGTCAGCTGGAATGGAAGCTTGGGGAGGGACCGGGACTTGAGATTGCAGAAGCGCTGAAAACGTTAAAGGATATCCACCGGATTCCTGTCGTTTTGAGCTATTATTACGGCTATTCCTATGAAGAAATCGCAACGATCTGCCAGGTTTCGACCGGTACGGTTAAATCCCGGATGCATCACGCAATGACTAAGCTGAGAAAGGAGCTGGGAGACAATGAAACACAACAGGCACGATGACATAGAAGAAAAATTGAAAGAGGGATTGCGTGACCTTGATCGGGTGACAGCAGCACCTCCGTCTTTGGCAGAGATCCACATGATGATGGCAGAAACACGCAAGCGTCAGCGCAAGGAGCTGATCTGGTTCATTCTCATTGCGCTATGTCTCGTCACCGTCACGCTACTCGTGTTGATCAACGATCCGGTCCTTTATGCAGTAGGTCAGCTTCTCTTTTTTATCATTGCGGGCATCTCAGGTATGATTTATCGCCGCAGAAATGGGGTGAGACAGCATGAATGAACTACCTGATATCCGGCTGCTCATTTTGCTGATCCTCATTGTCCTTGCCCAGAGTATTTATTTATTCACGGATGCAAGAAAAAGAGGGCATGCAAAATGGTTCTGGGGCATTTGGGGCATTATCCAGACGCCACTTCCGCTCATTTGCTATTTAGTCTGGTCCCGTAAACTACAGCCTTATTTAATCAAAAGGAGAGATGAAAATGGATGAATTAAATTTCGCTTTAATCGCGCCTCTGGCATTTATTAATATTGTAATTGCCGTTTTAGCCCTGGTAGATCTGGCCAAACGACCTTCTGTGAACGGTCCGAAATGGCTGTGGGTGATCATTATTCTGTTCATTAATCTGATTGGCCCAGTCCTTTACTTTATCATCGGAAGAAGGGATACCTAGATGATTAGCGTCTCAGGCTTAACAAAATCATATGGTTCAGCAAAAGCGGTGGACCAGCTTACTTTCTCTCTTTCACCCGGTCGGACAACAGCGCTACTCGGTCCAAACGGCGCCGGGAAAACAACGACACTTCACATGATCAGTGGGCTGGCTGAACCAACGGCAGGGACCATAACATTTGATCAGCATCACGGAGACAATAGAAGCCTGATTGGATTTCTACCACAATATCCGTCCTTTTTTAACTGGATGACCGCAAAAGAATACCTTATTTTTGCTGCAGAGCTTGGTAAAGTTTCTAAAAAGGAAGGGATCATCCGCGCCGATCAGCTGTTGGAACGGGTCGGTTTAAAAGAAGCAGCGAATAAAAAAATCGGCGGCTTCTCAGGCGGGATGAAACAGCGGCTTGGTATCGCACAGGCACTGATCCATCAGCCAAAGCTGTTGCTGCTTGATGAACCGGTATCAGCACTAGATCCGGCCGGACGTAAAGATGTGATGGATCTGCTTCAGGAGTTAAAGCAGGAAATGACCATCCTATACTCTACACACGTTCTGCACGATGCCCAGACGTTGTGCGATGATGTACTGATCATGAATCATGGAAAAAAAGTGCTCTTTGACTCCCTTGAACAGGTGTATGCTTCCTATGACCGTCCGGAAATCACGATACGCTCCGATGAATCGATTGAGGAGTGGGTTACTTTATTGAAACAAAAGCATCCCGTTCTAACGATTAAATCGGATGACCGTACAGCGATCGTAAAAGGAATGGAAATGGATATGCTGCGACCACTCCTATTAAAAGAAATGATAGCCCACCAGCTGCCGGTCCGGTCAATGGAAGTCGGTACAGCCACATTAGAGGATGTCTTTCACGAGGTGATGAACGTATGAATGCCTACCCTGTATTATTAAAAAAAGAATGGCTTGAAATGAAAAGAAGCTATAAGTGGCTTTGGATGCCACTCGTTTTTATCGCGCTCGGAATCATGCAGCCGTTAACGAGCTACTACCTGCCGGACATTTTAGAACAGTTTGGCGGTCTTCCGGAAGGAGCGGTGATCGAGATTCCTCTGCCGGGAGCGGGTCAGGTTTTCGTTGAGACACTCGGACAGTTCTCACAAATTGGTCTGTTTGTGGTGGTGCTTGGCATTATGGGTATGCTTTCAGGTGAACGCACAGGAGGTACAGCGGTTATGGTGCTCGCAAAGCCTGTTTCCTACTTCGCCTACTTCTTTTCTAAATGGACGGCAGCTGCAGCGATCGTGTTAATATCCTACGTCGCGGGTGCAGCTGCATCACTATACTACATTTATCTGCTGTTTGATCCGATTTCCTTTGCGGATGTGATGTCTGCCTCTTTCTTCTATATTCTGTGGCTGCTGTTTGCTGTCTCGCTCGTCCTGTCTTTAAGCACGGTGTTAAAAAGAAGTGCAGCAGTGGCTGGAGCGGGACTTGTGATTCTATTGCTATTATCTTTACTGTCATCCATCTTTAGAGAGCCAATGCTGTGGACGCCGGGAAGTCTGACGCTTCATTCACAGGCGATTATGATGAACGAATCTCCAGAGGGTGCGTGGCGCTCCATTATAAGTACGATCCTATTGAGTGTGCTGCTGGTCGCCGGTTCTATACGATATTTAAAGAAAAAAGAGTGGGTACAGTAATTGTTTTTCGCTATAATGTTTAACGCAGAGCATGGATACGGATCCTGCTCTTTTTTTATGGGGTTAGAGCTTTGAAATAAATTAAATTAATAGTTTATTTAAAAAGGGTTGCGTTATATGAAACATCCGTGATATATTATTCCTCGTTGCGAAAAACAACGGCCATCAATTTCAACTGGATGCTGAAAAAACTTTTTCAAAATAACAGTTGACGACATAAACGAAGTCGTGTTATGATAGATTGGTCGCTTGAGAGAGCAACAAACACTTTCTTCTTATAATATAGAAGGAAGCGAAAAGAAGTATTGAACCTTGAAAACTAAACAACCAAACGTCAACGTTTAAGATTTTAAGTCTTTTTCGAATAAAAAAGACAATGAGCTTTTCAAACACTTTACGGAGAGTTTGATCCTGGCTCAGGACGAACGCTGGCGGCGTGCCTAATACATGCAAGTCGAGCGAACGGAAGAGAAGCTTGCTTCTCGGATGT